>DASWJX010000026.1:0-8775 GCA_036396915.1 Geopsychrobacteraceae bacterium | reverse complement strand
CTTTGCGCTCGACCCTCAAAGAGGTCGGCAACATTTTCGCTTCAGGGGTGCTGGCCAGTCTCGACGACCGGCTGCAACTCCGCGCGCTGCCGCTGCCGCCGACCTTTCTGACCGGCAGCCGGCAGGAGCTGGAGCGGCACTGGCGGGACAGCTGCCAAGCGCCCGGCGCGTTTGCGCTGCAGGCGCGGCTCGAATGCCGTTCGGCCCAGGGGGTGCTGCTCGAAGGCGCGGTCTTTTTTCAGGTTGCCGCGCAATCCCTGCAGCAGATTGTCGCAAGCGGACGTTTGACCGGTGTTGCTCCGCCGCCCTCCCCCTGATATCATCATTTTTTTCCATAACCGCATCAACGTCAGGAGACGACTATGAGAAGGCTGATCCCGCTGGCCCTGATCCTGTTCGGCTGCTTTGGTTCGGCGCTTGCCGACGAAAGCGCCGCCTTGCCGGAGGTGCTGCAGGCGCTGGAACGCCCGTTCAGAAGCGACCCGCAGCAGGCCGAAGGGGCGCGCATCGACGATTTTCAGGCGGAATTTCTGCAGCAATCGCATATCGCCTCCATCGACCGTACCCAGCACGGATCCGGATCGGTCAGCTTCAGATTTATCCGGGACGGCGCGCAGAACGGCTCCGCCATGTTCCGCTGGGAATACCGCGAGCCGGCGCCTCAGGAAATCGTCTCCGACGGTCGCACCATGTGGTTCTATCTGCCGGAAAACCGGCAGGTGATCGAGAGCGATATGAGCAAGCTGTCCAGCCTGCAGGGCGAAAATCCGATCACCTTTCTCAGCGCGCTGGGCAACCTGGGCCGGGACTTTTCGGTCGACTGGGCGGAGCCCAGCCGCGATAGCGAAGGCAATCCGGTCCTGGCGCTGCGCCCGCTTAAGGAATCGCAATATATCAACCGGCTGGAAGTCGTCGTCTCGCAACAAGCCGTTGACGCGTTTGTCAAACAGCACAAGACCGGTTCGCTGTTCCCGATTGTGTCGACCGCCGTCATCGACCCCAGCGGCAACCGGACCGCCATCTCGTTCCACAAGGTCAGCATCAATCGGGGGCTGGCAAAAGAGATTTTTCGTTTTCAGACGCCGGCAGGGGTCGAGGTGGTGCGCCCCTCCGCGCAGGGACCGGGCTACTGACCGCCGCCGGAAGCGTTCGATTTTTGTGCAGACCGCCCCGGAACTTTCTTTTCGGGGCGGTTTTGTGTTATAAGTCACCGATTCTGTGAGCTTCTTGCGAAAGCTTCTTGATTAACTCTGAGATTAGGGAGGAAAGCTATGCCGAGTTTCGATATCGTCTCCAAGGTCGACATGCAGGAGGTCGACAACGCCGTCAATCAGGCCGTCAAGGAGATCGAGCAGCGTTACGACTTCAAGGGCACCCATAATGAGCTCAAACTGGAGAAGGACGGTCTGACCATTCTTGCCGCCGACGATTACAAATTGCAGGCGATCAGGGAGATCCTGATCGGCAAACTGGTGCGGCGCAACGTCTCGCCGAAATGCTTCGATTACGGCAAGGAAGAGCCGGCCTCCGCCGGAACGGTGCGGCAGAAGGCCGCCATCGTCCAGGGGATCAGCAAGGAGAAGGGCAAGGAGATCGTCAAGCTGATCAAGGAAACCAAACTCAAGGTGCAGGCCCAGATCATGGAGGAGCAGGTGCGGGTCAGCGGCAAGAAGATCGACGATCTCCAGGAGGTGATGCAGCTGCTCAAGTCGAAAGATCTGGATATTGAGCTGCAGTTCGAAAACATGCGCAGCTAGGAGGCTGTCCGAGAATAGGGCCGAAGCGAAAATCCAGAAGTTTGAGAACAGATTTTGGGTCGTTTGAGAGCTCATAGCCGTAGCTATGGGCCGAAAAGGAGCCGAAATATGGTCCAAACAGCTGGGTTTGCAGCCGGTCTCTAATTCTCGGACAGCCTCCTAGCCATGATGGCCAGGGTCTCGTCCATCAGGGACGTGGCCCGCTTCAACCCTGAGTCCGGCGCCGTTGCGCTGTCTCTGTCAGGAAAGAAATCCGTGGATAAATTCAAAGTCAGTCTGGTCAGCCTCGGCTGTCCGAAAAACCTGGTTGATGCCGAGGTCATGCTCGGCCATCTGCCGGACACCCGTTTCGAAATCATCACCGATGAAAGCAAGGCCGATATCATCATTATCAATACCTGCTCGTTCATCGAGGACGCCAAGAAAGAGTCGGTGGAAACCATCCTGGAAGTGGCCGACTACAAGGAACAGGGGGCCTGTCAGCTGCTGATCGTCAGCGGCTGCCTGCCCCAGCGCTATCAGGAGCAGCTGGCCGGAGAACTGCCGGAAGTCGACCTGTTCGTCGGCACCGGCGATGCCCCGCGGATCGTCGATCTGATCGAGCGGCAGCTGGTCAAGAAGACCCCCAGCCAGGCGATCGGCACACCGGACTATCTCTATGATCATGAGACGCCGCGGGTCAATTCCTCCCCCTTTTACAGCAACTACATCAAGATTGCCGACGGCTGCGGCAATCACTGCTCCTACTGCATCATCCCCCAGCTGCGCGGCAACCTGCGCTCCCGTTCCATCGATTCCGTCTGCCAGGAGGCGCGCAACCTGGCCGCCAAAGGGGTGCGCGAGATCAACCTGATTGCCCAGGACATCACCGCCTTCGGCGCGGACCGCAACGACGGAACCGGCATCGAGCCGCTGCTGCGCGAACTGGTCAAGGTCGAGGGGATCCGCTGGATCCGCCTGCTCTATGCGTATCCGGACGGGATCAGCGATGAACTGATCGAGCTGATCGCCAGCGAAGAGAAGATCTGCAACTATCTCGACATCCCGCTGCAGCACATCGACGACACGATCCTCGCCCGGATGAATCGCCGGGTCAGCGAAAAAGAGATCCGCGCCCTGCTGAAAAGGTTGCGCAGCCGCATCCCCGATCTGACCCTGCGCACCTCGTTTATCGTCGGTTTCCCGGGCGAGACCCTGGAGCAGTACGAAAAACTGTTGAACTTCGTTCAGGAGGGTCATTTCGAACGGGTCGGGGTCTTCCGTTATTCCCGCGAAGAGGGGACGCCGGCCGCCGAGCTGCCGGAGCAGGTGCTCGCCCGGACCAAGAAGAGCCGCTACAACAAGCTGATGCGGGCCCAGGCGCGGGTCTCCTTTGCCAAGAACCGCAAGCTGGTCGGGACCACGGAAACGGTGCTGGTCGAGGGCTACAGCGAAGAGACCGATCTGCTGCTGCGCGGCCGCAGCGCCCGACAGGCGCCGGATGTCGACGGTCAGTACCTGATTACCTCCGGACAGGCCGATGTCGGGCAGCTGGTGCAGCTGAAGATCACCGACTCGTCGGAATACGACCTGATCGGTGAAATCATCGAGGAGACCAGCTGATTTGTTGCGACGTCCGCTGATCCCGCTGCTGCTGGTGCTGCTGGTCGCGCTGCTGGTCTGGCAGCGCCAACCCGCCGCCGACCCCCCCTTGTCGCGCACCGCGCTGATGATGGGAACGCTGGTCGAGATCAAGGCCTACGGTGCCGACCGGCCGCGACTGGAGGCGGCGCTCGATGCGGCTTTCGCCGAGATGGCCCGCCTTGAACAGCTGTTTTCCCCGCAGCTTGCCGACAGCGAGGTGAGCCGGCTCTCGGCCGCCGCCGGACCGCTGGTTGTCGGCGCGGAGACCGCGGCCCTGCTCGCCATGGGGCAGCGGATCGCCCGGCGCAGCGACGGCGCTTTCGATATGGGCCTCGGCAAGCTCAAGACGCTCTGGGACATCGAAGGCGAACAGCCGCGGATCCCGTCGGAAGCGGCCCGGGCCCGGGCGCTGCAGGGGGTCGGTCCCGAGGCCCTGCGCATCGACGGGCGGCGGATCGGCAAGTCCGCCCCCGACCTGCAGATCGACCTGGGGGGGATCGCCAAGGGCTACGCGGTGGATCGTGCCGTGGAGAAACTGCGCCAGGCCGGGGTGGTCTCCGCTGCGGTCAATGCCGGCGGAGATATCCGCCTGCTCGGCGATCGTCAGGGGCAACCCTGGCGGATCGGCATCCAGCATCCCCGCCGGCCCGGAGCGGTCGTGGCGACCCTGGCGCTGCAGAACCGTGCGGTGGTGACCTCCGGCGACTACGAACGTTATTTCGAACAGGACGGTGTCCGTTATCACCACCTGTTCGATCCGCGGACCGGGCAACCGGCCCGGGGCTGCCAGAGTGTCACCGTGGTGGCCGCCGATGCGGCCAGCGCCGACGCGCTGGCCACCGCCGCCTTTGTGCTCGGCCCGCGGCGGGGGCTGGCCCTGCTGGAGGAGCTGCCGGAGGTGGAAGGGTTTCTGATCACCGCCGACGGCCGCCGGCTGGCGACCGGCGGGCTTGAAGGGTTTCTGCAATGGCACTAGCCGCCCTGTGGCAACGGCTGACGCGCTTCGATCGCTATCTGCTGCTGGCTCTGGCGCTGCTGGTCGGCGTCTCGTTCCTGCTCCCCTTCGGGCGCAGGCCGGGCGCGCGGGTCGTCATCGCAGCGGACAACCGCACCGTGTTCAGCGCACCGCTGGACGAGGCCCGGCGCTTCGCAATTGCCGGACCGCTCGGCCCCACCCGGCTGGAGATCGCTGACGGGGCGGTGCGGGTGCTCGACTCGCCCTGTCCGCACAAGGTCTGCATCGGACTGGGAGACGCCCGGCGCAGCGGGGATCTGCTGGCCTGTGTGCCGAACCGGATCGTGGTGCGGGTCGAAGGCGAAGCGCAAGGAGCGGACTATGACCTGCTCAGCCGTTGATCCGCGCGAACTGGAACGGGTGCGGCAGAGGGTCTTTCTGGCGCTGTTCATCGCCCTGGCGGTGGCGCTGCACGCGGTGGAGTATCTGCTGCCCAGTCCGCTGCCCTGGTTCCGTTTCGGCCTGGCCAATATCCTCAGCTTGACCGCGCTCTTCCTTTACGGACCCCGGGCCGCCTGGGCGGTGACCCTGAGCCGGATCCTGATCGGCAGTCTGCTGCTCGGCACCCTGTTTGCGCCGGGCTTTCTGCTGTCGCTCTCCGGCGGCGTTCTGGCGACCCTGTTGATGACCGGTGCCTACCGCCTGTTCCGGCCCCACATCGGGCCGGTCGGGGTTTCGGTGCTCGGCGCGCTGGGCCATGCGGGCGGGCAGCTGCTGATCGCCTGGTTGCTGATCGTCCGCCACCCGTCGCTCTGGCTGATGCTGCCGTTGTTTCTGCTCTTTGCCCTGATCAGCGGGGTCATCAACGGCCTGGCGGCGGACCTGCTGCTGGAGTTTCTGCTGCAGCATCCGGCCTTTGCCCGACTGAAAAACAGCTGCCGCCTGTCGACGGAGCGCCGCGCGGAGCGTGCCCCCCGTTCAGATCTTTCGGGCGGGTCCCACAAGATGCCTGCGCGAAAATGCGCAGGGTTCCCGCCGGACAACGAAGAAACAGGACTGCCATGACCGTAGAACAGATGCTTCCCTACCTGCTCCCCCCCCTGCTCGGCGCGCTGATCGGCTACGTCACCAACTACATCGCCATCCGCATGCTGTTCCGGCCGCTTCGGGCCTGGCGGCTGCTGGGGGTGCGGATCCCGATGACGCCCGGGATTATCCCCGGCAAGCGGGACGAGCTGGCCCGCAAGATGGGAGAAATGGTCGGCGATCACCTGCTGACCGCCGCCGATGTCGGCAGTGCCCTGGAAAAGGAGGGGATCCGCCGCGAGCTGCGTTTCGCGGTGACCGAAAAACTCGGTCGCTTCCTCGATCGCGATCTGGGGCCGCTGGAATCGTTGATCCCGGAACGGTTCAGGCGCCGGTTTCGGGAGTTTGTCGATCTGCTGCGCTGGAAACTGGCCAAGCAGGTTTTCGATTATCTGCAGAGCGCACCCTTCGAAGCCAGGCTGCGCGACTATCTGCAGCGCGAGGGGGATCGGCTGCTGGCGCGCGATCTGTCGAGCTACCTGACGCCGGAGCGGTACCGCGCCCTGCAGGAGCACCTGGAGAGCAAGCTGGGCGAATTCCTGTCCTCGGCAGCGGTGGCGGACGCGGTGGGACAGTTTGTCGACCGTAAAACCGAAGCGCTGATCGCCAGTGACCGTCCGCTGCGCGAACTGCTGCCCGCCGACCTCTACGCCCTGCTGCTGGCCCAGCTGGAGAAGGAACTGCCGCCGCTGGTCGAGAAATTCGGCGGCATGCTTTACGATCCCGCCTTTCGCGCCCGGCTGGTCGCCAAGGGCAAACAGGCCATCGATGCCTTCCTCGATTCCCTGGGCGGTCTGAGCGGCCTGCTGACCGGCTTTATCAACCTGGACAAAATCTACGACCGGATTCCCGAGTTTCTCGACAAGGCGGGCGATGAAATCGCCGCCTGGCTCAAGGAGGAGCAGACCCAGCAGCAGCTGGCGGCGCTGCTGCGCGAGCGGGTCGATAAACTGCTGGAGCGCTCCCTGGCCGATTATCTGGAAAACCTGCCCTACGAAAAGGTGGCCGGAGTGCGGCGCTTTGTCCGCGAGCAGGCGGTTGCCCTGGTGCAGTCGCGGCGGGCGACGGAAACCGTTCTGGGGGTGCTGGAGGGCGCCGTCGACCGGATCAAGGACCGCCCCTTCGACAGCCTGTTGCGCGAGGTGCTGCCGCGGGACGGGGTCGACAGGCTGCGCCGCCAGCTGGCCGACACGCTGCTGGACCTGCTCCGCTCCCGGCAGGCGCGGCAGGCCCTGGAGACGGTTCTTCAGGAGCAGAGCGAGGAATGGTTCTACCGGCGGCCGCTGGGCCTGCTTGCGGCCCGCCTGCCCGCCGATCTGCGCGGCGAACTGGAAGCCGCCCTCTGCCAGGCGGTGGAGGATGTGCTGAAGAAGGAAGCCCCACGGCTGGTGGACACCCTCAATGTGCGGCGGATGGTCGAAGAGAAGGTCAACGGTCTCGATGTGCTGCAGGTCGAAGGCCTGCTGATGGGGATCATGAAGGAGCAGTTCAAATACATCAATCTGTTCGGAGCCCTGCTCGGCTTTGGTATCGGCCTGCTCAACCTGCTGGCGCTGCGGATGCTGTAGGGCGGATGGTCCGGACCGGGGAAATGGAGAGCGACATGGACGATGACCTGAAAGAGCAATTGCGGCGGGTGCTCTCGTCGGTGGAACAGTTGCTGCCGAAAGCGGTGGGCGCAATCGACTGGACGCTCAGCCTGGCCGCCAACTGGCGGCGCCATTCCTTTGCCGGCTACCTGGAGCCGGTGGAGGAGATCGACCGGGCGACCCTTGACGACCTGCTCGGCATCGACGAGCAGAAACGGATTCTGCAGGACAACACCCGCCAGTTCGTCAACGGCTATCCCGCCAACAACGTTTTGCTCTGGGGCACCCGCGGCACCGGCAAGTCGACGCTGGTGCGGGCCCTGCTGCATGCCTATGCCCCGCAGGGCCTGCGGGTCGTGCAGGTCGACAAGGACGACCTGGTCTACCTGCCCGATATCTTTGCCGCCATCAGGGGGCAGAACTACCGTTTCATCCTGTTGTGCGACGATCTTTCCTTCGAGGCGGGGGAATCGGGCTACAAGATGCTGAAAAGCGCGCTGGACGGCTCGGTCTACGCCGCGCCGGAAAATGTGCGGTTTTATGTCACCTCCAACCGGCGTCATCTGCTGCCGGAATACGAGACCGACAATCTCGGTTTCAAGATGGTCAACAACCAGCTGCACGCCGGGGAAGGGATGGAAGAGAAAAGCTCACTTGCCGACCGCTTCGGCCTCTGGGTCGCCTTTCACCTGTTCAGCCAGGATCAGTACCTGGAGCTGGTGCGGCAGAGTGTGGCCCGGCTGTGCCGGGACCATGGCCTTGAGCCGGCCTGGGATGATACACTGCAGAAAGCGGCACTCAAATGGTCGCATGACAAGAGCAAGCGCTGCGGGCGCACCGCCCTGCAGTTCTCCCGTTACTGGGTGGGCCGGCAGCTGTTGAAAGGGGTGTGACACATGGCACAAGCAACCTTCGGCGGCGGCTGTTTCTGGGGGATCGAAGAGGCCTTTCGCCGGTTGGAAGGGGTCACCGCAACGGCGGTCGGTTATATGGGCGGCACCACGGAAAATCCCAGCTATGAAGATGTCTGCAGCGGCGCAACCGGTCACGCCGAGGTCGTGCAGCTCAGCTTCGACCCGGAGCGGATCGCCTATCCGCAGCTGCTGGAGCAGTTCTGGCAAATGCACAACCCCACCACACGCAACCGCCAGGGTCCGGATATCGGCAGCCAGTATCGCTCGGTGATCTTTTACCACAGCGCAGAGCAGCGCCGCCAGGCCGAAGCGTCGCGGGCCGCCCTCGACGGCTCCGGACGCTTGCCGGCCCGGATCGTGACGGAAATCGTTCCGGCCGCGACCTTCTGGCGGGCCGAGGACTACCACCAGTGCTACCTGTCGCGCGGGCGGCGCTGAGCCGGCGCGACAGAAGACAACACCCCATGACGGAGACAGGGCCAAAGACCCATGATCATACGCGCCATACTGATGACTGTCCTGGTTGGCCTGCTTTGCGCCTGCAGCCTGCTGCAGCCCGGCTTCGAAACGCCCGAGGTGCGGCTGACCTCGTTTCGGGTCCTGCCGTCCGACAGCGTCGCGCCGCGCTTCGAGATCGGTCTGCATGTCATCAATCCGAACCGCAGGGCTCTGCAGCTGGAGGGGTTGAGCTACAGTGTCGACCTGGAAGGGCACCGGGTTCTGAGCGGCGTGACCCGTGATCTGCCGCTGATTGCCGGCTACGGGGAGGGGGATGTGCTGCTGCAGGTGGCGGCGGACCTGCTCAACAGCCTCAGCCTGCTGACCGATCTGCTCAACCGGCCGCGCGAGAC
>DASWJX010000025.1:0-5460 GCA_036396915.1 Geopsychrobacteraceae bacterium | reverse complement strand
CATGGAGCTGGCGCACTATCCGCGCTGAGCAAAACGGGTGATCGATCACCAAAAAAAAAGGCACAACCTGCGCAGGTTGTGCCTTTTTTTTTGGTGATCGATCACCCGTTTTGCTCAGCGCGGATAGTGCGCCAGCTCCATGCCGGAGAGTTTTTCCACCAGACGCACCACCTGGTAGCTGTAGCCGTATTCGTTATCGTACCAGACATAGAGAACGCAGCGATTTTCGGCAACGATGGTCGCCAGCGAGTCGACAACCCCCGCATAACGGGAGCCGACCATGTCCGTGGAGACGATTTCCGGTGAATTGGTAAAGTCGATCTGGTCCTGCAGCGGCGAATCGAGGGATATGTCGCGCAGATACTCGTTGATCTCCTCCACCGTTGTGCTCTTGGCCAGGCTCAGATTGAGGATGGCCAGCGAAACGTTCGGCGTCGGGACCCGGATCGCGTTGCCGGTCAGTTTTCCGGTCAGTTCCGGCAGGGCCTTGGCCACGGCGCCGGCGGCGCCGGTTTCGGTGATGACCATGTTCAGCGGCGCGCTGCGGCCGCGACGATTCTTGCTGTGGTAGTTGTCGATCAGGTTCTGGTCGTTGGTGAAGGAGTGGCAGGTCTCAACATGACCGTTGAGAATTTCGTACTTGTCGTTCACCGCCTTGAGGATCGGAACAATGGCGTTGGTGGTGCAGCTGGCGGCGGAGACGATCGGCTCGTCTTTTGCGAGCAGGTGATGGTTGACGCCGTAGACGATATTCGGAATATCCCCCTTGCCCGGAGCGGTCAACAGCGCCTGGGAAGCGCCCTTCGCCTTGAGGTGCAGGCCCAGCCCCTCCCGGTCGCGCCACTTGCCGGTGTTGTCGATGACGATGGCGTTGTCGATGCCGTATGCGGTGTAATCGATGCTGTCGGGGGCATCGGCGTAGATGATGCGGATCATATTGCCGTTGGCGATGATGGCGTTCTCTTCCTCGTCGATGCGGATGGTGCCTTCAAAATGACCATGCACGGAGTCGCGCCGCAGCAGACTGGCGCGTTTGGCGAGATCGTCGCTGCCGCCCCTGCGCACCACCGCGGCGCGCAGCCGAAGCTTGTTGCCGCCGCCGACCTGGGCGATGAGAATGCGTGCCAGCAAGCGTCCGATGCGGCCGAAACCGTAAAGGACGACGTCGCGCGGTTTGCTCAACTGGGAGGTCTGTCCCGTATTGAGATCGGCCAGCTGTTCGGCAACGAAGGTATCGACGCTGATCCGATCCTTGACCTTCTGGTAGCGGATCGCCAGTTTGGCCAGGTCGACCTTGCCCGGAGCCAGATCGAGTTTGGACACGGCAAACAGGATCGGCAGGGTATCTCTGACCCAGAGTTCCTTGTCGATAATCTGGCGGGCAAAGCGATGCACCCGCAGGATGTCGATGGCTGATTTGTGCACCAGGGAACGGTCGAAGATGTTGCAGATGACTTCACAGTCGCGATAAAGGTGGCCGATGATCGGAATCATCGATTCCGCCATCTCTTCCCTTGCTTTCCAGTCCCTGAAGTAGTCTTCCGATTTTTGCGAGCCCATATGGAGTCAGCCTTTCGTGCTGAAGGGAAATCGTGAGATGGCGCTTGGTCCGCGCCAAGCCGCCGCTTTAGAGTGAGCTACCGATAAATCGCCGGTATATTAATAAATGTCATGCGTCAATGCAACCCTCTTTCGGCCGGCCAACCGGGCGGCTAAAAATGTTCAAAAACATCACTTTTCTGGACAACGGGGCGATCTGTTGCTATTAGTTATCGTGGCCTGTTGTTAAAACCCGCAGAGGGGAGCACCCGCCGGCGAAGAGCCCGCGCCATCGAATTGCCCGAGCGCGTCTGCCGTCGGCGCCGGCCACGGTGTTTCGTGCCCATTCAGGCGGATCCGTTCTTTAGCGGCCGGGAACCCGCAACTATCGGGCAACCTAATGTGAAAAATTTCAGTGGAGGAAAAACCCATGAGTGATGCCGTCAGTTACAAAGAGTTGGGATTGGTGAATTCGCGCGAAATTTTCAGCCGGGCAGTCGCCGGCGGCTATGCAATACCTGCGTATAACTTTAATAATCTTGAGCAGTTGCAGGCGATCATCGTGGCTTGCGTGGAAACCGATTCGCCGGTGATCATCCAGGTCAGCAAGGGCGCCAGAAACTACGCCGACGAAACGATGCTGCGCTATATGGCGATGGGTGCGGTGCAGATGGCCAAAGAGATGGGCAAGGAGATCCCGATCGTGCTGCACCTGGATCACGGCGACTCGTTTGAGCTGTGCAAGTCCTGCATCGACTCCGGCTTCTCTTCGGTGATGATCGACGGCTCCCATCTTTCCTACGACGAAAATGTCGCGCTGACCCGGCAGGTGGTCGCCTACGCCCATGAGCGTGACGTCACCGTCGAAGGAGAGCTCGGCGTGCTGGCCGGGATCGAGGATGAGGTGGCTGCCGAGGAATCGACCTATACGCAGCCGGACGAGGTCGAGGATTTCGTCAGCAAGACCGGTGTCGATTCGCTGGCCATTTCCATCGGCACCAGCCACGGAGCGTACAAATTCAAGCTGGCTCCGGGCGAGTCGGTTCCGCCGCTGCGCTTCGACATCCTCGAAGAGATCGAAAAGCGGATTCCCGGATTTCCCATCGTGCTGCATGGCGCCTCCAGCGTGGTTCAGGAGTATGTCGCGCTGATCAACCGCTACGGCGGCAAGATGGACGGCGCCGTCGGCGTGCCGGAAGAGCAGCTGCGCAAGGCCGCCAAAAGCGCCGTCTGCAAGATCAATATCGATTCCGATGGCCGCCTGGCGGTGACCGCCAAGGTCCGTGAGTATCTGGCCAGCAACCCCGGCGAGTTCGATCCGCGCAAATATCTCGGCGCCGCGCGCAGTGAACTGGTCGCGCTGATCAGACACAAGAATCAGGCGGTGCTGGGCAGTGCCGGAAAGGCGTAAGCCCGCGCACATCTTCCCGTGGCCAAAGGCCGCTGCCGATCACCGGCAGCGGCCTTTGCTGTATTTGCGGCTCGGCGCGGCGAGAAATTTTTTTCATGATAAAATTGCCCCAGGTCCGACAACTCCTTGATATCTTTTTATTTCGCCCTGAATGGTCGGTTCGGTTCCGCCTGCATCGGCCATGCGGACGGACCTGACGGCCGCCGGCGCTCATATCTGCTGCGCTTGCCGGGCTGGGCAACGCTCCGCTGTCCGGTAGCGCTGCCGGTCTTGCCGCGGCCTGTCGGTTTGCGGTAAAACCATACAATATACGGCAATCCGAACGGCAATCCTTGCGAAGAATCGAGGCCGCATGACACCCTGGCGTAACTACCGTTTGCGAACCAAGATCAACCTGCTGCTGTTTCTGGTGCTGGCGGTCTTTCTGGCCATCAGCATCTACTGGCAATATCTCCAGCTGCGGGAGTTCGAATTTGCCGAAGCCATCGAAAAGGCGCGCATCATCACGGCGGAAGCCAATCGCACCCGTGAGTACATCTCACGGCAACTGCAGGTCGGGCAGGTCGAGCTGGACAAGGACCGTTACGGCCTGATTCCGGTGGTCGCCTCCAACCGGGTGGGGCGGCTGGTGGCCGAGGATCTCGACTATGCCATCCGCCACACCTCGAATCGCTTCCGCAACCCGGACAATGCCCCCGACAGCTATGAGCGTGAAGCGTTGCGGCGGCTTGAGACGGAAGCCGGCCTGCCGTATGTCGCTGAAATTTCGACATGGCAGGGCGAACCGGCCTTCCGTTTCCTGAGTCCCGCCCACGCCGAGGCCAGCTGCCTTGAGTGTCATGGTGAACCGGAGCAGTCTCCGGCTTTTTTACGCGACATCTATCCTCCCGAACAGGATCAGTCCTATCACTACCGGCCGGGCGAGGTGATCGGCGCCGTTTCGATCATCATTCCGATGACATCACTGGAAAAACAGTTTCTGTCTCGATTTAAAAGTACCCTGGTGACCACCGGCGGGTTCTTTCTGGTGCTGGTTGTCTGCCTCGGTCTGTTGATCCGGCAGGCCGTTATTCAGCCTCTGGGCGCACTGGCGGAGACCATCGGCAGAATCGGCCGCACCGGCGAGTTCAGCGAACGGCTGCCGGTACGCTCTGAAGATGAGATCGGCGCACTGGTCAGCGGGTTTAACGGCATGCTCGATCAGATCGGCGCAAAGACCGCACAGCTGGAAGAATCCGAGCAGCGGTTCCGGCTGCTGACCGAACTGGCGCGCGATGCGATCATCGCTTTTCTGCCGAACGGCAAGATCTTCCTGTTCAATCGGCAGGCGGAAAAAATGTTCGGTTACCGGCAGGCCGATCTGCTGGGCGAATCTTTCAGTCGTCTGATGGCTCCGGACCGCCCCCTGCTCGGCAAGGATCCGTCCGCGTTTCTGGCGGCGGTGGACGAGGACTGGTTCAATGGCCTGCATCGTCTGACCGGAGTGCGCAGTGACCGCCAGCGCATTGAGGTGGATATGTCCCTGGCCGTTGTCAAGACCGGAGACAAGCCGTTTTATACCGCAATCCTGCGCCAGGTCGGTCCGACCGTCTGAGTGCCGCTGCCGGTGGTCCGCTGATTTACAGCGGCACCGGCGGCGGCCCGGGAAAGTGCTGCGGTATTTCGGCAATCGTAAAAAATCGGCGCGGGAAAATTATCAGTCATTCCCCTCCGCCATCCCCCGGCGCTTCTGGTGGGTAGTTGCCTTCGCCACGGTCCTGACCCTGGCGCGCTTTTCCGAAGCCTTTCTTCTGCTGCGTGCCGCCGATCTCGGCCTCGCCGTCACCTGGACACCCATCATCCTTATTGTCATGAACGTCGTTTACGCCGCCAGCGCTTACCCCTTCGGCCACCTCGCCGACACCCGCAGCCAGCGCCAACTCCTCGCCTGGGGGATCCTCTTTCTCATCGCTGCCGACCTGCTCCTCGCCCGCGCCTCCAATCTCTGGTGGGTCGGCGGCGGTGCGGCGCTGTGGGGATTACACATGGGGGCGACGCAGGGGATTCTCGCTGCGATGGTCGCGGCTGCCGCTCCGACCGAGCTGCGCGGCACCGCCTTCGGGGTATTCAATCTCACCGGTGGCCTGGCGCTCCTTGCCGCCAGCAGTATCGCCGGCGGGCTCTGGACCGCAGTCGGTCCATCGCTGATGTTTTATGCCGGCGCCGGCTTTTCAGCACTGGCGCTGGCGGGACTGCTGTTCTCGATAATTAAAAATTGATGGCGCCGCAAAAAGCCCGCCCTTGCGGCGTTACGGCGTTTTTCCAGGACCTCGACAGACCTGATGGAGGCCTTCGCCCCTGAAAAACCAACACGCCTTGCAGAACGACGGGATGAGCGTGTTGCGAGATGCCGAAGAAAGCTATGGGCCCGTTTCCTGGGTCGAAAATGAGCCTATAGGGGCAGAAAACGTCCTTTTTCTGGATGTTTCTTTTTGAAATCAAGGGGTTGGGCTGGTCCGACCCCGGAGGGG
>DASWJX010000024.1:0-18065 GCA_036396915.1 Geopsychrobacteraceae bacterium | reverse complement strand
CTGTTCAACCTGAAACGTCTTCAGGCTGCACTCTTCCAGCAAAAAGGCGACACTATCCGCGGAGGCTGTGCTTTTCATGGCTGATACGATCCTGGCAATGGTTCGGTTCCAAAGTTTTTGCGCGTGCATCAATTGAAAGCGGTTCGGGGGGCGGATGTTAGCATGACCGCGGCGAGATAGAAAGAAGCGGCGCTGCTTGACCGGCCGATTTATTCCGTGTAGTTATGGGAACTACATCTACGAACGGAAAATCGCATGTCATCATTGCTGGACGTTGCACATCTGCAAAGTTATTTTTTTACCAGAACCGGTCTGGTCAAAGCGGTCAACGATATCTCCTTTCGCATCGAAACCGGCCGGACGCTGGCGCTGGTCGGGGAATCGGGCTGCGGAAAATCGATGACCGCCCTCTCCCTGTTACGCCTGCTGCCTGAACCTGGGCGGGTGGTCGGCGGTGAAATCCGCTTCGACGGCCAAGACCTGCTGCGGCTGCCGCTGCCGGAAATGCGCCGGATTCGCGGCAACCGGATTTCCATGATTTTCCAGGAACCGATGACTTCGCTCAATCCGGTGTTTCGCATCGGCGACCAGATTGCCGAAGTCCTGCTCCTGCACCGGGGCCTGAGCAAAGCCGAGGCCAGGGAGCAGGTCACGGAACTGCTGCACCTGGTCGGCATTGCCGCGCCGGCCAGCCGTTTCGTCGACTACCCCCATCAGCTCTCGGGCGGGCAGCGCCAGCGGGTGATGATCGCCATGGCCCTGGCCTGCAACCCCGATCTGCTGATCGCCGATGAACCGACCACCGCGCTCGACGTCACCATCCAGGCCCAGATCATGGACCTGCTCTCCCGGCTCAAGGAAGAACGCCGGATGGCGACCCTGCTGATCAGTCATGATCTCGGCGTCGTGGCGGCCCATGCCGACCAGGTCGCGGTCATGTACGCCGGGCTGATCGTGGAACAGGCTCCGGTCAGGCAATTGTTCGCCAATCCGACCCACCCCTACACGCGCGGCCTGCTCGCCTGTATCCCGCGCTTCGGCCACAAGGGCCCGCTGCCGACCATCGAGGGGCAGGTCCCGGGCGCCGGCCAGATCCAGGAAGGTTGTTCCTTCCTGGAACGCTGCCGGGAGCCGTTCGCGCCCTGCGGCAACCAGATCCCGCCCTTGACGGAACTGGAACCCGGCCACTTCGTCAGGTGCTGGAGACACTGAAATGAAACCGCTGCTTGAGGTCAACAACCTGCGCAAGACCTTCCGGATTCCGGGCGTCACCGATCACCGACTGGTCGCCGTCGACGATGTCAGTTTCACCCTCAACGCGGGTGAAACCCTCGGACTGGTCGGCGAGTCCGGCTGCGGGAAATCGACGACCGGCAAAACCATTCTCAATCTGCTGCGCGCGGATGCCGGGCAGGTGCGGTTCGACGGCGTCGATCTGCAGCAGCTGCCGGCTCGGCAGCTGCGACCCTACCGGCGCAAACTGCAGATGATTTTTCAGGATCCGTTCTCGTCGCTCAACCCGCGCATGCCGGTCGGCGACATCCTCGCTGAACCGTTACTGATCCACCGCCTGGCGCGCAAAAGCGAACTGAAGGAGCGGGTCGTTCAGCTGCTGGAGCAGGTCGGTCTCGGCGCCGAACATTACGATCGCTACCCCCACGAATTCTCCGGCGGACAACGGCAAAGGATCGGCATCGCCCGCGCCCTTGCCGTCGAGCCGCGGCTGATCGTTGCCGACGAACCGGTTTCCGCGCTCGATCTTTCGATCCAGGCGCAAATTCTCAATCTGTTGCGGAAGATTCAGCAGCAGTACCGCCTGAGCTACCTGTTCATCGCTCACGACCTGGCCGTCATTGAGCATATCAGCGACCGGGTTGCCGTCATGTATCTGGGCCGGATCATCGAACTGGCGACCGCGAGCCAACTCTATCGTGCTCCGCGTCACCCCTACACGGAAGTGCTGCTCAATTCCGTTCCGGTGCCCGACCCCGAAAAACGCCGGCACTCGGTGGCCCAGATCGGGGAGCCCCCCTCTCCGGCGAATCCGCCGCCCGGCTGCCATTTTCACCCCCGCTGCCCGTATGCCCAGGAGATCTGTCACCATCAACGTCCCGCCCTTCTTGATCAGGGCGGCGGCCATCTGGCCGCCTGCCACTTCAGCGACCAGGTCGGACGTTACCTGCTGCACAACGACTGAAACCCTCGCTTGACTCACATGTGTCAGCGGTGGCACAATAGCGTCTTTGCCACCCAGTCCGAAACACGAGGCGAACATGGTCAAAACCGAGGGGCGCGGCCCGATCAAAACCGTCCGGGAACGCTGCCGTAAATGCTATGCCTGCATCCGCAGCTGCCCGACCAAAGCCATCGCGGTCCGCAAGGACTGCGCTGAAGTTCTGCATCAGCGCTGCATCGGCTGCGGCAACTGCATCCAGGCCTGTTCGCAAAATGCCAAGGTCATCGCCGACGCCATCGGCGAGACGGAAACCCACCTGAAGAGCAGCGATGCCGTGGTTGCGGTGATGGGCTGCTCCTATCCGGCCTTTTTCTACGATCTTCATCCGGGTCAGCTGGTTACCGCCCTGAAAAAACTCGGCTTCAGCGAAGTATTCGAAGGAGCGGCAGGCGTAGAGCTGATCGCCCCGGAATACCGGCAGCTGCTGGAGAAAAACCTCGGCACGACGCTGATCTCAAGCCACTGTCCGACCATCGTCGATCTCATCGAACGCCACTATCCGCAACTGTTGCGCGATCTGGTCCCGGTGGTCTCGCCGATGATCGCCATCGGCCGTTTCATCAAAGCCTGCCGCGGCCCGCAAACGCGCGTGGTCTATATCAGTTCCTGCATCGGCGGCAAGTTCGAGATCGAGTCGGAGACCGTTGAAGGCGCGGTCGATACGGTTCTGACCTATAAGGAGCTGAACCGGATACTCGCCCTGCAACAGATCGACCCCCATCGTCTGCCGCAAAGCCCTTTTTCCGGAAAGCCGACCAGTCAGGGCCGCTGTTTTTCCATTTACGGCGGCCCGCTGCATGTCTTCGGCATCGATCATAACGGCCTGGACCCCGACTTTGTCGCAACCGTCGGGGAACAGGCGTCGATGGAGGTCATCCGTGACCTCTCCGCGCGGCGCATCTCTCCGCGCTATGTCGATGTGCGTTTCTGCAACGGCGGCTGCATCGGCGGACCCGGCAGAACCAACCGGCTGACCTCCTTTTCCAAGCGCAAACTGATCATCGACTACCATCGCCGCGAGATTCCCTACCTGACCGGCAAAAGCGACCGCTGCCCGGAGCAGACCCTGCAGCTGCAGAGAGGCTTTTCCAATAAGCGGAAACAGCTGGAACTGCCGGGCGGCGATGCCGTCAAGCGGATCCTGCAGGAAACCAATAAATTTACCAAACAGGATGAACTGAACTGCGCAGGTTGCGGCTATGCCACCTGCCGGGAGCATGCCGTTGCCGTTTACCAGGGCCTGGCCGACATCAGGATGTGCCTGCACTACTCCCTGAAAAGGCTGGAGGAGGATCGCTCAACCCTGGAGCAGAAATACGAGCTGGCCCGCCGCGCCCTGGATCAGGAATATGACGGCAGCGCCATCATCGGCAACGATCCCCGAACGCAAGGGGTTCTGCAGTTGATCAAGCAGGTCGGGCCGACCCCGACCACGACCCTGATCCGCGGGGAAAGCGGCACGGGCAAGGAATTGACCGCACGGGCCATCCATCAGGCCAGCCTGCGCGCCGACAAGCCGCTGGTCACCGTCAATTGCACGACCCTGAGCGACAGTTTGCTGGAGAGTGAATTGTTCGGCCACAAAAAAGGCTCGTTCACCGGAGCCATCGGCGACAAAAAAGGCCTGTTCGAGGCCGCCAACGGCGGAACGATTTTTCTCGACGAGATCGGCGACATAACGCCGAAGGTGCAGGCGGAGCTGCTGCGGGTTCTCGACAGCGGCGAAATCAGGCCGGTCGGCAGCAATACCACGATCAATGTCGATGTTCGGCTGATTGCCGCAACCAATAAATCGCTCGAAGCGGGGATCAGCGAAGGCTGGTTCAGGGAAGACCTGTTCTACCGCATCAATGTCTTCACCATTACCCTGCCGCCGCTGCGCAACCGACTGCACTCGATTCCGAAACTGGTCGAGCATTTCCTCAATCGCGCCGCCAGAAAACTGAACATCATCATTCATAAAATCGACGAACAAGCCCTCGAAGCGCTGACCTGCTACCACTGGCCGGGAAATATCAGGGAACTGCAGAATATCATCGAAAGAGCCGTCGTTCTCTCCTCCGACCAGACCATCCACCTGGAGCAGCTGCCGGTGATTTTTTCCGACATGGTCCGCAAAGAGCGGCCGCCCCTCGCTTCGGAGCAACCGGCAGGTTTACGGCAGCGGCGGGACAGCCAGGTCGATCAGGTCGAGGCCGAGCTGCTCAAGAACTATCTGGAAAAAGCCGACGGCAACGTCTCCGCCGCGGCACGCCTGGCCGAAATCCCCCGCAGGTCCTTTTATCGCATGATCAACCGTCACGGTATCGTCTCACAGGACTTTCGCAAAGCCAAACCTGAGCCATGAACGGCACACCATGGAACTTTCTGTGCCAATCATGACACGTGGCGATTCCACTGCCCCTGCGTGGCGAAAAGCAGCAAATGATCCCGCGAACACGTGCCCCGTGTGCCACATCTGACCCACAATCGGCCGCCCTTGCGCTACGACACGCTCCCGCAACGCCCTGTTTCCGGCAAAAAATCGAACCTTACAGAAGTGGCACAAGCCTTGCTTATAAAGAATGAAACATGCAGAGGGATAATTTCCGTTCCCGCCCGAACGGTTCGATACATCCCCATTACGCCACCAGGGACCTCTCTCCCCCTGGTGGCGTTTTTTTGGCCGATTTTTCTGGTCGCCATCCGGCCTGAAATACGCTAAAATACGCAGGTTTTCGAATCAGAAACGTGCTGCATGTCCAGCCGGGTTTTCGGATGGACACTACGCTCACTCAATCCTCTTGCCGATGTCATCCACATGCCCGAAAACAATCACCGAAAATCGGATACCCGTCTTGGCCTGAGCACATTGCAGGACATCAGCTCCCTGATCCTGAAGTCCCATGACCTCGACGAGACCCTGAACAATATCGTCACGCTTGTCGCCGAGCGTGCCCATTCCGATGTGTGCTCCCTGTACCTCCTCGACGAGGATCACAAAACCCTGTTCCTGAGGGCAACGCAAGGCCTGGATCCGGAAGCGGTCGGCAAGGTCAGCCTGCGGATCGGCGAAGGACTGACCGGCCTGGTTGCGGAAACCCAAGAGGTCCTCTCCCTGGAAGAACCCCAGAACGATCCGCGTTACCGCTATTTCGGGGTTACCAGGGAAGAGCAGTTCCATTCCTTTCTCGGCATCCCGCTCGCCGATCGCAGTCAGCCGCTGGGCGTTCTGGTTATCCAGACCAGAGCCCCGCGCACGTTCAGCGACGAAGAAACGGCAACCCTTAATACGATCGCCTTTCAGGTGGCCTCGATTGTCGTCAATGCCAGACTGCTGAACACCATCGACCGGCAGCAGGAAGCAACCGATTCGCACCAGCAGGAAACAGCGGAAGAACCTTCGGCACACCAGGCGATCCCGCCGCGCCTGAGTCCGCAAACGCTGGTCCTGCGCGGCAAGGTCGCCTACCCGGGCGTTGTCACCGGGACGGCGAACGTTATCGACCAACAGTTCGGCTTTGCCGATGTCTTCGACGAACATGACGTCGAGCCGGACAAAGAGTTGCGAAAACTCGATGAAGCGTTGCGTCAAACCAGAATCCAGACCCTGTATCTGGAGAAAAAGGTCGCGGATCGTTTGAGCCAGGAAGATGCGGCCATCTTCCATACCCACCTGATGATCCTTGAAGACCGCAGCTTCATCGAACGGCTTCACCACAAGATCGAGGACGGGCACAGCGCGCCCTACGCCCTGAAAAAAGTGATCAGCAGCTACCTTGAGGTGTTTTCCCGGATGGAGGACCCGTACCTGCGCGAGCGGGCGGCGGACATGGAGGATATCGGCCGCAGGCTGCTGGCCAACCTGGTCGGCCAGCAGACCCAGGGGATCCAGTTGCACCATAGCGGCATCCTGGTCGCACGCCGGCTGCTGCCCTCCGACATGGCGATCCTGGACCATGGAATGATCACCGGAATGATCATCGAGTCGAACGAGACCAATGCGCATTCCGTGATCATGGCCAAATCGCTGGGCATTCCCGCGGTAATCGGCGTCAAGGGCGCGGTTTCAAAAATTGAACCGGACAGCTTGCTGATCCTCGATGCAAATTCGGCCTGCGTCTATCTCAATCCCAATGAAACCGTCCTCGATGAGTACTTCAGGCTGGAGTTCGATCGCCTGCAGGAGCAGGAACGCTTGTCGAAACTGCGTGACGTTCCGGCGACCACCAGGGACGGAACGCGCATCATCCTGCGCGCCAATGTCGGGCTGCTGAGCGACATCGAAGTGGCGCGCCGCAACGGCGCGGAAGGGGTCGGCCTCTATCGCACGGAATTCCCCTACATGGCCCGCAGTTCCTTTCCGGACCGGCGGGATCAATACCAGCTCTACAAAAAAGTCATCGAAGGCGCGGACGGCCGCTCCGTCACCATCCGCAGCCTGGATATCGGCGGCGACAAGGCGCTTCCCTACTTCCCCCCGCCGCAGGAGAACAACCCGTTCATGGGCTGGCGCTCGGTGCGGGTCTGCCTTGACCATCGCGACATGTTCCTGACCCAGATCGAGGCAGTGCTGATGGCGGCGGTCCATGGTCCGGCACGTCTGCTCTTCCCGATGATTACCAATCTGGGAGAAATCAGGACCTGCCGGGAACTGGTCGCCGAAGCGATGACCAATCTTTCGCGCGAGGGCCTTGATTTTGTCGACACCATCCCGCTCGGGGCCATGATTGAAGTCCCGGCTGCCGTCTACCTTGCGCCGCACCTGGCCGCCGAGGTCGACTTCTTCTCGGTGGGCACCAACGATCTGATTCAGTACCTGCTGGCCGCCGATCGCTCGAATCCGCTGGTCGAGAGCTATTACGACCCTCTCCACCCGGCGGTCCTGCAGGCGCTTGCCTATCTGTCGCAAGTCGCCCGGGAAAAAGAGATCGATCTCTGCCTCTGCGGGGAGATGGCGACCGATCCGGCCAACCTGCTGATCCTGATCGGCCTCGGCATCCATCAGTTTTCCCTGTCCGCGCCCTTTATCCCCAAGCTCAAGGAACTGCTCGGACAGATCCCCCTGTCGCTGGCCCGCGACACGGCGCAAAGGGTTCTGCAGCAATCGGACAGCGCCGGAACCAGGGAGATCCTCAACGAGGTGCTCGCCAATTTACCCTGTTGAGCATAAAAAACGCCGGCCTGTGGCCGGCGTTTTTTATGCTGCGCGTAGTGACGATCGGCCGATCAGATCAGCCCGTCTTTTTCCAGCTGCCCGACGATCATCGCAACCATCTTCCTGACACTCACCTCAATATCGTCAACCGTCTCGGTTTCCGTCAAAACCGACCAGACCAGCCGGTCTCCGTCCAACAGAAAGAGTTCCGTTTCAGCGTGCGAAACCAGGTACTCGACGTCGTACGTCCTGACCGTGGAGAAGCCGTCCCAAAAAGAGTCGTGCCAGCCGCACGAACTCCGAAAGGTACCAAAACAGTCCGAATGCCTGAAAAAACCGGGATGGCGGGGCAGGTTGCTGATATCGGTAATCCGTTCCCGGTAGGATTTGACGTCCAGAACCTGGGTGATGATGACCGAATCAACGTTGTTTTCATGCGCCTTGTCGAGAATCGATTGTTTATCCATCACGTCATCGGTCATAAACAGCGAAAAGCTCGGGATGGCAGTGACACCTTTTGCCTGCAACTGGGATGACAACTCGGACTCGTACAAGCGGCGGATGGCCCGGTCCTTGGTGGCGCCCAGAACCAGAACGCTCGTCACCTTGCCGGTATAAGTGTGATCCTGCCAAACGTTCTGCACGGTCGTTCCGGCACATCCCGACAACGAAACAACCAGCAAAAACACCGCCGAGACACGGGCAAAGTTACCGATACTCATAGCGCGACTCCTGCCTGAACGATTGAAACCGGTTCCGTTATGTTCCAATCATATCACCTCTGCCACGCGCCGCAATCGGCGCCGCAAAGCCAAAACAGCAAGGCCGGATCAGTGCTGATCCGGCCTTGCTGTTTATTCACGACTGAAGGCGGTCCCGTCACTCAAGGGTCACCAGGAGATCGTCCTGGGCGACCTGATCGCCTTCGGCAAACATAATCTCCTTTACGATCCCGTCTTTTTTCACCTTGATGTTGGTTTCCATCTTCATCGCCTCGGTCGCCAGCAGGGTATCCCCTGCCTTGACTTCATCTCCGACCGCAACCAGAAGTTTGAAAATCTTGCCCGGCATCGGCGCGCCGACCTGCCTGGGATCATCGGGGTCGGCCTTGACACAACTGCTGTCCTGCGCTGCAGCGGAAAGGTCCTTGACGGTCACCTGCCGGGGCTCGCCGTTCAGCTCGAAATAGATATTCCGCGTGCCGTTTTCATGAACCCGGCCGATGGCGTTCAGTTTGATGATCAGGGTTTTACCCGCCTGGATATCGATACTGACCTCGTCGCCGACATCGAGCCCGTAGAAAAAGACCGGCGTCGGCAGGAATGAGGTATCGCTGTACTGCTGACGATGGCGTACGAATTCCTCGAAAACGCCCGGATAAAGGACAGCCGAAAGAACATCACGATCGGAAACCTGCTGATTCAGCTTCTTTTCCAGTTCCGTCTTTTTGGCGGCAAAATCCACCGGCTCCAGCAGTTCTCCGGGACGACAGGTCAGGGGCTGCTCGTCCTTGAGGATGATTTTCTGCAGCTTTTCGGGAAAACCGCCATAGGGCTGACCGATCATCCCCTTGAAGAAATCGATGACCCCCTGCGGGAAAGAGAGATTCTGACCGCGCTCATAGACATCCTCCGGCTCGAGATTGTTCTGGACCATGAACATCGCCATGTCGCCGACGATCTTGGAAGACGGGGTCACCTTGACCAGATCGCCGAACATGTCGTTGACCTTGCGGTACATCTCCTTGCACTCCTCCCAGCGATGCCCCAGCCCGAGACCTTCGACTTGCGGCTTGTAGTTGGAGTACTGCCCGCCGGGTATTTCATGGTAATAGACCTGGGCGGTGCCGCTGCGCAGTTCCGACTCGAACGGCGCATAATAGGTTCGTACCGTCTCCCAGTAGTTCGCCAGCTGCTGCAGGCCGGCCATGTCGACCTGCGGATCCCAGATCGAGCCTTCCAGCGCGGCGAGCAGCGCGTTCAGGTTCGGCTGGGCGGTCAGCCCCGACACCGAGGAGAGCGAGGCATCGACGATATCGACTCCGGCCTGGGCCGCCATCAGCAACACCGCTCCGCCGTTGCTTGAGGTGTCGTGGGTGTGCAGATGGATCGGAATGCCGATTTCGTTCTTGAGAGCTTTGACCAGTTTCTCGGCGGCAAACGGCTTGAGCAGCCCGGCCATATCCTTGATCGCCAGGATATGCGCCCCCATCGCCTCCAGCTCCCTGGCCAGATTGACGTAGTACTCCAGAGGATATTTGTCCCGCTTCGGATCAAGAATATCTCCGGTGTAACACATCGCGGCTTCGCAGACGGCGCCCGACTTGCCGACCGCATCCATGGCCACCCGCATCCCCTTGGTCCAGTTCAGCGAATCGAACACCCGGAACAGGTCGATGCCGCTCTCGGCGGCCTTGGCGACGAACTCCTGAACAACATTGTCGGGATAGTTGGTGTAGCCGACGGCATTCGAGCCGCGCAGCAACATCTGGAACAGGATATTGGGCACCTTCGCCCGCAAGCGATCGAGACGCTCCCAGGGATCCTCCTTGAGAAAACGCATCGAGACGTCATAGGTCGCCCCGCCCCACATCTCCAGAGAGAACAGTCCGCCGCCCAGGTGTGCCGTGGCTTCGGCAATCCGGTCGAGGTCGAAGGTCCGGAAACGGGTCGCCATCAGCGACTGGTGCGCATCACGCATCGTCGTGTCGGTCAGCAGCAGGCGCTTCTCCTTGCGCGCCCATTCCGCCAGTCCGGCCGCACCCTTTTCCCGCAGGATATCGCGCGTCCCCCGCGGATGCTGGCTGCCGTAAGGGATGACCGGCATGTCCGGCTCACGCAGGGAACTGAACGGCAGGGCCTTCTGTGCAGAAATCCCCGGATAGCCGTTGACCGACGTGTGGCCGACAAGGGAAAGAATCTTGTTGGCCCGGTCCTTTTTGACCTTCATCTCAAAGATTTCCGGATGCTTGTCGAGGAAAGAGGTATCGCACTTCCCCTCCAGAAAGACCGGATGGGTAATCACCTGCTCCAGAAAGCCGATATTGGTTTTCACACCCCGGATCCGGAACTCCTGCAGGGCGCGATGCATGGTCCGGGCGGCGCAATCGAACGTCAGGCCCCAGGTCGAGATCTTGACCAGCAGGGAATCGTAGTGCGGGGTAATCAGCGCCCCGGCATAGCCGGCGGCGGCATCGAGACGCACCCCGAAACCGGCTGCCGTCCGATACGCCTTGATGGTGCCGAAATCGGGCGCAAAATTATTCTGCGGATCCTCGGTGGTAATCCGGGACTGGATGGCATAGCCGCGCAGCTCAATATCTTTTTGGCTTTTGATCCCGATCTCGGGATCGGACAGCTTGTGGCCTTCGGCAATGCGGATCTGCGCCTGCACCAGATTGCGCATGGTCACCAGCTCGGTCACGGTGTGCTCGACCTGGATCCTCGGGTTGACTTCGATGAAATAGAAGTCCCCGTTCTTGTCCATCAGAAACTCGATGGTCCCGGCATTGACGTAATTCACCGCGCCGGCGATCTTCAGCGCGTAATTGCACAGTTGCTCACGTTTCTTCTTGGTCAGATACAGCGAAGGGGCCGTCTCGATGACCTTTTGATGGCGGCGCTGAATCGAACAATCGCGCTCATAAAAATGAACCAGGTTGCCATGCTTGTCGCCGAGAATCTGCACTTCGACATGTTTCGGATTTTCGATGTATTTCTCGAGAAATACCGCCGCGTTGCCGAAGGCGGCCTGGGCCTCGGAGGCCGCGGAGCGCAAACCTTCGAGCAGTTCTTTCTGATTCCGAGCCACGCGCATGCCGCGCCCGCCGCCGCCGGCACTGGCCTTGACGATGATCGGATACCCGGCGGCCTTGGCAAAAATCAACGCCTCCTCATCGCTCTGGATCGGCTTTTTCGTCCCCGGTACGATCGGCACGCCGGCCTCAAGGGCCACCTCACGGCCGGACACCTTGTCTCCGAGGCGACGCTGGATTTCAGGAGTCGGACCGATAAAGGCAATGCCGGCGCGTTCGCAGGCTTCGGCAAAATCGGCATTTTCCGACAGGAAACCGTAGCCGGGATGGATCGCGTCGACATCCAGCCTGCGGGCCAGTTCAATGATCTCATCAATCGCCAGATAGGCGTCGATCGGCCCCTTGCCCTTGCCGATCAGATACGCCTCATCGGCCTTGTAACGGTGCAGGGAAAGACGATCCTGTTCCGAATAGATGGCGACCGTGGAAATCCCCAGTTCGGTGCAGGCCCGAAAGATCCGGATGGCGATCTCCCCCCGGTTTGCCGCCATAATTTTTTTGAACCCTGTTACATTCACGCGTCACACCTCCCGTATCGTTGACATCTATCCCAAATTTAATATTTTTCGAGATGGCTAAAAAACTCTATTCAAGACACCCTTATTCCGTTATTTCAATATCTTATGCCATACCGGCAGACAATATTTGCAAATCGAAGGCTTCACTGTCAAGCATAGAATCCTGTTCTACTATTATCACATAAGGCACTCTTCCTGATCTTCCGGCGGGCCTTCGAGAAAGAAATCATGTGAATACGCGCGTTTCACGGACAAATGATATCTTCCCATATATGGTTTCGAACTGATAGAAAATTATCCCCGGAACAACGACTACTTTCCTGAAGGCTCTTGCTCCGTTTCAGCATGCGTCCGCTTGGTTAAAAAGGGGCTCAGCAGATCGATCGGCATGGGAAACAAAATGGTGGAATTCTTTTCCGATGCGATCTCGGTGAGGGTTTGCAGAAAACGCAACTGCAGGGCGCCCGTTTCGGACGATATGTTGGCAGCGGCACTGGCCAGATTCACCGAAGCCTGCAGTTCGCCTTCGGCATGAATGACCTTGGAACGCCGCTCACGCTCCGCTTCGGCCTGGCGGGCCATGGCCCGCTGCATCTCCACCGGAAGATCGACATGCTTGATCTCCACATTGGAAATTTTCACCCCCCAGGGGTCGGTCTGCCGGTCAAGCAGTTCCTGAAGCTGCAGGTTGATCTTGTCCCTCCGGGCCAAAAGATCGTCCAGCTCGACCTGCCCGAGAATACTGCGCAGCGAGGTCTGAGCCAGCTGGCTGGTGGCATACAGAAAGTCCTCCACCTCAATGAGGGCTTTATCGGGATGCACCACGCGAAAATACAGGACGGCATTGACCTTGATCGAAACATTGTCGCGGGTAATGACATCCTGCGGCGGCACGTCCATCGCCACCGTGCGCATACTGACCTTGATCAGTTTATCAACGATCGGAATGATAAACCGCAGCCCCGGTCCCTTGACCCCCGAAAAACGGCCGAGCCTGAAAACGACCCCCCGTTCATATTCGAACAGAATCCTGACGGCCGATGCGACCAGAATAATGAGAATCGCCAGCGCCACAATCCAGAAAAAATACTCCTCAAGTCCAAACATTTAGGCCTCCCCTTCTTTCTCCTGACCGACATCACGGACAGATGAATGTAACCGGACCTGCAACCTCAGCCCCGGATCGACCCTGACCACCTCCACCTCCTGGCCGGCCGTGACAGGTTCCGCGGCACTCGCCTGCCAATACTCGCCGTACACAAAAACCTTGCCGTCCTCCGCCACATCGGTGACGGCGATGCCGAGCCTGCCGACCATCGCCTCATCACCGGAGAATGGCGGTCGGCGCTGAGTCCGTACCACCATCCAGGTCACCAGCAAGAAAAAGAGGGTGCTGGTCACGACGGTCGCGGCGATGACGGCCTTCGATATCTGCGCATAGGGTTCACTGCTGTCGATCAGAATCAGCGAACCGATCGACAGCGCGACGATGCCGCTGACGGTAAGCATGCCGTAGGAAACGATGGTCACTTCCAGCACAAACAGAACCAGCGCCAGCAAAATCAACAGCACCCCGACATAATTCACCGGCAGCATCTGCAAGGCAAAAAATGCCAGCAGCAGGGAAATGGCGCCGACCACACCGGGCAGGATCGTCCCAGGCTGGGAAATTTCGAAAAAGATGCCGAGCATTCCCAACATCAGCAGCAGATAAGCAACATTGGGATTGCTGATGGCACTGAGGATCTGCTGACGCCAGTTCATCTCGACCGGATGCAGTACGGCATCCCGGATCGCAAGGCGCTCGACCCGGCCGTCGCGCAGATATTTCTGCCCGTGCAAGCCGGCCTGCAGGGCGGCTACGTTCTCCGCCACCAGGTCGATCACCTGAAGCTCCCGTGCCTCAAGCGCCGGAGTGGAGATGCTGTCCCTGACTATCCGTTCCGCCCAGTCCTGATTGCGCCCTCGCTTCTGCGCCAGACTGCGCGAATAAGCCACGGCATCATTGACGACTTTTTCGGCCATGGTTTCATCCATGCCGGAACCGGGTCCGATAGCGACCGGATGCGCGGCGCCGATATTGGTTCCCGGCGCCATCACCGCAAAGTCGGCCGCCAGGGCAATCAGGGCACCGGCGGAAGCGGCACGGGCACCGGCCGGGGCAACATAGACGATAACCGGGATCCGGGATTGCAGCTCGGCCTGGATAATTTCGCGCATGGCACTGTCCAGACCGCCCGGCGTATCGAGCTGCAACAGGACCGCGACCTCCCCCTGCCGGTTGGCGTCTTCGATCTGCCCGGCGACAAAACCGGAGACCACCGGGTTGATCGAGGTCTGCAACACCAGAAAACGGACCCCGCCGCCGGCCTGACCGACCACCTCCCGGGCCGGCAGCGTCGCGCAGCATGTCACCAGAATCACTATGCTGATCAAGAGCACTCTCATGCTTTTTAGCATATCCCGAGACGGGCGACTGTCAAACCTCGCGGCGGCGGAAAGACACGCAAAAGACAAAGTTCTTGCCCCGGCCGTCCGGCACATGCTAAATTGGCGTCAAACATCTGACGCCAAGGCCAGGGGGAGCATATGCCCGCAGCAAACCGAATCCTGCTCGTCGACGACGAGGAAACCAGTTGCAAAGCCCTGTCACTGCTCCTGCTGAACGACGGCTACCGGGTGGAAACGGCCCGCAGCGGCGAAGAAGCCCTGGAACTGCTCGGCAAACAATCCTTCGATCTGATCATCAGCGACCTGTTTCTCCCCGGCGTCAACGGCATCGAAGTCCTCAAGAAAACCAGAGAATCGGCACCCAACACCTGTTTCATCATGATCACCGGCAACGCCTCGGCCGAGACGGCCGTCGAAGCGATGAAAGCAGGGGCCTTCGACTACATCACCAAACCGTTCAATTTTGAAAAGCTGAAACTGCAGGTCGCCAAGGCACTGGAAAAAAGCCTGCTGATGGCGGAAAACCTTTATTTGCGGCAGCAATTGCGCGGCAAATATAAATTCGACAAGATCATCGGCAGCAGCCTGCCGATGCAGAAGGTTTTCTCCCGGATGGAAAAAGTCATCAATACCGACTCGACCATTCTCATTCTGGGCGCGTCCGGCACGGGCAAAGAACTGGTCGCCAAGGCGATTCACTACAACGGCCCGCGCAAAAACAAACCGTTTATCGCCATAAACTGCGGAGCGATACCGGCCGATCTGCTCGAATCGGAACTGTTCGGTCATGTCAAGGGCGCGTTTACCAGTGCGGTGTCGGACAAACCCGGCAAATTCGAGGTCGCCAACGGCGGAACGATCTTTCTGGATGAGATCGGCAACATGCCCCTGCAACTGCAGATGAAACTGCTGCGGGTATTGCAGGAACATGAGTTCGAACGGGTCGGCTCCAGCAAAAGAACCAAGCTCGATATCCGTCTGATCTCGGCGACCAATTCGGACCTCGCCGAGGAGATCCGCAAGGGCCGCTTCCGGGAAGACCTTTACTACCGGCTGAATGTCATCCCGATCACCCTCCCCTCCCTGAAGGAGCGCAGTGGCGACATTCCCCTGCTGGCCAACTTCTTTCTGGGAAAAATCTGCCGGGAACTGGAGCAACCGCTCATGTCGTTTTCACCGGAAGCGATGGCGGCCATCGAAACCTACGAATGGCCCGGCAATGTCCGGGAGATGGAAAACCTCATCGAACGCACCGTCACCCTGACCGACGGCACGCTGATCACGCCCGACGACCTGCCGCCCGACATCAGCAAGCACCTGCAAAAGTTCCCGGTCCTTACGCCGCGGATTCCGCCCGAGGGCACAGACATGAACCAGGTCATGGCGAACATCGAACAACAGATGATCGAGCAGGCACTGAGTCTGGGCAACGGGGTAAAGGCGCGCGCAGCGGCACTGTTGGGGATCAACCGGACGACGCTGGTGGAAAAGATCAAGCGTCTGGGGATGGAGTCTTAACGGGGGGGGGCTGGCGCAGGATGGCGTTCAACGACAACAGGCCGCCCCCGATTCGGGTGCGGCCTGTTGTCGTTATTCATCAGGAACCGGTCTCTTTACTAAGTAAAGCGGATGGCGACGCCATCACTTTTTGGTCTTTTCAAACTTCTTGCGCTCATTGGCGTCAAGATATTTCTTGCGCAAGCGGATCGACTTCGGAGTCACTTCGACCAGCTCGTCATCGTTGATGTACTCCAGCGCCTGCTCCAGTGACAGATTTCTCGCCGGGGTCAGTCGGATGGCCTCATCGGTGCCGGAAGAACGGACGTTGGTCAGCTTCTTCCCTCTGCTGGCGTTGACGACCAGATCATTCTCCTTGGCATGCTGCCCCAGGATCATCCCTTCGTAAAACTTCACACCCGGGCCGACAAAGAGGATGCCGCGCTCCTGCAGGTTGAAAAGCGAATAGGCAACGGTTTCGGCGGTTTCCATGGCGATCAGGACACCGTTCTTCCGCCCCTCGATCGGCCCTTTGTAGGGAGCATATTTCTCAAAGGTGTGGTTCAGGACACCGGTGCCGCGGGTATCGGTCAAAAACTCGGTACGGAAACCGATCAGCCCGCGCGAAGGGATAACGAATTCCAGGCGGTTGGTCCCTTCCATCGGCTGCATGGAAACCATTTCGGCTTTTCGTGTGCCCAGTTTTTCAATGACCGTGCCCTGAAACGCTTCGGGAACGTCGATGGTCAGATATTCCATCGGCTCGCAGGTCACGCCGTCAATTTCCCGGAAGATGACTTCCGGCTTGGAAACCGCCAGCTCGAAACCCTCCCGGCGCATCGTTTCGATCAGGATGGAAAGATGCAGCTCACCGCGACCCGAGACCTTGAAGGTGTCGGTGCTGTCGGTGTCTTCAACCCGCAACGAAACATTGGTCCGCAGTTCCTTCATCAGCCGCTCGCGAATATTGCGCGAGGTGACCAGCTTTCCTTCAAGGCCGGCGAAGGGCGATGAATTGACGATGAAGTTCATCGACAGGGTCGGCTCATCGATGGCGACGTAGGGCAGCGGCTGAGGATTTTCCGCATCGGCGAGGGTTTCGCTGATGCCAAGCTCTTCAAACCCGGCGATGGTGACGATATCGCCGGCGGTCGCTTCCTGCAGCTCGATCTGCTGCAGACCCTGGTAGCCGAGGAGCTTGCTGATGCGGCCGGTAGTGACCTTTCCGGCGCAATCGATACGGGCGACGGTCTCGCCGGAACGGACCGTTCCGTTGAAGATCTTGCCCGTCGCGGTGCGGCCGATGAACTTGTTGTAGTCGATGTTGGTCACCAGCATCTGGAACGGAGCGCTCGGATCGCCGGTGGGGGGATCGACCCGCTCGCCGATCGTTTCAAAGAGCGGTTCCAGATTCTCCGATTCGTCGGCCAGCTCGCGCTTGGCGATACCGAGCTTGGCGCTTGCATAGACAATCGGAAAATCGAGCTGCTCTTCATTGGCATTGAGCTCGCAGAACAGATCGAAAACCATGTTGACGACTTCGTCGGGCCGGGCGCCGGGACGGTCGATCTTGTTGATGACCACGATCGGCTTGATGCCGAGATCAAGGGATTTTTTCAGAACAAAGCGGGTCTGGGGCATGGGACCGTCAAAGGCATCGACCAGTAGTAGAACCGAATCGACCATTTTCAGGATGCGCTCGACCTCACCGCCGAAATCGGCGTGACCGGGGGTATCGACAATATTGATCTTCAATCCCCCATGCTGAACCGACAGGTTTTTCGAGAGGATGGTGATCCCCCGTTCCTTTTCCAGATCGTTACTGTCCATCACCCGTTCGGTGATGACCTGATGTTCGCGAAACACCCCGGACTGGACCAGCATGGCATCGACCAGCGTCGTTTTTCCGTGGTCGACGTGTGCAATTATCGCAATATTACGAATTTTTTCCGGCATAAACAGATAAACCCCTTGATATATAGTTGTTTTTACAGAGCCGGACATCATAACAAAAAAACCTGTGCCGTGCCAAGCAAAAAGCACTCGCCGGATACATCTACTTGCCGGGCACGGCACAGTGCGCGTGTCATTTTGCGACAAACCTTCTCCGCCGATTGTTGCAAGAATACGTCATTTCACCATAGCGATGCCGTTGCCACAAAGGATTAATGACCTTAATCCGGACACTTGGATCCTTGCAATCGATAGTCAACAAGCATTTCAGCACGTTAAACGAAGCAGTAGATTCATTCCTGAAACTGGCAAAGTTCTTGCTTTAACCCTTCAGCAGGTTTTATCCACATTTATTTTTTTCGCAGCGGGAGAAGCTGCACAGGCCGCGGGTCTTCAACCCTTCCGGAAAACAAAATCAAAGATCTCATTCTGCTCAAAGCAAACCATGGGTGACCATGG
>DASWJX010000023.1:0-10630 GCA_036396915.1 Geopsychrobacteraceae bacterium | reverse complement strand
CGACAACGGCATCGGTTTCGACATGCAGTTCCAGCAAAAGATCTTCGAGATTTTTCAGCGCCTGCAGCGCAGTGAAGACTATCCGGGCACCGGCATCGGTCTGGCCCTGGCGCACAAGGCCATGCAGCGCATGAACGGCCGGATCTGGGCAGAAAGCGCTCCGGCCGCCGGCGCCACCTTTTATCTGGAGATTCCACGATGACGACAAAACCGTTCAATCGGCCGGTGCTGCTGGTCGAGGATAATCCGGTCGACATCGACCTGACCCTGCGGGCGTTTGCCAAGCGCAATCTGACCAATCCGGTTCTGATCGCCCGTGACGGCGAGGAGGCGCTGACCTGGCTGCCGCGCTGGGAAGCCGGGGCGCCTTTGCCGCTGGTGATCCTGCTCGATCTCAAGCTGCCGCGAGTGGCCGGCCTGGAGGTGCTGCACCGACTCAAGCAAAACCCGGCAAGCCAAAAAATCCCGGTGGTGATCCTGACCAGCTCCGCGGAAGATCGGGATATTGCCGAAGCCTACCGCTTGGGGGCCAGCTCCTATATTGTCAAACCGGTCGACTTTGCCAAGTTTCTGGAGGTTACCGCCCGGATTGAACTTTACTGGTGCGTGACCAACGAGCCGCCGCGTTGAACAACGAAAAGGAGGGGGAATGACAAGCCAGAGCCACCCGCTGCGCGTCCTCTATATCGAAGACAATGCCGTTGACGCCGATTTGACCCGAAGCCATCTGGCGCGCCTGGCGCCGCGGATCCGGCTGGAACTCGTCCCGACCCTGGCCCAGGCCCGCGAACGACTGAAGACCGACCCCCTGGATCTGGATCTGGTGCTGACCGATCTGGCTCTCCCCGACGGCAGCGGCTTTGATCTGCTCGCCGCTATCCGCGGTTCCGACCTGCCGCTGGCGGTGGTGGTTCTGACCGGAACCGGCGACCAGGCATCCGCCGTCACCGCCCTCAAGGGCGGGGCGGACGATTACCTGGTCAAGACCTTGGAGAATCTGGAAGTGCTGCCCGCCGTGCTGTACGATGCGCACTTTCGCTTCCAGGGGGATCATGGCCGCAGGCAGCGACCGCTCAAGGTGCTGTATGTCGAACCGAACCGGTTTGATGCCGACCTGACCCGACGCCATCTGGCCCGGCATGCTCCCCATATCCGGCTTGAGGTTATCGGCAGCGGGGAAGAGCTGCTGACCCTTGCGCGGCAGACGGAATCCCCCGATTTTTGCTGCGATGTGTTCCTGCTCGATTATCGTCTGCCCGGTCGCAATGCCCTGGAGATGGTCAAGGTTTTGCGCCAGCAGTGCCGCCTGAAAACCCCCATCGTCATGGTCACCAGCCACGGCAGCGAGGAGATCGCCGTGCAGGCGCTGCGGTTGGGCGCCGCCGATTATCTGGTCAAGAGCGAGGGCTACCTGAAACAACTGCCGTCGATTCTGGAGCGGGTCCATGAGCACGCCGAACTGCTCCGCAGCGAGGAGCGTTATCGCGGCCTGTTCGAAAACCATCACGCGGTGATGCTGATCGTCGACAGCGACAACGGCCGCATCGTCGATGCCAACCCGGCGGCGGCGGCCTGGTACGGTTGGACGCGGCAGGAGCTCCGCCGGAAACGGGTCGACGAGATCAATACCCTTTCCGCTGACGAAATAAAGGTGGAACTGGCCAAGGCCCGCGACCGGCTCAACGGACATTTTCACTTCACGCACCGGCGGGCGGACGGCTCGCTGCGTGATGTCGAGTTGTTCAGCGGTCCGGTACCGGCAAGCGACCAGAAGCTGCTTTTTTCAATTATTCATGACGTTACCGAAAAGCGCCTGGCCGAACAGTCCCTGCGCCGCAGCGAGGCCAAGTTCCGCCACCTGTCGCAGGACTTCAATGGCCTGCTCGACGCCATCCCCGACGGCCTGATGCTGCTGAACCGGAACCTGCGCATCGTCTGGGCCAACCACGCGGCAACCGGGGGCGCAAGCTCACCGGCCGAGTCGTTAGTCGGTAAATATTGCTTTTCAGTTTTGCGCCAGTGCGAGCCGGACTGCGATGACTGCCTGGTTCGCAAAACCTTCGAGTCGGGTCTGCCCTACAGCGGCACGACCACCGGCGCCGACAAGCGGAGCTATGATATCCGGACCTTCCCGCTGAAGAACGACGCCGGCCAGACCACCCGGGTGATCAGAATCGACCGCGATGTCACAGAGCACAAGAAGCTTGAAATGCAGTATCTGCACGCCCAGAAACTGGAGTCGATCGGCACCCTGGCCGGCGGGGTTGCCCACGATTTCAACAATATCCTGACCGCCATCAGCGGTTTCGCCAATCACACCCTGTTGAAAATGGCGCAGGATGACCGGCTGCGGCATAATATCGAGCAGATTATCGTCGCCTCCGGGCGGGCCGCCTCGCTGACCCGCGAGCTGCTGCTGTTCAGCCGCAAACAGCCGAGCGAGCGACGGACGGTCGATCTCAACGAACTTCTCGCCGAAACGAAGAGCTTTCTGCTGCGGACGCTGGCGGCGGATATTGAGCTGACGATGGTCCCGCACGGCGAGCCTCTGTCGGTTCGAGCCGATATCTACCAGCTGCAGCAGGTGCTGATGAATCTGGCGGTCAACGCCCGCGACGCGATGCCGCAGGGCGGGAATCTGACCATCAAGCTCGACAAAGAGGAATTGAGAGATGATTTTATCGACTGCCATGCCTACGGCATACCCGGAAGCTATGCAAAACTCATTGTCTCGGACAGCGGCATGGGGATCGACAAGGAAACGCAGCAGCGGATTTTTGAACCTTTTTTTACGACGAAAAACGTCGGCCAGGGAACCGGGCTCGGCCTTGCCGTGGTTTACGGTATCGTCAAGCAGCATGACGGGTTTATCAATGTCTACAGTGAGCCCGGCCAGGGAACGACGTTCCGCATCTATCTGCCGCTCTGCGCCGACAGCGTGCGGGACACAGCACCTGAAGTGACCGATGCCGCTCCGCTCGGCGGCAGCGAAACCATTCTGCTCGCCGAGGATGAAGAATTGCTGCGGAAAATGCTGGTACGGGTTCTCACCGATGCCGGCTACCGGGTCATCACGGCAGTGGACGGGGCGGATGCGGTGCGCCAGTTTCAGCACCACTCCGAAACGATTCAACTGCTGCTGTTCGATCTGATCATGCCGCATCGCAACGGCAAGCAAGCCTGCGATCAGATCCGCCAGACCCATCCGCAGGTGAAAGTCATCTTTACCAGCGGCTACGCACCGGATGCGGTGCGCGACAAGGTTGCGCTGGACAGCGGCAGCTGCCTCATCGACAAGCCGGTGGCGCCGAACGAACTGCTGAAAATGGTCAGGCAGGTGCTGGATCAGGACCTGCCTTGCGGGCAAGGAAAAGAATCATGACGACTGAAGCGATAACCGCACCGCTGCCGATCATGCTGGTGGACGATGACCGGCTGGTTCTCGAATCGCTGCTGTTGCTGCTCGATGCCTACGGCTATCAGGTCGTGACCGCCGGCAGCGGTGCTGAAGCGCTCGAACTGCTGGAGAACCAAACGGTGCAGGCCGTGATTTCCGACATCCGCATGCCGGTGATGGACGGCATCGAACTGGCCGGGAACATTCGCGAACGCTATCCGGATGTTCCGGTCGTGGTCATGACCGCCAACGCCGATGTGGAAACAGCGGTCGGCGCCCTGCAGCGGGGCGCCTTCGACTTTATCTTCAAGCCGATCAACACCGAGCATCTGCTCCATGCGCTGAGCAAGGCGGTGGAGTTCCGCACCATGAAAATCCTCGAAAAAAACTACCGGGCAGCGCTTGAGCTGGAAGTCAAACAGAAAACCGCGGAGCTCTGGGATCTGAACCGGGAAATCATCAGTCGCCTGACGGTGGTGGCCGAATATCGCGATACCGATACGGGTCTGCATATTTCTCGCATCGGCCGTTTATCCAGGCTGCTGGCCTCCGACCTGGGACTTTCCGGGGATGAGATCGAGACACTCGGTCTCACCAGCGGATTGCATGATATCGGCAAGGTCGCCATTCCGGACCGCATTCTGCTGAAACCGGGCGCGCTGAGCGCCGAAGAGTTTGATATCATCAAAACCCATACCACGGTCGGGGCAAACATGCTGGAAGGCTCCGCTCATGAAATGATCCGCATGGCCCGTTCGATCGCCCTGAATCATCATGAGCGCTGGGACGGCAGCGGCTACCCGCAAGGGCTTGTCGGTGAGGCCACGCCGATCGAAGGACGGATTGTCATGCTGGTCGACCAGTATGACGCCCTGCGCGCCGAGCGCCCCTACAAGGACGCCTTTGACCACGAAAAAGCCTGCCGGATCATCCTCGAAGGGGACGGGAGAACCTTGCCGACCCATTTCGATCCGCGGATTCTTGCGGCTTTCAAGGAAAATTCAGCTGCGATCGAGCGCAGCTGGAACGATGCGACGGAGGGCCTGCCGGGCTCCGGAGTCGTGCCGATAAAAACCTTCCGTTTCCTGTAGCACGGCGCCGCAACGGAACAATGCGGGGCGGCGCCCCGCAAAGCAAAGCACATTGGTAAGCGGATTTTTTGATTTCATGCGACATTAGCAATTACCCATGAGTGAGCCCTGAACCCAAAGGGTCTCCGCAAAGCATCTGAATTCACATTTTCGGGGAAGGTATCGATGACGGCAAAAATGTTAATTATTGACGATGACCCAAGTATCCTCGACCTGATCAGGACCGTTTTCGAGGACCGCGATTTTGAGATACTGCAGGCCGAAAACGCTCAGTCCGGTCTCAACCTGGCTCGGGAAAACCGACCCAATGTCGCCATCGTTGACATTCAGATGCCGGGCAAGTCCGGCCTGGAATTACTGCAGGAGATAAAAGCAATCGACAGCGGAACCGCCGTGATCATGATGACGGGATTCGATTCCACCAATAATGCCATAAAAGCGATGCAGTTCGGTGCCTTCGATTATCTTACCAAGCCGTTCGACATCGTACATCTGCAGGAAATTGTCGACAAGGCCCTGGCTTCGAACCTGCTCAGTCGGAAAGTCCGGTTTTCCAGAAAAGAACAGGAACTGGTCACGCCTGCTCCCGATGAAGACATCATGGTCGGCTCTTCGCCGGAAATGATCGAGATCTGGAAGATGGTCGGCCAGGTCGCCAATTCCGACGCGACGGTGCTGATCTCCGGAGAAAGCGGAACCGGCAAGGAACTGCTGGCCCGGGCCATCTACAATCACTCAGACCGAAAAAACAAACCGTTTCTGGCGGTCAACTGCGCGGCGCTGCCAGAAAAAATTCTCGAAAGCGAACTGTTCGGCCACGAACGGGGTGCTTTCACCGACGCCCATGCCCGTAAAATCGGTAAATTCGAACAGTGCCATGGCGGCACCCTGTTCCTTGATGAAATTTCCGAGCTGAGCCTGACCAGCCAGGGAAAACTGCTGAGAGTTCTTGAAGATCAGTCGTTTATGCGGGTGGGCGGCAATCAGGAGATCAAGGTCGATGTGCGGATCATTGCCGCCACCAACCGCAGTTTGATCAATGAGGTGAAAGCCAAAAACTTTCGCCTGGACCTGTTTTACCGGATTCGCATCATCACCTTCTTTCTCCCGCCGTTGCGGGAACGGGCCAGCGATCTGCATCTTCTGATCGACCTGTTCATCCGGCAGAGCGCCGCGAAATCGCAGAAAAAAATATTCGGCATTGCCCCTGAAGCACGCGCGCTGCTCACCGGCTACAGCTGGCAAGGCAATATCCGAGAACTGAAAAACGCCATTCGCGCCGCGGTCGTGTACGCAAAGAGCGAAGTCCTGCAACGCGAAGACTTTTCCCAGCTGGGCGATCCGGACACGCAACACAGCCAGATCATGAATGATTACAGCGAGCAGATAAAGAACCTGCTGAACCGTCATTTTTCGGAACTCTGCCGTACCCGGACGGGTGAGATCCATACGCTGCTCAGCGCAGAACTGGAAAAGAATCTGGCGGCCCTGGCGATGGTTCATTGCCAGGAAAATCAGGTGGCATCGGCCAAACTGCTGGGGGTCAGCAGAAACACGCTTCGCAAGTGGCTGGGCATTAAAACGCCTCAAGGCTGATGGCGACGCCATCAGCTTAAGTTGTTACGAAGCCAGCAGGGCCAGGAGCCGATCCATGGATCGTCCGACCGGCTCCTGGGATGCCCCGATCGTTTGCGCCGAACGTTCCCCCATTACCAAACGGGGATCAGGCGCCCGGCCGACAGATATTCCCTGATCGCATACAGATCATCGAGGGTCATATCCAGAAACCGCAGCCCCATGCCGGTCGGAAGGTTCTGGTTAGCCTGTACCATCGGCCCGTTGATCCAGACAACCTTCGCCTGGCAGGAAACCGGAGCGTTTTGATTCGGCAGGATAAATTCAACGGCAAGTTGCGTATCGACGGGCAGGACATTGGCGGTCGCCAGGAAGAGTCCCCCCAGGCTCAGATTGACACAATAGTCGGTCAGATCGGTCTGCTGATCGATGCCGTAGCGGATCTTTAAATTCGCCACGTTGTAACGTTTGGTGCCGCGGGTGCCGATTTCGAGATACTTTCTCGCCATGGCGATCAGCAAAGAGGGGTTGATCGGCTTGAGCATGATGTCATCGCAGCCGGCTTCCCAACAATTCTGATAATCCTCTTCCTGCCCTCCGGAGGTCACCATGACCACCGGGATGTCCAGGGCACTGCATTTCTCCTTGATGATCCGGCAGCATTCGTCGCCATTCATGCCCCGCATGAAAAAATCGAGGAAAACCAGATCCGGATGTTCCGCCTCGACAATCCGCAATGCGTCGATGCCGTTGTGAGCCGTCAGGATCTCGACACCATCGAGCTTTTCCAGTGTCGAGCGCTCAATCTCGATAAACAGATCGATATCGTCAACCAGAAGAATTTTCTTCGATTTCTTCAAAAACAACGATGGCTCAATGGTCCCGCTATCCAGGGTTGCCCTGATTCCCGTGTCCAGTTTCATCTTGTACCTCCTCCCTAGTAGGCCTGTATCGAGATCCAGGCGTCAAGAACGTATGACCCGGCTTGCGAGTCGCTATCGAGAAAAATCCGAAAATCGAGATCCCGGGTGACCTGCCGTGCGTATTTTTCATGCTCGGTCAAGGCAATCTCCAGCGTGCCGGCATACCGGTTTTCACCGTTGATGCTGGCCGCGATCTGCTCGTCCCCGGCAGGAACCAGGGTCAGCAGCAGTACCGAAACATTCGTTTCAACATCCACCGTGGCGGAATACGGGATGTCTATATAATTTCGTGCGATATCGGCTGGAGCAATCGTGTAACGGTTCTGATGTTGCCGCACATCCATCTTCACCCAGGGCAGCACCGTCGCCGAGACGAATACGGTCGCGCTCGAAGCGTTGAGGCCGGTCGCCGCCAACAAGCAGATCAAGACGACCATGGAACCTATGCGGTGGATTTGCCTTTGCAACATACCCGTCTCCTCCCTTGCTCTTCTGATAAGGCAAAAGACAGGCCAACCTGAAAATATTCTTAAGTTGCCGATTTTTAAGGTTTTTTAATATTAGACAGATCGCCGCGCTGTTCAACGCATGAACATTTCACGAGCCGGATTCAAAAAAAACTTTCAAAACCGCACAGAATGGGGCGAAGAGGATGTTCAGGCTTTGCACAGCGCTGTTGATTTCAAGAAAATTACTGAAATCGGGACGTCAGGGATATTTTTCAGAATGGCGGGGGGAGAGAAATCAGACCTAAAACCTAAAACCTAAAACCTGAATTATTGCCGTGCCAGGCGCAGGTTGTCGACAGCGCTTTCGAAATTGCTCCGGAACGGGTTGATGTCCAGACCGCCGCGCCTGGTGTAGCGGGCGTAGACGCTCAGCTGTTGCGGGCGGCAGCAGCGCAGCAGATCGACGAAGATCCGCTCGACGCACTGTTCGTGGAATTCATTGTGCAGGCGAAAAGAGATCAGGTAGCGCAAGAGCGCCTCGGGATCGATCTTCGGCCCCCGGTAGCGGATCAGAACACTCCCCCAGTCCGGCTGGTTGGTCACCAGGCAGTTGCTCTTGAGCAGGTGGCTGTGCAGGGTTTCACTGGCTGGCTGCCGCGGGTCGGCGGCGCCGTCGAGCAGCGCGGGGTCGAGGCTGTAGCTGGCGACCTCGATATCGAGATCATCGATGCAGGTTCCCGGCAGGGGCTGAATCCGCTCGGCGGAAAACTCCGCGGCCGGGATCAGACGGACGTCGACCGGTGCGCCGGCGGCCCGGGCGAGATCCTGCCGCATGGTCTGCCGGACCCGGTCGAAATCGGCGCAGCGGGTCTGGTTGAACGAATTGAGGTAAAGCTTGAACGACTTCGATTCGATCAGGTTGACGGATCGGCAGGGAAAGCGGAATTCGGCCATGGCCACCACCGGCTTCCCCTTGTCGTTGAGCCAGGAAAGTTCGTAGGCGTTCCAGATATCGCAACCGCCGAACGGCAGGTCCGCCCCGACACCGATTTCATCCCGCTTGACCTTGCGGGGAAACGGACAGAGCAGCCCGGCGTCGTAATCCGAGCGGTACGCGGTGGTTTTGCCCAGCGGCAGCGAAGCGTGCAGATCGTCGTTCATCTCTTTTCCTGTGCAGCCCGGTTCGGTTGCTGAAAAACGGGCCGTGAGCCGTGAGCCGTGAGCCGTGAGCCGTGAGCCGTGAGCCGTGAGCCGTGAGCCGTGAGCCGTGAGCCGTGAACCGTGAGAGCGGCAGCATACCGTTTTTGCTGCCGTTGTTAAAGACAATATCGGCAAACCCAGGAGCGACAGGCAACCGCAAAACCTGCGGCAAGACGCGGCATCCACGCTCACCGCTGAACCGCCAGTTTACCACGAAAGCGGTCGGGCGGTTTTTGTTGCGAATGGTTTACTATTCAGCTGTCACTGATGGATTTATCTCCTCCCCCTTCAAGGGGGAGGTCGGGAGGGGGATGGGATGATGGCGTGCTGGAACAAGCCCATCCCCACCCCAACCCTCCCCTTGAAGGGGAGGGAGTTCAACCAAATGCTGCATCGATGTCAGGGTGCTGAATAGTTACGCGAATGGTTTACTCACGGAGATAAAAAGCCTATAAATGGCGGTGTCACCACTGCAAAGGAGAAGGACCGACCATGAGCAACTTCGATTACGATCTGTTTGTCATCGGCGGCGGTTCGGGCGGTGTCCGCGCGGCGCGGACGGCGGCGGCCCTGGGGGTACGGGTGGCCCTGGCCGAGGAGAAACAGCTGGGCGGAACCTGCGTCAATCTGGGCTGCGTGCCGAAAAAGCTGTTCGTTTACGGCGCCCATTATCGCGAGGAATTCCGGCAGGCGGCCGGTTACGGCTGGCAGCTCCCCTCCCCCCCGCTGTTTGACTGGCCGACCCTGCGGGATCGCAAGACCGCGGAGATCCGCCGCATCAACGCCGCCTTCGACAAGATGCTCAAACAGGCCGGGGTCGCGCTGATCCGGGGTCGCGCGGCACTGATCGATGCGCATACGGTTAAGGTCGACGGGCAGCGCTACAGCGCGGAGCGCATCCTGCTGACCCCGGGGGGGCGTCCCCATGTTCCCGATTTTCCCGGCTCCGAACTGGTGCTGGTCTCGGATCAGGCTTTTTTTCTCGAAACCCTGCCGAAGGACCTGCTGGTGGTCGGCGGCGGCTATATCGCGGTCGAGTTCGCCGGGATTTTCAACGGCTTCGGCGTCAGAACCGAGCTGCTCTACCGTGGCGAGCTGCTGCTGCGCGGCTTCGATCGAGACCTGCGGACCTTCATTTGCGGCGAACTGGAAAAAAAGGGGATCGGACTGCACTTCAACAGCGACATCGAAAGGATTGAAAAGCGCGCCGACGGACGGCTGGACGCCTGGCTGAGCGACGGACGAACGATGGCGGCGGAGCAGATCTTCTATGCCACCGGGCGCCGGGCGAACACGGCCGGACTGGGCCTGGAACAGGCCGGGGTGGCGACCGATGAAAGGGGCGCGATCCGGGTCGACAACCATTTCCGGACCAGCGTTCCGTCGATCTATGCCCTGGGCGACGTCATCGGCCGAGTCGAGCTGACCCCGGTGGCCCTGGCCGAAGCGATGAACCTGGTGGCGCATCTTTACCAGAACGGCACCGCGGAGATGGACTACGACAACATCCCCACGGCGGTATTCTGCCAGCCCGACATCGGCAGTGTCGGGCTCAGCGAGGAAACGGCCAGACAGCGGGGCTATGATGTCGCCGTCTTCCGCTCCGAATTCCGCGATCTGAAGCACGCGCTCAGCGGCAGCGACGAACGCTCGCTGATGAAACTGGTGGTCGACAAACAGAGCGACCGGGTACTCGGCGTCCACCTGGTCGGCGGAGCCGCCGCGGAGATCATCCAGGGCTTTGCCGTCGCCCTCAAGGCCGGCGCCGGCAAGGCCCTGTTCGACAGCACCATCGGCGTTCATCCGACTGCGGCGGAAGAACTGGTCACCATGCGGCAACCGGTGTAAACTTTGCTGGCGACGCCATTTTCTGAGTTTTTGCGACGCCATAATTTTGTACCTTCCATCCGCACCCCCACAGAGGATGTTCCATGACTGACGAAATTTTTGACGACGAAGAAGGCAACGAAGAAGAGAGTTTTGCCGAAATGCTCG
>DASWJX010000022.1:0-6210 GCA_036396915.1 Geopsychrobacteraceae bacterium | reverse complement strand
CATGACGGCGAAGGGCATCTGACCTACCTGGCGGCGAGTGAATGGCGGCTCGGCCATACCATGGAGGAGTGGGAAGGGATCACCTTCCTCAAGGCGAGGGAGCACAGTTGATGGCGTCGCAAAAAGTCCGCCCTGCGGCGTTATGGCGTTTTTTCAGGACCTCGACATACATGATGTATGCCTTCGCCCCTGAAAAAACACCAAGCCTTGCAGGACGAAATTTTTGCTTAGCCATCCCCTAAGTTTTTGCGAAGGGAGCACAGCTAAACGTCGATTTTAAACAGTTCCGATCAAAGAGAGTCCGCTTGCGGGCTCTCTTTTTTTGTCCGGAGCCGCCGTGCGCCGGGACGCACGCGGTCAGACACCGGACCCGGCTGCCGAGATAGCGCGGAGCGGCGCCGTATGAGCCATCTGGTAAAAAGTTAACCCCTTGAAATCAAATCTGATTTTTGCGATTTTATGATTGCGGCACGCGGCATGGCCTATCAACTTCGCAAGGAGGGAACGATGATGACCCTGACCGACTGGCTGAATAGGTTGTTCAAAAAAGAGGAGGTGTGTTGTCTCGGCTGCGGGGATTGCTGCAGGGCTTTCAGTTGGCACCTGCACGCCTCGGACAACGACCTGGCCCGCTGGCGCAAACTCGGTCGCGACGATCTGCTCGCCCGGGTGAACCGTCTCGGCTGGATCTGGGTCGATCCGCGGACCAAGGAACGGCTGCCGACCTGCCCCTATCTGATAGAAACCGCCGCCGACAAGGCCCATTGCGGGATTCACGACATCAAGCCCGATATCTGCCGTGCCTATCCCAGCCAGGCGCAGTACCGTATCTGCTTAAAAGGGGTATTCCTGAGCTGACCGGCCAGGAGCGTGTACGGACTATCCGCAAAAAGCGTCTCCCCTCCCCCCGGTCCCTGGATTACTGAATATGGTAGCCTGCGACCCGCCAGTTTCCGTCCGGCTCCAGCGTTGCGATGACCGTTTCATTGACGCTTTCCTTGTTCGCGAAAGCGGACTCGTACAGCAGGATGATATACTCCCCGTCCGGGCTGTCCAGGGCCGAGGTCGTGTAGGTGCTCTCCCGGTGCGAGCGCTCGATAAGCGCTCCGTAGAGGGCATGGATCTTGGTCAGCTGGTCGATCCATTGCTCCCGGGAAACCTTCTCTTTCAGGAGCTCGGCGCCCTGCTGCCAGCTGCGGCCGTATTCGGCTGCATCCACCAGGGATAAAAACTGCGCGGCCGCCACAAGCGCTTGTTCCGCTTTTTCCGTGTCGGGTTTTTCACGCAACATGGGATAAAAGATAATAACCGCGCAAGCGAGAATAAGAATGGCGTGAAGCCGAAACCTTTTGAACATCCGGATAACCTCCTGCGATGACACCCTGATTGAAAAACCGACGTCTACTATAATCAGGTTGGATACAGATCGCAAATAATTGATTGTCCTCACGGCTCTGCCCGGTTCCCGGCTTTCCCGGCCCCAGCTGTTGCTGAAAGTGCGCTTCGTAGCGAACTTTAAAAAAACCGCCGGCGCGCGAAAACACGGATGTGCCCTTTGCGGAAAAAAAGATGTGAATCTTCAAGCCTTCGATAAATAAGCGTTATAATGAATTATGGAGCCGCATATTGACAATGCTGTCGGCGGCACGCTGCAACGTCGTCACAATCGGCATGAGCTGCCGACGCCGATTGTGTGAACCCCATCGACAGCGCATCGACATGGCAGGTTCCACCAACCCAGAAAGGAGCAGAGATCATGGGACGCAAATTTGTCGAATGTCACGAGAAGAGTCATCCGGGAGCCCCCGAATGCTCCGCGATCTTCGCCGCCGATTCCGACAAAGAGCTGCTTGAGATGGCGGTCAGACACGGAATCAATGTCCACGGCCATGCCAACACGGAAGCGTATCGCGAGCAGGTCCGCAAAGAGTTCAAACAGGGAACTCCGCCCAAGTAACAGGCCGGCATCGTTTTCGTACCGCTTGTCCGGTGCGGGACGCTCGGGAGTAGCGTCCCGTTGTTCTGTCGAGGCATCCGCGCGAATCCGGGGGATGTCCAAGCGCAGCTTCGCCCGGAATCCGCCGGCGCGCTAGCCGCCATCACACCCGCGAGGGTTCCCGTCCGGCGTTTCGACGGCACCGGGCAGCAGGGTTCCGCGCCGTTCCTGAAACCGGTAGACGGCCATCAGCACCAGCCCCTTGAGCAGCGTCGTCAGGCTGATCGCCCACCAGACGCCCGCGGCGCCCATTCCCAGCGGGATCGCCAGCAGCCAGGCCAGCGGAATGCGGCTGAGGGTGAGAGGCACCCGGACCCACATGTAGGGGCGGGTGTTGCCGAGCCCGTTGTAGACCCCTTCCAGCACCAGCTCCCAGCCGAGAAACAGTTCGAAGTAACCGACGATCCGCAGGTATTCGGCGCCGTGGCGGATCACCCGCGGGTCGCTGTTGAGCAGCCCGATCAGTCGCTCGGGGATCAGGATGAAGAGCAGCGAGACCGGCAGCAGGGCAATGGTGACCAGCACCACGCCGCGGATGGCGACCTGTTTGGCGTGCCCGAGATCGCCGCGGCCGACGCTGTGGCCGACCAGGGTGCTGATCGCCACCGAGAGGCCGATGCCGAAAAAGTAGGGGAACCCTTCCCAGCGGTTGCCGATGTTCAGTCCGGCCAGCGGCGCCATGCCGAATTCCGTGATGACCACGGTCAGCAGCGGAAAGACGATGGTCCAGGTCATGTTGGTGGTCGCCGAGGGGATGCCGATGGCGAGCAGTCGTCTGCAATAGTGCCCGGAAAAGCGGCCGAAGCTGCGCAGCGGTCCGATGTAGTCCATGCGCCGCAGGGCATGGATGCTGATCAAAACCCCGAGCAGTTCGCTGAACAGGGTCGCCGTCGCCGCGCCGCTGATGCCCATCTTCGGAAAGCCCCAGTAACCGAAAATCAACAGCGGATCGAGGACGATGTTCAATCCCAGGGCGAAGAGCATGATGACGGTGCGCAGCCGGGTCGCGCCGTGGGCATAGCAAATCTGTCCCTGCAGATTGAACAGATAGATGATCGGCAGCCCGTAGAGATAGACCTTGAAGTAGTCCCAGGCCAGTTGTTGGGTCGGCGGATCGAGACCCATCAGGCGCAGCAGATCCCGGATGCAGAAATGCAGGACAACAATGATGACCAGCGAGAACAGCAAAATGAACCAGGACGCTTCCCGGGCCACCTGATGGCGCGCATCGCGGTCGCCGGCCCCCCAGAACTGGGCGATCAGGGTTGCGGTGCCGGTGTTGGTCAGGTTCATCAGCGCGTAGAGGGTCCAGAGCAGAAACGACGCCCCGCCGACCCCGGCCACCGCCTTCGGCCCCAGCTTGCCGATCCAGAAGATGTCGATAGCCTCGAAGAGGATGATGCCCAGAAAGCCGACGATGGTCGGAATGGCGAGGCTGAATATCTGCCGGTTGAGGGAATTCCGCACGTTATGCACACTCGCTGCAAGGCAACATTGCCGAAACGGAAACTACCGAATTCCCGGCGGGGTGTCACTCGAATTGTGAAGAGCGGGATGTGGCGATGCAGCGCGATCCGACAGGAACAGCCAGGGGGTACTGGACCAGCATGTGACCGCCCCTTCCGGGGTCGTGGCAAACGGTTCCGGCAGCGAACGGCCCTTCACCCTGTGCCGCCGGCCCGGAATGTTGAATGAGCGGTCTGCAGGGGATCCGCAGCTGGTGGGCGGGTCGCGACAGGGCAGCTACTCCCTTTCGAGCTTCACCTGAACGACGTTGCCGCTCTGCCAGGCATCCGCGCCCGGCAGGATCGGCGTCTCCGCAATATCGGCTCTGGCGGCCTGCTTCGCGGCGGTCGAAACGCCCAGGGTCCGGTCCCGCTGCTCGACCAACTCGGGCCGCACCTGGCCGTCCGCCGTGAAACCCATCATCAGGGCGGGCGCCCCGAGCGGCAAAATCGGATCGTCCGCCCAGGTGTGCCAGGTCTTGCCGTAGGTCGAGATCAGCTGCGCCATCAGCTCGTGCTCGGCGGGCTCGGGCATGCCCGGCGCCACCAGCTGGCCGGACTTCACCTCATAGCGATGGCTGTGCCACAGCGCCCTTTCTTCCGCGGAAAGGCTTTCGAAAAGCGCGGCGCTCACCACGTACTCGATCCCCACCATATGCGCGTCCTGGCCGTTGCCGTCGAAGAGCACGCACTGGATCAGATCCTCGTTCAGGGCGCCGCAGTAGTGGTGCACGTCCATCTGCTCGCCCGGCCTGCCGTTTCGGAAGTGAAGGCCGTCCAGATAGACGCCGAGGGCCTGCAGCGGCGGCGGTGATTCAAGAAGAGTCCCGGCTTCTTCGACAGGGGGACCGGAGCGCTGCTGTTCGGTGCAGCCGACCAGAGCCGCGACATTGAGCAATACAATGATCAGCAAAGTTTTCATCCCCGACCTCCCCCTGTCATGCCGCCCCTGTGTCAGCCGGCGACGGTTGCTGTGCGCTCCGGTCAGCGGCCGGATGCGGTTTTGCCAGTATAGCACCCGCACTTTTGTTATCAAGACCGGCGCCGTGCGCCGCCGCGCACCCACAGGAAACGCCGGACCCTGCCGGGTCCGGCGCTGTTGATGCGAGATGTTGACCCCCTCCCAGGGGCGGCGACCCCGGACCAGTGAGCGATGCGCTGCTAGAGGGGAATCATCCGGTACGTTGCCCACATGGCCCGGGGCGCCTTGTTCAGTTAATCGTCCAGTTCGATTTCGATATTGTCCCAGCGACTGTCGGCGACATCCCAGCGGGCCTTGACGATATCACCGACCTGCAGGGCGGCGAAGAATGCCGCGCGGGTGGTTTCGACATCTTCGATCTCGAAATTGCTGCCGGAGTCGTCGGGAAGGATGGTCGCGGTGTCGATAACGATCACCCCGCCACCGCTGCCGTCAGCCAGGATTTCCACCAGCGGATCGGCGATGCGCGCCACCTGAGCCTCGAAGATCTGACGATCAGCATTGCCGCCGTCTTCGACACGGGTCGCCACCAGATTTGCGCCCGCAGTCTGGCGGGCTCTGACCTTGACCTGTCCGCCTGCGCCTGCGGAGCCGTCTCTGGTCAGGTTGCTGTCGATGGTGATGGTCAGGTCAGGTCCTCCCGGATTGGCGATGGTCAGCGTGTTGCCGAGCAGGGAGGAATCACCTTCGTAACGGAAATTGTCCTTGAACTTGATTTTGACGGCCAGCAATACGCCGTTGCTGATCGGGCCTTCGGCCTCAACCTTCAGGCCGTTGAGCAGGTCCGCTTCCACGCCGCCCATAAACTGGGCGTTGTTATAATCGACCAGTTGGCCCCGAATCATGAAGGTGCCGGCGCCGGTATTGAGGTCGCTGATCAGCCCTTCGATTTCGGTTTTGGCCTGATCGTCGAAACCGTCCTTGAGTTCGACATCGATTGCCACAAAAGTCGTCCCATCCAGGTCACCCTTGACTTCCACCAGAGACCCTTCCTGAAGGATGCCGTCACGCGGGATCACACCGGTGAAGTCGACCAGTTGCGTGCCGACCAGGAAGGTGGTCGCGGTCAGTTGGGTGGCCCGTCCGGTCAGCTCAAAAGAGTTGGGGGGCAGGTCGCCCGCGGAGGCTGCTTTCCATTCGATGAAGCTGGCCTGTACTGTGCCGGCACCGTCCGGCAGTCCGTGAACCTCGATCACCATGCCATCGGCCAGGTTGTTGAGGCTGCCGCCGAGCACCGTGTTGTCAACCAGCGTCGCTCCGTTTACGGCGACAACCGTCTGTCCGAGGATGGTGAAGGTGAAGACGTCACCCGCCTGGCCAAGGCCCGAAATCGGGCCGTCCAGGGTGCTGTCTATGGACATACGCGAGGCGCTGCCGGTGCCGTTATCGTCGAAGGTTCCTTCGATTTCGACTTCCATCCCCTCGCTCAGATGAAGCTGCTGGGTCCCTTCGGTCAGGGTCACCAGGCTACCGTCTTCAAATTCCAGCTCTGCGCCTTCGACTTCAAACTTGACGCCGTTGACGATGACGCTGCCGAAGCCCTCGATCTGTCCGGCCGAGAGACCGGGCGTCGAGACGGCGGAAGTGCCCGAGGAGCCGCTGCTGCCGCAGCCGGCCAGGATTAACATGGCGACGACCGCCAGGGTCAACATGAACAGTGGGTAGATGCGATATAACGTGGGAAGAATTACGGCTTTCATGATCGATCTCCTTTCTGTTGTTTGTTT
>DASWJX010000021.1:0-11337 GCA_036396915.1 Geopsychrobacteraceae bacterium | reverse complement strand
TCTCGATCCGGATCGAGGGTCACACCGACAGCCTCGGCAGCGAAACCTACAACGACAACCTGTCGCTGCTTCGGGCCAAGGCGGTCGCCGCCTTTTTGACCGACGAAAAAGGGCTCGCCCCGGACCGGGTCGCCACCGCCGGCTGCGGGGAATGGAAGCCGCTGGCCTCCAACCAAACCGACGAGGGGCGCACCCTGAACCGCCGCTTCGAACTGGTGATCCTGCCGGCCGGCGCAGCGCGCTGAGCAAACCACCGGCATCCGACCGTTAAGCAGCGCAAAAGTTCCTGCCTTCGCAAAAATTCGGGGGATGTCCAGGCAGGAATTTCGCCCTGAAAAAACGCCGTAACGCCGCAGGCCGGACTTTTTGCGACGCCATCAAATTTCTTGCCTTTTCGAAACAGGAGTGATAGAAATATCCGCCGTACTCGGGGAAACGGAAATCGGGATGTAGCGCAGCCTGGTAGCGCACCTGCTTCGGGAGCAGGGGGTCGCAAGTTCGAATCTTGTCATCCCGACCATTCCCCCCGGTACTGCAAAAGCTTCGTACCCCGATACAACGAAGCAGCCGAGCAAAATGAAACGCCTCCAAACCTGAATGGTCCGGAGGCGTTTTTTTTTGATGTCGATTGCTGCTCCGGTCCTATTCCGGGGCGAACGCTTTCCAATTGGCGATCTCAGAAATAAGAACCATCAATCCTGTCGTGATGACGATTTTGACCAGGCAGTATGTCTGTTAAGCGCACACCGGAACTTTTTTTCATCACTTCGTCCTTTCCATGTTCTGTCACCGATCAGGAAAAGACCAGTGCATGTGCACCAGTTTCCATTCTCCATTTTTGTATGCCCAGTTCTGGGTTTCATATCCCTGAGCCAGAAAAAAACGATCCGGCAACTTGCCCTTCACAGTATAGTAACGCGTCCTGACAGCGGAACCGCCAAGGTGTTGTACTCGAACATCCGTATAATTTACGGCCATTTGCTGGAACGCCTGCAAATCCGGGCCGAGGTGTTGTCCCAGCGCCTTTTCACGCCCAATGTCTTGTGATCCCTGTTCGACCAGGACTATGTTTTCATCGAACATCTCCCACAATACCATGACATTACGCTCTCGAAAGGCCTGGTCATAATCGGCTAGCACATCTTCGAGGGATTTTGAGAGTTCCTTAGATGGCAAGGACATTGCCGCCTGGGCCGCAGGTTCAAAACCGAAAATACGCCAATTAGCGCTGTGGCCAAAACCGTGCATTTGAAACAAAAACAACATCACGCCGGCAACGATCAAACCGCGATTGGAAAATACTGAGAAGAGATTGAAGGAACGTGTGCGTCGCCAACCGGCAATGGTGACAACCATGATGGCCAGTGCCGCTATCTGCCCCAGTTCAACTCCGACGTTGAATGAAAGGATACGCAAGAGCAGACCATCATCACCCAAAGGAAGTTGTTGTAAGCGTGTTGAAAGGCCGAATCCGTGAAGCAGACCAAAACCGAATATAATCATCAACAGGTTGGGCGCAGGCCGCTTCAGATATCGGTTAAAGCCGTCCAGATTTTCAAAACCTTTGTAGCAAACACTGAGGGCAATGACAGCATCAATGAGATAGTAGTTTGCCGATATGCCCATGACGGTAGCGAAGATAAGGGTAATACTGTGCCCCAGCGTGAAGGCAGTTATATATTTCACAATATCGCGAAATCCGGTCAGGAAGAAAATCACTCCGAAAATGAAGAGAAGATGATCGTATCCCGTCAGCATATGCTTGGCTCCAAGCAACATATATCGCACGTTGCCACCGGCCAGCATTGCCTGTCTATCACCTTCCGTGACACCATGGGCGATCGCCAGGGCTGGCAGAAGGGTGAGGAGCAAGAGAAATAATCCTGGTGCCATTTTTTTCATTTCCGGGTCTCCGGTTATTGAGTTTTTTCCTCAAGGGTGATTGCGTAGTTTACACCCTGTCGATATTTGTTGATACGTTCAGTCGAGAACTAACCGGTGTGCAAAAGCACAGTGCTACATTCAAGTTCGAATCTTGTCATCCCGACCATTCCCCCGGTATTGCAAAAGCTTCGTACCCCGATACAACGAAGCAGCTGAACAAAATAAAACGCCGCCGAACCTGAACGGTCCGGAGGCGTTTTATTCGGCCTTCGTCTCTATCTCCATCTCTATCCGTGGAACAGATTCCTGTCTAAATTCCTGTCTCTCTGCACTTACGTGCGAAGACCTTGTTTCCCCGTCAAAATACGTTTATGCCCACAACCAAAACACTCCTAACCGCCCCGTTGACAACGAACCAAATCAAACGCATATTTTCGTACATTGTATATATTGTTATGCGAATATTTTAATTCTATAATCCTGCGCCCACTATCAAGTCGGCCATTTTGTAACAATGCAATCACACATCGGGGGGCTTTCATGAAACGCACGCGGACACCCTGCCATACGACAAGCCATAAATTCCTGACGACCACTGGCGCCGCCATCCTCATCGCCATCCTCGGCACATCGACATCAATTGCCAGCGGCGTCAATTCCGCCCTCTACCATAGCTACGACGGGTTGGTCTGTGGCGATTGCCATCAGTTGGCGGGCGACAACAATGGGCAGACTGCCGAGACAGGTGCAGGCTCCTTGCACAAGTCGGATATCACCGACCTCTGCCTGGCTTGCCACAAGGAGGGGAACAACACACCGCGGACCGCCGACCTCCCGGACGTTGCGGATGGCGGCTGGGTAGCCCCCATCGTCATGAGCCGCGACGGCAAAAACCCGGCCGACAGTTCCAGGGCCATGCCTGCCGGCGACTTCTATTGGTCCGCACAGGATCACAAAAAAGGCCATAACCCGGCCTACACCCTGGGTGCGGTGGGCAACGGCCCAACCTCCCGATCGATGCCTGTTGATCCCATTCTGGATACAAAGCCGCCAGGGGGGATGCTCAGCGACGGCGAATGGTCCTGTCATTCCTGCCACAGTAGCCATTCCCGCTTTGATGCGGAGACTTCGGCCTGGAGACAACTTAAGCGCCTGGTCAACGGCAGAGTTGTGACGGGGGATGTAACACAGTATGGAGTCGAATCCGCTCTGGTCACACTGACCCAGGATCCGGGACTGGAACCGCTCAAATCCAATTCGCGCGGTGACATTCAAGAGCTGGACGACATCAATGCCCGCGCGGATGGCCATGCCCTGGAAGGCGCTGATCTTTTCAGACCGGAAAGCGACAGCAACAAGAACGAATATCGGGGAGGATTCTCTTCCTTCTGCGCTGCGTGCCACGGGCTTTTCCATGCTGGCCCCAGTGCAACAACCGGCAACGGCGCAGGATCGAAAAGCACTGGCGCCTGGGTGCGACACCCGACCGATTTCAAACTGGGAGAGGCTTCGGAATACGGGCTTGCGGCGTACACGGCCCGGATCATCAATGCCCAGGGCAACAACCCGAACCCGATGGGTTACGACTGGAAATATCCCCTGGCAAAAGCCGATAACGACTTCGCCGTCCTCGGCACGCAAGCCGCGGCCAGCGTTCCCGGCACCGTCACGGAAGCGGACCGGATCATGTGCCTCACCTGTCACAAGGCCCACGCCAGTCGCTACGCAAACATGACACGCTGGGACACCAACGCCCACGCCTTCATAGCCGACGGCCGCAGCGACTTTACCGGCACGATTTCTGAAGGCGACAACCCTGCCTTCGGGTGCGGCAAGTGTCACCAGATGGGCGGGGTCAAGGCTTTTGTAAAAAGCTTGTAACTATTCAGCACCCTGACATCGATGCATCACCTAAGGTTAAGCTCTCTCCCCCCCTTGAAGGAGATAAATTCGGAAGCAACAGGTGAATAGTTACTAAAGCTTTCCTGATTAGCGCTAACCAGGAAAGCTTTTGAGTTTTTTTATCCACGGACCCCGGGGAACGTCTTTCGCGAAGTGAACCTCAGGCGGGCAGGCACGAACCCGCGCTTGCTGTCCGATCAGAACTTTTGCCACCACCTCGATTTGACAAGCAATGATGGTCGGATAAAGTCGTAGCACGCCCCAATGGGTCAGGCGTCATCAATCAGGATATAATCGAGATCGCGGGCGGCGGCTATGATGCGCGGTAATTCTCCGAACAATGGTCGGTTCATCTTCTTTCGTGAATTTCTGAAACATCCGCTGCAGATCGGGTCGATCATTCCCAGTTCCCGCTTCCTTGAGCGGCGCATTCTGGAGGCCGCCGCGGTCGCCTCGGCGCGTACCATCGTCGAACTGGGGGCCGGCACCGGCGGGGTAACGCGCGCGATACTCCGTTCGATGCCGCGGGACGCCACGCTCTTGAGTGTCGAAATCAACCCGCACTTTCATTCCCTGGTCAGCAGCATTGCAGACGACCGCCTCATTGCCCACCTGGGGACCGCCTGCGCGCTGCAGGAGATCGTGGCGCTCCATGGCCTGGGGCCTGTGGATGCCGTCATTTCAGGGATTCCCTTTTCGACCATGAACGACAGGGACGGGTCACGGGTGATCGAGGCGATCGCAACTCTGCTCGCCCCGGACGGCCGTTTCGTGGCGTATCAGCTCAGCAGGCGGGTCGCCATTCTGGGCCGACCTTTGCTGGGACCCGCGCAGACGGTGATGGAAGTTCGCAACATTCCGCCGATGCGCGTCTACTGGTGGCGGAAGAACGGCGCCTGAACGCCCCGAAGCGCCTCGGCCGGATTGTCGTCAAGGGGGACCGCTTATCCGGCTGCGCAGTGCCTGGCTCAATTCAGGGGACGGATCGAGCAAAAGTCCCCTGCGGGCCGCCTGTGCCGCGTCCTCCGGGCGGCCCGCCGCCTGGTAGGCTGCCGCCAGGGTGTCCCAGTAGCCGGGATCGGTGCCGTCCCGCCCCACCACCTCTTCCGCCAGACTCAGCCCCCGCCGCGACTCCCCGATCTGAACCAGGGCCCAGGCCAGATTGTTCATCAGCGGCAGCGCCCGGCCGTCGAGCTTGAGGGCCGCTTCATAGGCAGCAACCGCCGCCGGCCACTGCTCAAGCCGGGCATGGACGTTTCCGCTGTTGAACAGCGGCAGCGCCCAGTCCTTGTCGCGCCCGGCCGCCCGTCCGTATTCACGCAGGGCGAGATCGTATTCCCCCCGCTGTTCATAAGCGACGCCGAGATCGTTGTGCTGCTGGGCATCGAGGGGGTCGTTGAGCACGATGATGCGCGGCAAACTGCAGCCGGCAAGCAGCAAAAAGACCAGGAGGGCGAAGAGAGCGTTAACGTTCATCATGCAGATAGAGATAGAGGTATCCGCTGCCGGCCCAGCGGCGCTCCAGCTCGGCGGCGGACAGGGTTGTCATCGGACCCTGCTTTTTGTAGAGCGCGAACTGCTGCGGACCATAGCCGGTAACCACCACATAATGAGGTCGCTTCCAGCGGTTCCAGCCCAGGTCGAGCGGCAGCAAAACAGGAATCCCGTCAGCCAGCAGGGAGCGGAGCAAGGTCAGATCACCACGCCCGGAACGGGGCGCTGCTCCTTGCTCGGCGGCGTAGTTTTCCAGGTCGAGCAACAGACTGCCGCCGAGCACCGGGTCGTAAATCTGCCGGTCGATTTCAGCGGCGGAAATCTCGCGACCATGATAAGCCAGCAGGCTGGCCAGCGCGACCGAGGCGCAATCGTCACTGCGCACCTGCGCCGCAAAGGGGGGCACCTCCAGCACGACGACCATTGCGGAGGGCGCGCCGGTCGGCACGCTGCACCCTGAGCCGGTTGCCAGCAAAACGAGGGCAAAGAGCAGTCGGCGCATTATCTGATAATGATCTCTCTGTCGTTGATCTTCAAAATCACAACAATCAGCAGCACAATCACCAGCAGCGTGACAACCAGCCCGAGGCCGTCGGCGCCGGCGGCCAGACTGTCGGAAAGAGCGGCCAACTGGTGCAGCTGCTCATCAGAGGCCGACGCGATCCGCGCCAGCGCCTCTTGCTTGCTGTAGCCGTAGTCGGCCAGGCGTTGCACCACCACTTCCTGTTCCAGCATGGTGCGGACGGTCTCCAGGTTAGTGGCCCGCTGGCTGATGGTCTGCCCGTCCGCGGTGCGACTTTCAACCAGGGCGGCCCTGGCCTGCGGCGGCGGCAGCACCACCAGAAAGCCAAAGGTCAGAGCGACGAGACAGGCCAGGCGGCGATCGAGAATGCTGGTTAATGTGAATGACATACATCCCTCCCCTGCTGAGTTGACGGTTCGGTAAAATTCTACTGCAATTGCGAAAAGATACAAGCGTCGCACGAAAGGAAGGGCGGGCCCGGAGCGCTCACTGGTCCTCCTCAAGAGCATCGATCAGCTGCCGCCAGTGCTGCCGGTACAATGCGCCGCCGGCCAGGTAGGTGTCGTTATGGCCGGCGCCGGGCAGCAGGACCAGCTGTTTCGGCTGCGGCGCTTTTCGGTAGAGCTGTTCGGCCATTGCCGGCGGTACGATCCAGTCCTTTGCCCCCTGGAAAATCAGCAGCGGCGCCTTGAGCCGGTCGATCTTGCGCAGATTGTCGTAGCGCGCCCGGATCAGCGGGCCCGCCAGCAGCGAGAGCAGCGGGTAATGATGGCGGCCCATGGCGGCGACCGAGGTGAAGGGGGATTCCAGAACCAGCGCCGCCGGCGGTTCTTCCAGCGCCAGCTGCAGAGCAACCCCCGCCCCCAGCGAGCGGCCGAAGTAGATGATCCGCCCGGCGCTCCAGCCCTGCTGCTTCAGGTAGCGCAGGGCGCCCCGCGCGTCGCTGTAGGTTCCCGGTTCGGTGGTGGTGCCCCGGCTCTTGCCGTAGCCGCGATAGTCGAAGATAAAGATGGACAGCCCCAGATCGCGCAGCAGTTTCAGGTTGTCGATCCGGTGCGAGATGTTGCCGGCGTTGCCGTGGCAGAACAGCAGCAGCGGTTTGCCGGGTTCGCCCGGCAGGTACCAGCCGTGCAGTTCCGTCGCGTCTTCGGCGGGGAACGACACGTCGCGATACTCCAGGTTCCGTGCGGCGGGGGTGGCATACATCCGCGCTTCGGGAAAGAACAGAAACCGGTCTTCCAGCATCGCATCGACCCGTTCGGCAAAAAGCGGGAGACTGCCGAGAATGAGCAGAACCGCAAAGCATGCCGCCGCGCACTTCATTCAGCGGTTTGCCAGCCCTGGTAGTTGCGCAGCAGTTCGCAGAGAATCTCGATCCGCCCGTGGTCGAGATTGTAGGTCAGACCGCAGAGCGATTTATCGCAGTCGATGAGCATCGCCAGCTCCTCCCCCCAGGCCGGGTCGTAAAAACTGACCATGGCGGCCAGAAACTGTTCTTCGCCGCAACTCTCATTGTCGAATTCGGCCTGAATCGGCTCGCGCAGCGGCCGCAAATCGTCCTTGTGCTGCGCGGTTCCGGTGGTTTTGGGGCCGAACAGATGCCGGCCGAGAAAGTCGACCCCGCGCTTCCAGGCCTGAAAAAAACGCTGCTCTTTCTCTTCCGACTGTTCCAGAACGTTGAGAACGTTATCCTTGTGCATGGCGACACCTTCCCCGGCGACTGAAATTTGATGCTCTCGCACTCAGTGTACCAGAGAAAAGCCGAACCGCAGCGCCGGCGAAGAGGCTTGTTCTGAGCTGTCGGCGGCGTTATATTGTGCGCGACGGAACCTTTTGACTGACGGGCGCGGGGCGCAACATGCGGAAAATCCTGATTGTGATCGGTCTGCTCATCGTTGTCGCCGGGCTCGGCTGGCCCTGGTTGAGCAAGATCCCCTTCGGCCGGCTGCCGGGGGATATCGTCGTCGACCGCCCCAATTTCAAGCTGTTTTTCCCCATCACCAGCATGCTGCTGGTCAGCGGACTGATCTCCCTGATTCTGTGGCTGTTCAGGAGATAAGAAGGGCGCGCCATGAGAAGAAAAGACCGCCGCAGCGAGGATCAGGCGCGCAGCGAAGCGATGACCGGGAAGCTTCGGATGGCTGAAGCGACCGGCAAGCGCAGCAGCGGTCAACGGCTGGCGACGGTCTGCCGGGACCTGCTCGCCGATGCCCTGCGCACCAGTGCGGATCTGTTCAGGATCATTATCCCGATCAGTATCGCCACCCGGCTGCTGCAGCAGCTCGGACTGGTCGATCAGCTCGGCGTGCTGCTCGGGCCGGTGATGGAACTGGTCGGCCTGCCGGGACCGGTCGGGCTGGTCTGGGCCACGGCGATGCTCACCAACCTGTACGGCGGCATGGTGGTGTTCGCCTCGCTGGCCCCCGCTCTCGAACTGAGCGTGGCCCAGACGACCATCCTGACGACGATGATGCTGGTCGCCCACGGCCTGCCGGTGGAGCTGCGGATCGCCCAGAAAGCGGGCACCCGCTTGCGCGCCATGCTGCTGCTGCGGATCGGCGGAGCCCTGCTGCTCGGCGGACTCCTGAACCAGATCTACCGTTTGAGCGGCACCCTGCAGCAGGCCAACCGGGCGCTTTGGAATCCCCCCGCCGTCGATCCGGCCTGGTCCTCCTGGCTGCTGGCCGAACTGCGCAACATGCTGTCGATCTTCCTGATTATTCTCTGCCTGATGGCGCTGCTGCGCCTGCTGCAACAGGTTGGCATCACCGACCTGATGACCCGGCTGCTGGAGCCGGTGCTGGCCCTGCTCGGCATGGGCCGCCAGGCCGCGCCGGTGACCATCATCGGCATGACCCTCGGCCTCAGCTACGGGGGCGGACTGATTATCCGGGAGGCCCGTTCCGGCGGGCTGAGCCGCCGCGACCTGTTCTGCTCGCTGGCCCTGATGGGCCTGTGCCACAGTTTGGCCGAAGACACCCTGCTCATGATGCTGCTGGGCGGACATCTTTCGGGTCTGCTCTGGGGACGGCTGATTTTTTCGCTGCTGGCGGTCTTTTTGATCGGCAAACTGATACAGCGGCTACCCGCTTCGGTCTGTGACCGCTACCTGTTCCGTCCCGCGCCGCTGCACGCGCAAACCGCGAACAAGGAGGCCTGAGATGCGTATCTCGCTGATCGTCGCCATGGCCGCCAACCGGGTGATCGGCCGGACCGGGCAGCTCCCCTGGCACCTGCCGGGTGACCTGGCGCGCTTCAAACGCCTGACCATGGGCTATCCGCTGATCATGGGCCGCAAAACCTTCGAATCGATCGGCCGCGCCCTGCCGGGCCGCAGGACCATCGTGCTCAGCCGGCAGGCGGACTATCGCGCCGCGGGCTGCCGGGTCGTTAACGGTCTCGACGAGGCGCTGAAACTGGTCTGGGATGACGACGAGGTCTTCATCTGCGGCGGCGAGGAGCTCTACCGGCAGGCGCTGCCGCTGGCCCAGCGGATCTACCTGACGGAACTGGACAGAGCCGTCGCGGGGGACAGCTTCTTTCCGGAAATACCGGAGCATTTTCTGGCGATCGAGGAACAGCAGATCGAGGAGGAAGAGCGCTACCGATTCAGTATTCTGGTGAGGATTTAGGACCTGAGCGGCGGCGATCTCCCGCCCACTTTTCAGAGGGTGCGTCCCGAAACCGGCGGGGGCCCTTCCCGTTTTTCCTGACAGCGGATGCAGCAGGGGGCATAAGGCTCCGCCTGCAACCGCTTCAGGCTGATTTCCGTGCCGCAGTCCTCACACCGACCGTAGCGACCCACCTCCAAGCGCCCCAGCGCCTCATCGATCCGCGTCAATTCCTGGCGCCGGATGTCGGCCACTGCCAGGCCGGTATCCTCCAGGACATCGATCAAGCCGCGGTCGCCGACATCCTGGGGGAAGTCGTATTCGCCATGCAGCTTATCACCGATCGTGTCGAACAGTTCCCGGCGGACTTCGCCCCAGAGCCGTCTTTTTTCCTTGAGAAGAAGATCAGCAAGTTCTTCCCGACGTTTTGCCACGTGCGCCATAGGCCCATCCCTTAATTCGTTACGGTTGCTTGTTTCAACCGCCTTCGTTTCAAGCATAGCAGCTTTGAAAATGATCACAGCCCGGCCGACTTTTTTCTCGGAAAGGGCGTGGAAGCACTGCACGGAGCGCTTGCCAATGCCCCGAACGATGACCTGCCGGAGCAGGCCGGGAAGCCCTAGGCGTGCCGGTCCGGGCATGGCGGGGGTGTGTCATCCGCATGGATATCTTGCGCCAACGTCCCCTTGGCTCCTTCATCCGCCAGCAGGGTCAGCAGCCTGATAAAGGCATTCACCGATGCCCCGGACGCGGATTCCCCCATGGTGTGATAACCGATGATCGGGATCTGGATCGTGGTACCGTCCACCAGCCCGTTGGACGCGGCGATGATGCGGCCCATCTCCGTGCTGCCCAGGGATCGGGGTTTTTCTCCCGCGGCCAGCAAGCGCGCATTGTTTTCTTCAACGTACCGGTCTTTGTAGAGATAGCTGATGTTGTGTTTGCGACATAAATCTTCGATATGCCGGGTCGCATCCTTGTTGAAGGGCGCATTGGCATCCTTTTCTCTCAGCACCAGCAGTTGGTTGTTGGCGGCGTCGATGCTCGGGAATGGGCTGGTGTCGACAACAAACAGGCGATTGGTCGAGCCGCCGAACCGGCGAAACCACTCCAGCAGATAACGCCAGCTTTTCCCCGCTTCTTCCTGGGCGGTAAAAAACGCCGTGCCCTGAAAACCGAGGCTGAAGAGATGGACCAGCACCGCCGCGGTGAGGACATTGTCCAGCTGACCTTCAATCCGGTCGTCGGGGAGCCTGAGCTTGTCGGCAAACGCAATCGGCGTCCCGGCGACCACGCCGTCGAGCCCCTCGACTTCGAAAATCAGGTTGTTTCTGAATTCACAGACATAGGCATTTTTGATGACGCCCTTGCCCCGGTATGCGCCGGACCAGGGCTCGTAGGCAAAAACCTGCTCGGACTGAAAGCGCTCGGTGACCTTGGTCATCAACTCTTCGGACACGGAATTGTTCAACAGATCGGTTCGGTTGGCCGCGATGAACGCCGCATACTGAAACTCGTCGGGGCCGGTACAGATCAGCCCGTGCCGGTCGATGTGCGCGGAAAACATGGCGCTGTTCGGGTTATTGCCATGCGCGACCAGCAACCCCTCGTACCAGGTCACGTCGGCGCCGCGCTCTTCGAGTTCGCGTTGCAAAACCCGGAAGAATGAATGCTCCGCGCCGACGACGCTTGGTTGCCTGATCATTGCCTTGAGCAGATCGATGAATTCGCTATTCAACACGGTCGTGTCCTGCCTCTGAGAGAGACGCGCCTTAACTTCGAGGCCCGCTGGAAATGGCAATCATAATGCCACGGGACGGACTTTTTGCGAACGCATCAATAGTGAAGAGATAGTACCACATTTCAATCGGTTCACTTGGCCTGACCCCAGACTGAATCCCTTATTCAATCCTCGAAAAGTCC
>DASWJX010000020.1:0-12133 GCA_036396915.1 Geopsychrobacteraceae bacterium | reverse complement strand
TTTTCGTCCCGGCCGAAGCGGGTCAACGGGACCGTCCCGGTTCGTGCGCTTCAGTCATAGACTATTATTATACCCCCCTCCGTCGTGCAATATCCACCACCGGCGCCAGCAACAGAAGATCGCGCTCGTCATCGCTTGTCACGCCGGGGTACCGTTAGCGCCGGCCTTTTCAGGGGGGGGGGGGTGTGCCACTCGGGGAGGCGGCATGGGGGTGCGTGGTGAAGAGTTACGCTGGCTTTTCAGCGCTCGCAGGCGGCGTGCCCGCCCCGGCGGGTCCGATCAGGCCCTGGCCACCTTCGCCGTCGGGCGCCCGCTCGCCGAAATGAGCGGCGCAGATATTTCTGATGCTGTTCGCCCTGGCCCCGCAATGCCGGCATTCGACAACCGGCTTATCCGACAGGGTCTCGATACAGTCATCCAGCCCCTGCTCCTTGAGGACACACATATGTTTTGAGCTGTCGCAACTCATGATCTTTTCCCTTTTCCCAGCCTCTGCAATCACCAGTGCTTGCGCCCCTCGGGGTCGAAAGCCGGTGCGCTGCTCTCGCTTGAGCCGCGGCGATAGTAATCCGCCGGGTCGTAACTTTGCGCCGCCTTGGCTTCGCGCAGCAGTTTTCGGTCGATCGGATGGGCCTGGTCGGCGTAGATATCGCGCAACAGGTCTTCGACCACCAGGCTCAGATCATCGACGGTTTTCACCACTTCCACCTTGTCGCAATAGGAGCCGTAGAGGTCCATCAGGCAGTCGCCGCGACTCCAGGTTTCACGGTCCTCCGGGGTCAGCCAGAGCATGTAGCGGGATTTTTCGCGGATTTCGTCGAGTACCCAGTCGTTGGCCTCATCGTAGTTGTTGCGTGCGTCGCCCAGGATGATAAAGGCCGGTCGGCCGCGCAGGTTTTCCAGATGGTCTTTTTTGAACTTGAGGAACACCTGACCGAAGCTGCTGTTCTCGTCGAGATCGACGATGTCGCCGGTATCGATGGTTTCCATCAGATCGTTGACCGGCATATTGGCCAGCATCTCGGTAATCTCGGCCAGGTCGCGGTTATAGATGAAACTGCGGACATCGAGCAGTTGATTATGCAGTGTGTGGAGCAGGAGCAGCATGAAGCGCGAAGCATGGCTGACCGAATAGCTGACGTCGCACAGGACCACCAGGCGCGGTTTTTCCCGCCGCTTGCGGCGCATGATCACCTGAAACGGCACCATATCGTTACGGTAATTTTTCTGAATGGTTCTGATGACATGCAGTTTGCCGCGATGCTGATTGTTCTTCATGCGCTTCATGTCTTTACGCAGGCGCAGCATCATCCTGGAGACGACATCCTGCATCGCGGCCTGTTCTTCAGGGCTGAAGGTGACGCTGTCGGCGTAGCTGTTGCCCTTGCTCAGATCGATGGTGAGCGGATTCTGGGTATAACGCCGGGTCGGGCGAGGCGGCTTTTGTGCCTTGCCGCGATAGCCCTTCATCTGCACCTGCATTTCCGTGCCGTCGGTATCGTCCGGGTCGATCTCCGACAGGCTTTTCAGCTCGGCCAGGTCTTCGGGACTGATCTCGCTGTCGAGCTTGATCAGGGGGCCGGGCTCGTCGTGGTCGTCATCCTGCCGTTCGTTCAGGTAGGTGAATTCCCCTTCCATCTCAGTGATCGCCGCATCCATCAGCGCCGGCAGATCGGCCTGCGGATCAACAAACTGGAAGCGACTGAAAAAGCGGTTGAAAACCTCATTGAAGGTCGGAATGTCATTAACGTTTTTTACCAGGGTCAGCCGCAGCAGGGCGCGGGAGGCCTTGCGCCCTTCCACCCTCGACAACGCCAGGGCCTGAACCGCATCCAGAGTTTCGCCGGGCGATACCCGAATCCCGTTTTCACGCAGGGCGGCAACAAATTGGGTGACGATCCGTTCCACGACTAGCTCAATTCCTGGGTAGCCAGTTCCGTGATCTTCTGCAGGTCGGTCTGATGTTTGGCAATCACACCGACGGTACCGGCAACCACCTCGGATGTCAGCTGGTTGGCCTTCAGAATGGAAAGGACCTGGGCCCAGTCAAGGGTTTCGGAGACACTCGGCGGTTTGCGCAGATTCAGTTCGCGGGTCTTGCGCAGAAATTCCACCATCTGGCGGGCGAGATCCTCGCACAGGTCGGGGAACTTGGCTCGCACGATCGCGACTTCACGCTCCAGTTCGGGATAACCGATATAGAGGAAGAGGCAACGCCGACGCAAGGCGTCGGAGATCATCCGCGTGCCGTTACTGGTCAGGATCACCAGCGGCTTGCGCTTGGCCTCGATCACGCCCATTTCGGGGATCGAGACTTGAAAATCGCTGAGACACTCCAGCAGCAGCGCCTCGAACTCATCGTCGGCACGGTCGATTTCATCGATCAGCAACAGCGAACGCTTCTTCGACAGGAAACTGCGCAGAACCGGACGCTGGACCAGAAAGTTTTCGGAAAAAAACAGGCTCTCTTCGGCGGAAAGACGCTCGACGGCTTCGCGCAGATCAGCCGATACCGAGAGGTAGTTGTCAAGCTGGGTGCGGAGCAATTGGGTATAGAGCAACTGCTTGCCGTACTCCCAATCGTAGAGTGCCTTGCCCTCGTCGATCCCTTCGTAACACTGCAGTCGCACCAGGGGAAAATCGAGGGTTGAAGAGAGGGCCTTGGCCAGACCGGTCTTGCCGACCCCCGGCGGGCCTTCGATCAGGATCGGTTTCTCCATGCGGATGGCCAGAAAAACCGCGGTGGCGATGGCTTCATCGGCGATATAACCCCCGGCCTTAAGAAAATCGCTAACCGCTTGTTGGGTAATCGTACTAACCATACTGACCTTTCCATACTGATGTTAAGTGAGTCATGCAGGGGTGGCGGCGGTCGACCAAGAGGCCGCTGACCACCGCAAAAGATCAATCTTTTGCGGGGCCAGCGGCACTCAATGGATCAGCCAGTCACTACATGCACTGCTTGAAGATGCCGATCATGTCCTGCAGACCGGTATCGGTCGGGTTGCCTTCGGTACAGATATCGTTGACCGAGAAGCGTGACAGCCCTTCGATATCTTTTTCGAGCAGACCGAGATCGCTGAAGGTCTTGGTGATGCCGAGGTCGGCTTTCAGGTCCAGACAAGCCTGGATGAAGGCTTCGCCGGCTTTCATGTCGGACATGCCGCTGGTGTCGATGCCGGCAGCCTGTGCCATCATCTTGAAGCGCTCGGGGCAGGCCGGCAGGTTGAACGACATGACCGGACCGAGGCCGATGGCGTTACACAGACCGTGCGGCGCATCGTACATGCCGCCCAGGGCGTGGGCCATGCTGTGGATCAGACCGAGACCGGCGCTGTTGAAGCTGTAGGCGGCGGCCATTTCGGCCCAGACCATCGCCTCGACCGCTTTGTCGTTGTTACGGTTCATCGACGATTGACGCAGGTTGCCGAAGATCAGCGAAATTGCGCTCAGGCCGGGACCATAGGCCGAGACCACACCCAGTCGCGAGGTGATCGCCTCAACGCCGTGAGCCAGCGCGTCCATACCGGTGTAGGCGGCGAGGTCGCCAGGCATACACTGATGGATCAACGGGTCGTTGATCGACTTGCTGGGGGTACAGTTGGGATCAAACAGGGCCATCTTGTACTTTTTGTCGGTGTGGTTGATGATCGAGAAGCAGGAGACCTCAGAACCGGTTCCCGAGGTGGTATTGATCGCCAGCTGAGGGATGGTGTTGGCCTTGGTGGCCTTGAAGGCGCCTTCGAAGGTCCGGACATCCTGACCGTCATGGCTGTGAACCAGCTTGATGGCTTTACAGGCGTCGTGCGAGCTACCACCACCCAGGCTGATCAGTCCGTCAAATTTGCCCGAGGCCAGAACCTTGGCGCCGGCCATGACTTCATGGTCTTTCGGGTTCGGGGTTACGCCGGAGAACACTTCGGATTCAACACCGACGGCTTTCAGCACGCCCTGGATGGTCTCGACAATGCCGGTACCGCGCAGGCCGGTGGTTACGATCAGGGCGTTGGTCATGCCCAGCGTTCTGGCATCATTGCCGACCATCGTGTGTGCCCCCCAGCCGACGTTGACCGACGGATAGGCATGCATCATTTTGATCGGGTACTCGAGTCTTTCATTCTTGAGGGTTCGTTTGACATCTTTGTTGTGCGACATGGGTACTTCCTCCTGTTGGTTTGTACTCAAGCCTCATCTGTCTTGAGTACCTGTGAGTTGGCTGGACCGTTGGCCATGGATTGCATTCGACTTCGACGCTGAAGCAACAATCCAATAACTTCGTTTTAGCGAACTGCTTGCCCTTCAATAGATTGCGCAGAACTCTGTGTCACCAAGGCTCGTCAACAACCTGCCAAATTGTTATAGCAAGCAGGATGCCAAGCAAGAACACTGTTTTAAAATAGCTAGTTAGTGGGTTTTTCGTGGAATCAAGGCCCAGACCGAAGGAAAACCTGGGGAGGAAGGAAACACTTTTACGGGAAAAGACGGGAATAAGCGGATTCCGGCACTATGGAGAATATCCACACTGGGGAATTTTGCCGCGATATCAAGGCGTGACGGGGAACAGATTAAAGAAAAAAATCGCGGGAGGTGAAAAAATCAGGATTTTTCCTTCCAATCCGCCACCATCCGCCGTTGCCGACAGCGATCTTCCGCCACCATAAAAGCACCGAAGCTGCCCCAGGCGCGCCCCATGCAGCCGCCGGCGCAACTCTCGGACAGGGCGCAGTCCCGGCATTCGGGGATCGCGGCAGCCCGGCGCTGACTGATCGCCTGCAACGCCGACCAGAGCGGGATCGCTTCGAGCAGCGCGGCGGAAAGTCCCTTCTCGAATACGCCTGCTACGGAATAATCCTCGGCATGGCACAACAGACAGGGATACAGCACCCCCTTTGCCGTCAGGTAGGGGGTTTTGGCCAAGTCGCAACCATGCCGGGAGGTTGCCGAACTGCACCATTCCAGCGCCGCCACCGTACCGAGCCTGGCGTAGAGCTGCCGGAAGCGGAGATCCTCGGCGAAACGCCGCAGCAGCGGCGGATACTGTTCGGGATCGGGCGGAGCGATGCCATGTTCTGCCCTGGCCCGTCCGCAAACGACCAGGGAACCGCTGCTGAGCGAGCCGACCCCGAGCCGGTCCGCCAGCCGCAGCAGGTCCGGAAGTTCGTGCAGGTTATGTCGCATCTCGGTAAAGAACAGGGCAATATCCTGAGCGAAGCCGGAGTCGACCAGACGCCCGATCCCCTGCAGCGCCTGATCGTAAGCCCCTGCCCCGCGCACCAGATCATGAGCGGCGGCGGTCGCTCCGTCGAGGCTGATCTGGATGGTCAGTCCCGCCGGCTCAAGCTCTTGCAGGGCACGCAGATGGTCATCGCGCAACAACATGCCGTTGGTTTGCAGCAGCAGCTGCAAGCCCGCATCAGCGCCGATCCTCAGCAATGCGAGCCAGTCGGGATGCAGCAGCGGCTCACCGCCGGTCAGCCGCAGGGTTGTCCCGCCGCGCGCGGAAAACTCCTCAATGACCCGCCGGGCCGCGGGCGTAGCCACCCAGGTCGCGGCCGCGGCCGGTCCCGCATCAACCCAGCAATGCGCACAGCGCAGATTGCAGGCATCGGTGACGGCCAAGGTCAGCACCGCGGGTGGAGACAGTTTTTCGCGGTAGAAGGCGGTCATGAATTTTTCCTGCTCCAGCATTCCCCTTGCTCCTTCTTGCCCCTTTGCGCCATTTGGCAACGGTCCGTTTGCGTCAGCGAACCATGCACAGCCCCGCTACCGTAGAGAGGATAGGAACAATCCGGCCCGGCACTCCCTGAACGCGACGGAAATTCGCTGTGGCGTTTTTCCACACTGGCGCATTTATCCACAGCGTCCGGAGCCGGAGGGTGCTGTTCGCTCAGCAGCCCAGCTCATACCGTTCCAGCTTGGTGTACAGGGTCTTGCGGTCGATCTCCAGAATCCGTGCGGCCTGACTCTTGTTGCCGTCGACCTGTTCCAGAATCCTGCCGATATGTTCGCGTTCGACGACCCAGAGCGGTGCCGGGGCCAACGCGGAATCGCCGCTGCCGCTGACGGGCAGGGGCATCCTGGGTGCGGAAAAGGGCAGCAGGTCCGCGGAAAGAACCGGTTCGGTCGCCAGGATACAGGCACGGCGGATGGTGTTCTTCAGTTCCCGAACATTGCCCGGCCAGTGGTAGGCGTTCAGTGCCGCCAGCGCCTCATCGCTGATCTCCCATGGCGCGCCGTCACGATTGGGGCTGTCGTTCAAAAAATGCATGACCAGCGGCAGGATGTCCTCCCGGCGTTCACGCAAGGGCGGCAGGATGATCGGCAGCAGATTGATCCGGTGGAAGAAATCCTCCCGGAACTCTCCCCGGTCGACAAGTTCCTGAAGTTTTTTATTGGAGGCGAAAACAAAGCGCACATCGACGCTGATATCGTGACTCCCCCCCAGGCGCCGGAATACGCCGGTTTCCAGGATGCGGAGCAGTTTCACCTGGACATCAAGAGACATCTCCGACACTTCATCCATGAACAGGGTGCCGTTGTCGGCCAGCTCGAACAGTCCGGCGCGCGCCTTGTTGGCGCTGGTGAACGCCCCCTGCATGTGGCCGAACAGTTCGCTTTCCGCGGTGTTGGCATCGAGGCGGCCGCAGTTGACCGTAACGAACGGCTTGTCGACCCGCCCGCTGGCGTCATGCACCGCCCTGGCGATCAATTCTTTTCCGGTGCCGCTTTCGCCGTAAATCAGGACATTCTCGTCGGTGGCCCCCCAGCGGTTGACCGTCGTCATGACCTTGCGGATGATCTCACTGCGACCGACCACCTGATGGTTCCCCAGTTTACTGATTTCGAGGCGCAGGTTGATGTTTTCCCGCCGCAGACGGTTCTTTTCGCTCGCCTTGCCGATCACCAGCTCCAGCTCGTCCAGCTTCACCGGCTTGGTCAGGTAATCGTAGGCCCCCAGCTTGATGCATCGAACCGCCGTCTCAATCTCGCCGTGGCCGGTAAACATGATGATTTCCGGGATATTGGAATGCTCACGCATTTTTTCGAGAACCTCGACGCCGCCGAGTTCCGGCATCTTGACGTCGAGCAGGACGACACTGAAGCACTCCTCCACGTAGAGGTCCAGTCCGGCGCGCCCGTTGGCGGCAACCTGCACCTGGTAGCCGCTGCGCGTCAGTTCCGACTGGAGCAGTTCGCGCAGCGGCGTTTCGTCTTCGACGATAAGGATTTTCGCTTTTTTTCCCATTAGTTATCCTGACTTTGCGGAAGTTTTACAACAAATTCCGTGCCCTTGCCGACCGTGCTGTGCACATCGATCGTGCCCTGATGTTTCTCGACGATGTCATAGGTGACAGCCAGGCCGAGCCCCTGCCCCTTGCCGACCAGTTTCGTGGTAAAAAACGGGGTCCAGATCTGATCCAGCAGGTCCGGCGGAATACCGGTTCCGGTATCGATCACCCGGGCGACAACCCGGGAACCGACGATCTCGGTCTCGATGGTCACTGTGCCGCGCTCCCCTATGGACTGAATGGCGTTCAGAATCAGATTCAAAAACACCTGCCGCAAAGCGCTGGCATCCCCCTGAACCAGGGGCCTGCGCTCGGACAGCTGCTCCTGCACAAGGATCTTCTGGTCTCGCCATTGGTGGCGCACCAGCTCCAGAACCTCGCCGACGATGACGTTGAGGTCGACCTTGCCGAACACTCCGTCCGATTTGCGGCTGAAGCTCAGCAGACTGTCGATGATCCCCTTGCAGCGGTACACCTCCCTGACCATAATCTCCAGATATTTCGGAAAGTCGAGCAGGCGCTGGTCACCCGCCAGGGCGGGATCCTCCCGAAAGCGTCGTTGCAGGGCCTCCGCATAGCCGGCGACCGAAGTCATCGGATTGTTGATCTCATGGGCCACCCCCGCCGCCAGCATGCCGATGCTCGACATTTTTTCCGCCTGCAGCAATTGCAGTTCGCGGCTCCGCCGGTCGGTGACATCCCTGATAAAGACCAGGGCCCGGTTGCCGTCGGCCGGATCTTCATTGGGAGTTGCGATGGGGGTTGCGATGACATCATAGAAATGATTGCGCCCGCCGCTGTGGTGCGAAGTCGAAAAAGAGAGCTGAGAACTCTCGCCGCGCAGCGCCTTCTCGACCGGGCAGGCGTCCGCCGCCCGGTTCTGATCGGGATGAAACAGGGCGCGGCAGCCCTTGCCGATCAGCGTTTCCTTGGGAAACAACATCGGGCAAACGTGATTGCGATGCTGGACCAGTCCCGTACTGTCATAAATGACGACGCCGTCGCTGATGGCGTCAAAGACCGCCTGCAGCTCGGTTTTCTTGATGCGCAGACCGAGGTTGGCCGCTTCCAGCTCCTGAATTTTATGTTTGACCTCACCGTAAAAGCCGATCTTGGAGCTTTCGATACCGAGCAGCCTGTCCAGAAGATGCTCATCCACATGCGTGGGCTTGATCTCTTTCATCAGTATGATCTCTTCAGAATGCCGAGCAGATCCTCTGCATCGGTCTGCCGCGGCGAAGTCAGCAGGCAGACATCGTCCAGCGCCCGTGCCGCCAGACCGGGCAGATCCTCTTCACGGACCCCCAGGTTTCTGAGCCCGCGCGGCGCATGCCCGGCATCCAGCAGCGTGTCGATGGTTTCCAGAGCCATCTCCTCGGCGTACCTTTCGTTCCCGGCCGGGCTATGCCCCAGTGCGGTCGCAAATCCCGCAAGCTTTGCCTCGACGACGGGAAAATCGTAACGCAGAACCTCGGGCAGCAGGGCCGCGTTCACATTGCCGTGATTGGCATCGTAGAGACCGCCGATCGGATGCGCCAGCGCATGGCCGATGCCGAGCAGCGCATTGGAAAAAGCCATCCCGGCGTGCAGACTGGCCCGCGACAAATTTTCCAGATCGTCGGCACGTCGCTCCCTGATCGCCTGCGCATAACTCTTTGCCAGCAGCGTCAGGGCCTGCAAGGCGTTGACATCGGTCAACGTCGAAGCGGCCACGGAAAAATAGGCTTCCACCGCATGCGAAAGAGCATCGATAGCGGTGCTGCTGAGGTGTTCGTCAGGCAGCGTCTCCAGGGTGTCCGGGTCGGTGAGGCTGATATCGGGAGCGATACAGCGACTCATGATGGTGATTTTGCACTTCTCGCTGGTATCGTTGACGACCGCGAATTGCGAGACATCCGAACCGGTTCCGCAGGTCGTCGGACAAAGCACCAGCGGCGGCAGGGGGCGATGAATCCGGTCGGTTCCCCGATAATCCCGGATCCGACCGCCGTTGGAACCGAGGATAGCGATCCCCTTCGCCGCATCCATGGCGCTGCCGCCGCCGAGACCGACGATGACATCCGCCCCCTGGGCGAGATATTCCCGAAAACCGGCCTCGATCTCGTAGTCTTTCGGGTTTGACGTGATCTGATCATAAAATACGAAGGCCAAACCGGCGTCCAGCAGGCTCTTCATCACCCGGTCGACCCAGCCGGCCCGGAACAGGCCTTCATCACTGACCAGAAAAACCTTTTTCCCGCCGAGCCGTTTTGCGCAGGAACCGACCTGTTGCAGCAGGCCGCGACCGAAAATAATTTCCGGAACCTCGAATTTACAGTGATGATTCGGTTTACCGACTCCCATTCCTTATCCTCCGCCTCAGCGAATCATCATGGCTGCCGAACAGCACAACCAGACGGGGAAAACTGCCCTGAAACATGCCTTGCAAACCAAGCAATTTTCATACCGAGGGAAAACATTGTTCTGCTCAAGCTTGATGACGCACGTCCTTTCTTTCCGTCCCCTCGGGAAATCCACTACACTGTGGAATCTCCCCCCAGATTTCCAAATACCCCCTGCCGAAGACCGGCAGACGATCTCCACATTCATCATCATACCACTGTGCGCACCCTGAATAACAGCGAAACTACGATAACTTAGTGACATCGACAATGCAGGCCGCAGGGTCTTCGGTCAGCGGCTCGGGCCGCAACCGGGACCGGCAAGCCCCCCTCCCTCCCGGGATCGCTATCCTTTTTCTCTACAGATTCTCCGCCGAGACCGGCAGTGCAAACCGTAAAGCTGAGACAAGTATACGGAAGAACGTCGTTTTAAACCTTGGCACTCCGGTTGCAATGGCACCCTGTCGTCACCGAGGAATGCTCAACGAAGAGAATTCATTACTACTCAACAACGCTGTTGCTCGCAAAGGAGGTCAGTGAATATGAGCAGGACGTCGACGTTCAGTACCGTTGCTTTGATGTATCCAGTCAGATCAGCTAACAACTGAACGCAGCGAAGATGTGAAACAAACGATTCAGATCTCACGGAAGAAGGAGCGCGTGATGCCGAAATTCATCATTGAACGTGAATTACCGCAGGCGGGAAAGCTGTCACCACCCGAACTTCGCTCGATTTCCCAAAAATCCTGCGGCGTCCTGCGGGATATGGGGCCGCAAATTCAATGGGTCCAGAGTTACGTCACCGCGGACAAGATTTACTGTGTCTACATTGCTCCCGATGAAGAAGCCGTCCGGGAACATGCCCGGCAGGGCGGATTTCCGGCAAACAGTGTCGCGGCGGTCACGACCGTCATCGACCCGACAACTGCAGAATAAACTTCCCTCCCCGTGGTTCAAAGCGACGGGCGAGCAATGGAGAAAAAAAAATGACTCTAGCATTACTATTATTGATTTGCATGATGTGGGTTCCGGTCGGCATGTTTTTCCTGGGCAAGGGCGAGGCCAAGAGCACCGGCTTTGTAACTGCGATTGTCGGCAGCGTCGTTGTCGTCGGCGGGATCCTTCAGGCCGCTATCTTTGCCGATCCCTTCACCGCCGGCCTGCTGCTGGTGTTCGGCGTTCTTTATCTGCAGACGGCCCATGCCCTGCTGACCGGCCTGGAAGACATGCGTACCGTCGGCAACGGCGCCCTGGTGGTTGCCATTGTCTGCGCCGCCTATGCCTATCTCTTCCTGACCGGCGGCGGCCTCAAGGCCGACGGTACGACAATGATCGGCATAACCCCCTATCTGGGATTCATGAACATTACCTTCGTCGTCATCTGCCTGACCGTGGTCGGCGTAACCTATGGCAAGCTGAGCGCCAAGCTTGCGGCATGGATGTTCATTACCCTGAGCTTCACCTGTCTCTTTGTTCCGGCAATCGGACTCCTGGGCTTTGGAGCACTTCCGTTCTAAGCCCCGGACCACCGGACCGATGTTCAAAGTCCGGCGCGCTGCCGGCGTTTTTAATTTGCTGCCTGCTGTCAGGGGCTGAAAAACCCCGACAGCTTTTTCAAGGAAGGATCTATTCATGAAAGCTGCACAGCTCTGTAAAGCAGTACTCCCGTGGCTGGTTGTCCTGGCATTCTGCCTCCCGGCTTCAGCCGCGATCACCCTCTACGACAAGGACGAGACGTCATTCAACGTCGACGGTTTTTTCAACACGTTCTATGTCAATCATGACGCCGACACGGGGCAGGAACAAGCCCGGGTCAAGATGGGTTTTCTGCCCAACTATATCGGTTTTAATTTCAGCAAACAGGTCGGCGAGCTGAAGCTGGGCGGCCGCTCTTCCTTCTGGGTCAGCATCAACGACAGCGACGCCGTAGCCACCTCGACCGGTATCGATGTGCGTCAGTTCTACGGCACCGTGGACGGCGACTGGGGTCAGGTGCTGTTCGGCAAGGACTTCACCCTGTTCAACCGCTCCAATATCTTCAACGACGAGATCCTGATCGGCTTCGGCAAAACCGGCGGCATTCCCGGCATCGATACCGACGGCGTCTCGTTCGGCAATATCGGCTCCGGCTACACCTATCCGCTCCCCTCCGCGCAGATCACCTACCGCACCCCCGTTTTGGCCGGTTTCAAGCTGGCGGTCGGCCTGATCGACCCCTCCAGAACCTCGGGCGACGGCGGCGAGGAGACCATGCCGCGCATCGAAGGGGAACTGACCTACAGCAAAAACTTTGATCGGTTCTCCGTGCTCGCCTGGACCGGTTTTCTCACCCAGTCCTCCGAGAAAGGCGTCAACGGGGATGTCGATTCCCAGGGCTTCTCCTACGGCCTCAATGCCAAATGCGCCGGTTTCAGCCTGACCGGTTCAGGCTATACCGGCGAAGGGATCGGCAAGGTCCTCGGA
>DASWJX010000019.1:0-9944 GCA_036396915.1 Geopsychrobacteraceae bacterium | reverse complement strand
GGATACCCTCGGTGCGAATCGTACACCCGTACCCTAACCAGCGCTTCTGCGTCTGACCCGAGGCAGGAGCCCGGTGCGGTAGTTCCGCACGCCGGGATCTGTGCGGGGGGTGCCGGGTAACCGGCATCCCTACCGCGACTTGACGCAGAAAAGGCGGGATTTACGCAGATAACCAAAAGTCAGGATTTTATTTGGCCTGATCCGCGAAGATCTGCGTATGCGCAAGCATCCGATTTTATCTGCGTACCATTGCCTTTGCTGTCGAACCGTAAAACTGTTTAACAGGGATGGACGGTGATGAAACCGGGATCCAGGACCCTGATCTGTCTCCTGTATCCCTGTTGTAAATGGACTTGCCGGATTTCCGCTCAAAAACAATCTCACGCCAAGCCCCCCCCTATTGAGTATCGAGGCCAACCACAGTTCATGAGCGTTCGGGCTGCTACGCTTTGGCGAACAGGCACTTGAGGTAGCGGCTTTCGGCGAAGTCGAGGGGGTGATCGAGGGCGTGGCCGGTCTCTTCGATGCGTCGCAGCGGGCGCCCGGCGCGGGCCGCCGCGTCGCACATCGTCCGGCGGAAATCCTCGGGTGTCACCGGGCTGGAGCAGGAGGCGAGGACGATAGCGCCGTCGGGGGCGAGCAGCTTGACGCCCAGCCGGGCGAGGCGGCCGTAGGCGGCGAGCGCCTCCTTGACCTGGGAGCGGCGCACGGCAAAGGCCGGCGGGTCGATGATCACCAGATCGTACTGTTTGCCCTGGCTGAGCAGCGCGGCCAGCGCCCTGAAGGCATCGTCCTCGATGGTCAGATGGCGGGCCGCCGCGATATGCGCATTGTCGGCGTTGAGGGCGAAGTTGCGCCGCGACGAGGCGAGGGCCGGGCCGCTCTGGTCGAGACTGGTGACCTCCACGGCGCCGCCGCGGGCCGCCGCCAGGGAGAAGCCGCCGTTGTAGGAGAAAACGTTGAGCACCCGCTTGCCTTTGGCCAGCCGTTCCACCCGCGCCCGGTTGTCGCGCTGGTCGAGGAAAAAGCCGGTTTTCTGGCCGTGGATCGGATCGACCTCGAAGCGCAGGCCGTTTTCGCGGCAGGTCAGAGTTTCGCTGATCGGCGCGCCATGGATGATCCGGCCGTCTTCGAGGCCGCGCAGGTATGCCGGGTGCTGCTGCATGCCCCGGCTCAGCCGCAGCACGATGCGGGCGAGGGGCTGCTGCTCCAGCAGGCTGGTCAGGCAGTCATGAAGATGGGGGAGCCAGGCCAGGGTGTAGAGTTTGACCACCGCCGTTTCGGCGTAGCGATCCACGACCATCCCCGGCAGGCCGTCGCTCTCGCCGTGGATCATCCGGTAGCCGTTGGTAGCGGTCCGCAGCAGCGGCAGCCGCCGCGCCAGCGCCCGGGCGATCCGTTCGGCGAACAGGGCGCGGTCGACGGGTCCGGGCGTGCCGGCCCGCAGGGCCCGCATGCGGATCGGCGAAAAGGGATCGTAGAGGCCGACGGCGACGAAGCGCTTCTTGGCGTCGAAGACCACCGCCAGATCACCCGGTTCTCCCCGGCGGCTCTCCTGCTTGATCCGTTCGGCGTAGAGCCAGGGATGCCCCCGGTGCAGGCTCGCCATGGCGGAGTTGCTCACCTGCAGCTTGACCGGTTTCGGCGCCGGGCGCGGCCATTCGGCCAAAAGGGTGTTGAGGATGCTGGTCATCGAAACAATCCGGTCATGAGACCACAGGCGCGCAGGCCGGGGTCGGAAGCAGAAGGAAAAGCCGTAGCTTACCAGATGTTGCAGCGAAGATGGACTCCCTTTTGCAACGGAAGTCGAGATTCGTTTTTCCCTCGCGGCGAAAAAGTTGGTTCTTGTCCCCGGAATGGGTTAAACTGCGGGATTGTCCGCTATGGTTTCCTTACGCTCGCTCCGCGCTCTCTTCCGAGCATTTTCCCGACAGGTTGTTCATGATTGAAGAAACAGTTTCCAGCTTTGCCCAGTTGTCGCTCGCCCCTGCCATCCTGAAGGTCATCGACGAGGTCGGCTACGAGACCCCCTCGCCGATCCAGGCCCAGAGCATCCCCCCGCTGCTTGAGGGGCGCGACCTGCTCGGCCAGGCCCAGACCGGCACCGGCAAGACCGCCGCCTTCTCCCTGCCGCTGCTCAGCCGCCTCGACCCCAAGCTCAAGGCGCCTCAGATCCTGGTGCTGACCCCGACCCGGGAGCTGGCCCTGCAGGTCGCCGAGGCGATGCAGACCTATGCCCGGCACCTGAAGGATTTCCATGTGCTGCCGGTCTACGGCGGCCAGAACATGGTCCAGCAGCTGCGCCAGTTGCAGCGCGGCGTGCAGGTCGTGGTCGGCACCCCGGGGCGCATCCAGGACCATCTGCGACGCGGCACCCTCAAGCTCGACCGGCTCTCCTGCGTGGTGATCGACGAGGCGGACGAGATGCTCAAGATGGGCTTTATCGACGACGTGGAGCAGATCCTCGAGCACACCCCCGAGCAGAAGCAGACCGCCCTGTTTTCCGCCACCATGCCGAACGAGGTGCTGAAAGTCGCCCGCCGGCACATGAAGGACCCGGTGGAGATCCGCATCAAGAGCAAGACCTCCACCGTCGAAACCATCTCCCAGTGGTACTGGCAGGTCAAGGGGCTGCACAAGCTCGACGCCCTGACCCGGATTCTGGAGGCAGAAGAGATCGACGCCATGATCGTCTTCGCCCGCACCAAGATCGCCACCGTCGAACTGGCCGAAAAACTGGAGGCGCGGGGCTTTTCCAGCGCCGCCCTGAACGGCGATCTGACCCAGGCCATGCGCGAGAAGACCATCGAACGGCTCAAGGACGGCTCGCTCGATATCGTCGTCGCCACCGACGTGGCCGCCCGCGGCCTCGACGTCAAACGGATCAGCCACGTGGTCAACTACGACATTCCCAACGATACCGAGGCCTACGTTCATCGCATCGGCCGCACCGGCCGGGCCGGCCGCGAGGGGAAGGCGATCCTCTTCGTCGCCCCGCGCGAGCGGCGCATGCTCAACGCCATCGAGCAGGCGACCCGCCAGCCGATCAAGGCGATGAGTCTGCCGAGCCGCCAGGCGATCACCGATCGCCGCATCGGCCTGTTCAAGGAACAGATCGCCGAAGCGATGGAAGCGCAGGATCTCGAATTCTTCGAGGAGCTGGTCGACAGCTACCAGGACGAGTACGATGCCGGCTTTCGGCGCATCGCCGCCGCGCTCGCCTATCTGGTACAGAAGGAGCGGCCGCTGCAGCCCGAAGAGAACCCCGAGCCGGTCTTCGAAGCAAACGTTTCGACCAGGGCCGTCTCGAAACCGCGCCCGCGCCACGCTGCGACCGATGCCGATAAGAAGCGTTACCGCATCGAGGTCGGCCAGATGCACAAGGTGGAACCGAAGCATATCGTCGGCGCCATCACCAACGAAGCGCAGATCAGCAGCAGCGCCATCGGCGCCATCAAGATTTTTCACGACTTCAGCCTCGTCGACCTGCCCGATCAGTTGCCGCCGGAGATCTTCCGTCACCTGCAGGGCGTCTGGGTCTGCGGCCAGCAGCTCAAGCTCAGCGTCGATGCCGGACCGGGCGCGGCGCGCCAGGAGCAGAAGCCCAGGCGGCGCACCTTCGGCAAGGGCGGGGGAGCGAAGCCGTTCAAGCCCGGTGCCAAGAAGCCGCCCTTCAAGCGGCGGGACAAGTAGCCGGAAAAGCTTTGTGCCAGATGATCACCCAGGAGAACGAGAACCATGGAAATCGACCAGAGAGACCTGAAGCACCTGATCACCAAACGCACCGACCGGATCGAAAAGATCGTTGCCGGAACCGGCTATCTGCCCAGAACCGTCATCGGCGTCGGCACCTTTTTGCTCGATAATGAAATGGATTATGATCTGCTGACCGCCAAGCAGCAGGTGACGTTTGACAAGTTTCTCAAGCCGCTGCTGGAGAAGTGAAAACGCAACAAAATGGCGCTTCTGTGGTACGCCTGAGAGCAAAGACTGGCTACGCTAACTTCCAAAAGAAGTAAAAATATTGACAAAAGTAATCCAGTGGATTACTTTTGTCATGCGGGAGGGGGACTTGAAAACAGCTATTACAGTTGGTGAAACCGCAGAATTTATCCGGGCTGCAAAGAAAATTATGGACGACCAGGAAAGGGCGGCCGTCGTCGATTTTCTGTCTCAGCATCCCGAAGCCGGGGCGATCATCGAAGGAACGGGCGGAGTGCGGAAGTTACGGTGGTCGCTGCCGGGAGCAGGAAAGAGCGGCGGCGTCAGGGTCATCTACTAACTACCACAGCCAAAAAATACCGCTCTACATCTTCACGGTCTACCCGAAAGGGAGTAGGGACAATTTGTCCCAGGCTGAAAAGAATACGTTGAAGAAGCTGATAGCACGTTTGAAGGACGTGTCCGGTCTATAGGAGTCGAGCGATGAGTGACCTGTTTAAAAGTATTGAGAAAGGGCTTCGCGAAGCGATCGATCATGCTCAGGGTGATGAGAAGAAGGTGCGCCTTTTTACTCCTGAGCCGGTGGATGTCAAGCAGGTCAGGGTCGCAACCGGACTTACGCAAAAAGGTTTCGCGGCCACTTTTGGCATCAGCCTGAGTACCTTGCGGCATTGGGAGCGGGGCGACAGAACACCGCACGGACCTGCCCTGGTCTTGTTGAATGCGGCGCAAAAAGACCCTGAGGGTTTGCTGAAAATATTGCACGGGTGATTCCTGATGAAATTATCCTGGTGAATTGGATGTCGTATGACCGCCTGGCCTGGTGATATGGGTCGGGCGTTTTTTTTGATTGGGTTGAACTGAGCCTGTTTCCCTTGCCATGAAGTGCCGATAGCCGTGCGAAACGACAAAACCAAAGAGGTCCGTTGGGCCTACCTGCTGTTGATCCTGCCGCCGCTGTTCTGGGCCGGGAACACGGTGCTGGCCCGTGGCGTGGCGGAGATGATCCCGCCGATCGCCCTGTCGTTCTGGCGCTGGGTGATCGCCCTGACGCTGCTGCTTCCCTTCACCTGGAAGCATGTGCTGCGGGATCGGGCCGGGATCAAGCGCGGCTGGAAGAATATCCTGCTGGTCGGCCTGCTCGGCATTACTTCATTCAACACCCTGCTCTACACCGCGGCCCAGACCACCACCGCGATCAACATCGCCCTGACCCAGTCGGTGATGCCGGCGGTAATTGTGCTGATCAGCTTTCTGCTGTACCGCGAGCGGATCAGTCGTGTGCAGCTGCTGGCGGTTCTCCTCTGCATCATCGGGCCGGGGTATATCATCACCCAGGGTGACTGGAACCGCCTGCAGCAGCTCAGCTTTGCCCGTGGCGACCTGTTGATGCTGCTGGCCGTCTGCTTCTACGCCCTCTATTCCGTCCTGTTGCGCAATCGTCCCAAAATTCACCCCTTGAGCTTTCTGACCACGACCTTTGCTGTCGGCGTGGTGACGCTGTTCCCTCTTTATCTGTGGGAGCTGGGCCGGGTGGCTCCGTTGCAGCTGAACGGCTCGGTGGCGGCCAGCCTGCTCTATGTCGGCCTGTTGCCGTCGATTGCCGCCTACCTGTGCTGGAATCGCGGCATCGAACAGGTCGGCGCCAACCGGGCCGGGCTCTACATCAACCTGATTCCGCTGTTCGCCTCGTTGATGGCGATTGTCTTTCTGGGTGAACGTTTCCGGGAGTTCCATCTGGTGGGGATGGCTTTCATCTGCGGCGGCTTGCTGCTGTTCAACTGGCCGCGCAAGTAGGGGTGTTCGAGGCTATGAATGGGGGGATGTCGGTGGTGATAAAATTGAGGCGGGTTGGATAAGGCGTTTTCGGTTGTTAGGCCGGGGCTTCTTTTTTTGTTTGTAGCACATGAAGGTCCGATCATTTTGTCTTTTCTGAATCCGTCCATGGTTTACATATTGTGAATGATGGCGCGGTGTGGTAGTGTTTACAATAAGTAAACAGGGGGATGGTGTCATGCATGTAATTGCCAAGTTGGCATTTGTGGAGGCTGCTCGGAAATTTCCTCAGGACCGCAAGGCACTGCTGGAAATTTATCGACTTTTAAAGTCGGGGACGTTCAAGACTCCCGATGAATTGAGGGCTCTTTTTCCATCACTGGATAATTTTAAATATCTGAACCACGGATATGTCATTGATGTTGGCGGCAACAATTTGCGGATACTGGCAGTGATTTATTTCGATGGACAGAAATTGTTTGTTCGGCACATCGTTACCCACAAGGAATATGACAAGCTTTGCAACAGGTACAGGAAAGGAGAATTGTAATGACCAATACAGCAGAAGCTGAAACATTGACCAACTCTTTTCTTTCTTTCTATGAGCAGGCAAGCAAGTTTATCGACATCAAAACCAACGATGACTATGAACGCGCCCTCGACCTGGTTGAACAGCTGATGACCACCTCTGAAGATACGGCGGACAATCCGATTCTTCTTCTGATCGATGTCATTGCCGGTTCAATAGAAAAGTACGAAGACAGCTTTGAAGACATGGTTGAGTTTGAAAGAGAAGCTGATGCTCTCGATCCCGCTGTTTCAACACTGCGCGTCATCATGGATCAGAACAAATTAGCCTATGCTGATCTCAAGGAAGAGATAGGCTCAAAGTCACTTGTTTCCCAGATTATTAACGGCCACAGAAGTTTAACAAAAGACCACATCAGGAAATTATCAGCCCGTTTCCACGTTAGCCCGGAATTGTTTTTTTGACGATGGTGGTTGGAAAATTGCGGCAGGTTGGATAATGCGTGTTCGGTCATTGGACCGGGGTGTCTTTTTTTGTATGCCGTGGCAGGGAGTTTCACCCTGTAGTGCTCGTTGTTTTCTGTGGGGAAATGGGAAATAGGATGTCCCCGGAATACCGGTCATCCTGCTCCGTCATCTTGACGCTTTGACGTTATGGCGTTAAGATGACGTCAAAGAGGTTACGCATATGACTGAACTCTCCAAACGCGCCACCATCTATCTCGACCCAGCCCTGCACCAGGCCTTGCGCCTGAAGGCGGCGTCTTGCAACCGGACGGTTTCCGACCTCGTCAATGAAGCCGTGCGCCAGTCGCTACGCGAAGACCAGGAGGACCTGGCCGCCTTCGCCGACCGGGTGGCCGAGCCGACCGTGAGCTACGAAGAGCTGCTTACCGATCTCAAGGCACATGGCAAAATATAGACTGGTCTTCAAGCGATCGGTTGCCAAGGACCTGCGCGCTTTCCCCAACGCGGATGTCGCCGCCATCCTTAAACGCATTCAGGCGTTGGCCGACGATCCCCGCCCCCCTGGTTGCGAAAAACTCTCCGCCCAGAAACGCTATCGGGTGCGCCAGGGCATCTATCGCATTCTCTACGAAATTCAGGACCAGGACCTTGTGGTCACGGTCGTCACGGTCGGCCGCCGCAAAGATGTCTATCGGAACTAATGGAGGGAAGCATGTCCGAGGGTTCAATCCATCACTGTCTGCAGGAAAATTTCGGCTTTTCCGAATTCCGTCCGGGGCAGGAGACGGTTATCGACTGCCTGCTGGCCGGGCGTTCGGCCCTGGCGATCTTTCCCACCGGCGGCGGCAAGAGCCTCTGCTACCAGTTGCCCGCCCTGCTTGTGGACGGCCTGACGCTGGTCATCTCACCGCTGATCGCGCTGATGAAAGACCAGGTCGACGCGCTGCGGGCGCGCGGCATCATGGCCGCCCGCCTCGATTCGAGCATCGGTCCCGCCGAGGCGCAGGCGATCTATCGCCAACTGGCCGACGGCAGCCTCAAGCTCCTCTATATCGCCCCCGAGCGACTGGCCAACGAGCGTTTTCTCAATCGCCTGCAGGGCCGGCCGATTGCTTTACTGGCCATCGACGAGGCCCATTGCATCTCCGAGTGGGGTCACAATTTCCGCCCCGAATATCTGAAGATGGCCCGCCTGGCCAAAAAGCTCAAGGTCGGCAGGGTTCTGGCCCTGACCGCCACCGCGACCCCGGAGGTCGCCGCCGATATCCGCCGTGCCTTCGACATTGCCGACAGCGACCAGACCCGCACCAGCTTTCATCGCCCCAACCTGCACCTCAGCGTCTCCCCCTGTCCCGCCCCGCAGCGCCGCCAACTGCTGCTGCAGCGCCTGCGTGAGCGCCCCTCCGGAGCGACCATCGTCTACGTTATCCTGCAAAAGACCGCCGAAAAAATCGCCGCCTTTCTCAGCGCCGAAGGGGTTGCCGCCCGGGCCTACCACGCCGGGATGAAAAACGAGGAGCGCAGCGCCGTGCAGGAGACCTTCATGGCCGGCGATCTGCCGGTGGTCGTCGCCACCATCGCCTTCGGCATGGGCATCGACAAGGCCGACATCCGCGCCATCTACCATGTCAACCTGCCCAAGACCCTGGAAAATTACATGCAGGAGATCGGGCGCGCCGGCCGCGACGGGCAGGACGCCCATTGCGAAATCCTGGCCTGCGCCGACGATCTGACGGTACTGGCCAACTTCAGTTACGGCGACACCCCCGTGCCCGAGGCCCTCGCTGCACTGGTGGAGCACCTGCTCAGCCAGGGCGAAAGCTTCGACGTTTCCCATTTCGAGCTGGCCGGACTTTTCGATATCCGCGCCCTGGTGATCGCCACCGTCTTCACCTATCTGGAGTTGAACGGGATTCTTCGCGCCACCGGCCCCTTCTACGACAGTTACAAGGTCAAGCTGAACCGCCCCCTGGAAACGATCTGCGCCGGCTTCGATCCCGCGCGCGCCGCCTTTTTGCAGGACCTCTTCGCCACCGCCCGACCGGGCCGGCTCTGGTCGCAGCTCAACCCCGCCGAAAGCGCCGCCGCCCTGAACCAGCCCCGCGGGCGCGTCACCGCCGCCATCGGCTATCTCGAGGAAAAAGGCGAACTGACGGTCCAGGCGACCGGCCTGCGCCACGGCTACCGCCTGCAAGAGACTGTTTCCGATCCGCAAGCCCTCATCGGCACCCTGCAGAAGACCTTTGCCGAGCGGGAAATTCGGGATATCGACCGGCTGCGGCGCGTCCTCGCCTATGCGGAGCAAAGCAGCTGTCTGACCCGCCATCTGCTCGATTATTTCGGCGAAAAAAACGTTTCCGACTGCAACGACTGCAGCAGGTGCCGAAGCGGAGAGGGGCAACGCCTGCCGCGCACCGCCCCCCTGGAACCGGGCGCCGCCGAAGCCGAGATCGCGCGCCGGATTCGGGCCGAGGACCATCCACCCCTCTCCCATCCACGCCAATTGGCCCGCTTCCTTTGCGGCATCACCAGCCCCGCCGTCACCCGCGCCCGGTTGGGTCGTCATGCCGATTTCGGTGCGTTAAGTGAATTTCCGTTCCAGAAGATCCTGGAAATGATCGGCTAAACAGGAGGGCTGCGCTGCCGATGCCATAGCGGCAGAGAAATGCCCTGCAGGGTGAGCCAGGGAAGGATTGGCCCTTTGGAGGAGGGAGGAGAAGAGGGTGCATTGGTGATCAGAAGATTTGACATGAGGGGAGATGGTGTAATGAGCGAGGGTTATGGGAAAGATGGGAAGCATGGGAATGATGAAAACCAAGGCAAGGCCGCAGAGCCTTCCCATCATTCCCAGAGATCACATAATTCCCATGCTTTAAAAGAAAACTCAGAGCTTTTACCCCCCAGAGGCGACTACCAGACCCTGCTCTCCTACCAGAAATCCGAGGTCGTCTACCAGCTGACCTACCGCTTTTGCCAGCGATTTTTGCGCCGGGGTGACCGCACCATCGATCAGATGGTGCAGGCGGCGCGCTCGGGCAAGCAGAATATCATCGAAGGGAGCAAGGCCGCGCCGACCTCCAAAGAGATGGAGATCAAACTGACCAACGTGGCCCGCGCCAGCCTCGAAGAGCTGCTCGAAGATTACCGCGATTTTCTCAAAGTGCGCGATCTGGTCATCTGGGACAAAAATTCCACCGAGGCCCGTTACGTGCGCAAGCTCGGTCAAAAGA
>DASWJX010000018.1:0-4816 GCA_036396915.1 Geopsychrobacteraceae bacterium | reverse complement strand
TCGACCACGGTCTCGGTCTGCAGAGCCTCTATGCCCACATGAGCCAGCTCGACGTACAGGCGGGAGATCGGGTCGTCAAGGGGCAGATCCTCGGCCGCAGCGGAGCGACCGGGATGGCCGGCGGCGATCACCTGCATTTCGGCACGCTGGTTTCCGGGCTGCCGGTGGAGCCCAAGGAGTGGTGGGACAGTCACTGGCTGGACGACAACATCAACAACAAGCTTGAGGCCGTCGGAGAAAATTAATCCCGCAGGGGTAGAAGGGACCCGCTGGGGGCTGGTCCTGAGCACCCTCGGCAAAAAACCGGCCGCGGGGTGCCGGTCAACCGCTACCGCGCCCTGGCCGGCGCCTACCTGTTCGGCGGCATCACCGCCATGCAGCTCCGTTTCCAGGCCATGGGCACCACCGTCTCCGCCCATGTCCTGCAGATGCTTCCCTACCTCTTCACCATTCTGGTGCTGGTCGTCTCGACCCTGCGGCTCGCCAGGGGCGCTTCGCAACAGCCGGAGAGCCTCGGCCAACCCTATGACCGCGAGGATCGCAAATGACCACAGCCGCCCGCACCCTGCTGGAACGGATCAAAACCGAAGGCTCGATCGACGGCGAGGTGATCAAGGTCGACCGCTTTCTCAACCACATGGTCGATCCGAAGCTGATGCGCCTGCTCGCGGAAGAGATCGCCGGTCGCTTCGCCGACCGGCGGATCGACAAAATCCTCACTGCCGAAACCAGCGGCATCATGCTCGCCCAGGCGGTGGCGGAAGCCCTGGACGTGCCGTTCATCTACGCCAAGAAGAAGAAACCGCTGACCATGCGCGACTGTTTCGCCGCCTCCAGCTACTCGTTCACCAAGCAGGAAACGACCACCCTTTACGTGTCGCGGGAGGTTCTCGCCCCCGGCGAACGGCTGCTGTTTATCGACGATTTCTACGCCAGGGGCTCGACCCTGAACGCGATCGAAGCGATCGTCGCCCAGTCGCAGACGGTGCTGGTCGGCAGCGGGGTGATCATCAACAAGGGGGAGCGGCGGGATATCGAGTCGATTCTGACGCTGGATGATCTGCGCCGGGTCGGCGGGACGGACACGACCGGCGGCTAGGAGCCGGTCCATGGATCGTCCGACAGGCTCCTAGAAAAAGAGAACAGGCCAGCTGGAACGAGATGGTTTTTGCTCTTTTTCCAAGCGCCGGCGTTTGCTGGAGGGGGGCTTGACGTCTGGTCGCAAGGGCTGCAGGGCGGAGCATAAGAGAAACATGGGGGATGTCCGCTTGATGGCCTTTTTTTGAATCATGAGCCGAGCGGCGGGCTGGAGCGACGGAACCGGAGAGGTGCCGCGGGTACTGTATTTAGCCGAGCAGGGGACCGACACTCGCGGCCTGGCAGTAGCGCAGAACGGCCGGCTGTTGCGCCGGGACGACGGAACCGGTGCGCGGGTGCGGTCTCGAATGATCGAAAAGGGGGACGGGACGGGCGGCCCGGCGTGATCCGGCGTTGCTCTGTGCGCCCGGCAACAGTCACCCTGCTAATCCTCGGCCGGGGACTCCTCGCTTTGGTCTTCCTGGATTTTGTCCTCCTGTTTGCGCATTTTCTTTTCGTCCTTCTTGGCTTTTTTGGCAATTTCCTTTTGGCGCTTTTCAAAGCCGTAATTTGTTTTTCGGGCCATCCGCTTGTCACTTTCCGACGGCTATTGCGCCTGCGCTCAGACGGGGAACAGTCGTCTCGTTTTTCGATGGAAATCGTTGTCTGAAAAAAAGAGCCCCACGAAAATCCGCGGGGCTCTTTTGCAACTCTGTGCGAATGTTACTTAAATTCTGCGCACATTAGCTGACTGGGGACCTTTTTGGCCCTGGGTGACCTCGAAGCTGACGCGGTCTCCCTCGGCGAGAGATTTAAATCCGTCGCCTTGAATTTCGGAAAAATGAACAAACACATCGGGTCCATTGTCCTGCTCGATAAAACCAAAACCCTTTGAGTCATTAAACCACTTTACTGTACCTTCTGCCATTTTTTCTCTCCATGTTCCCCTTTGGGAACTTTTTTGTTGTGCAAATCCCGAGCGCCCGAAAAATAAAAAACACACAGCCCTAACGGGTCTGTGTGTTCTGATCAATCTTGACACCTTGTCAACCTGATGAGCGTCGAAACCCTTGCACAAACTTGCTTAAGTTTTTTCAAGATAACACAGGAGTCTTTTGAAAAGCAAGGACCAAACTGATTATATTAAAAACAGGCTCCGATTTATGATTAGCCCTGCCATAAGGTCCAGGCCAGATCGTTCCTGTTGGTGCTCTGGGTGAATTTTGCGCTGCAGGTCTGGCACTGGTAGTCCTGCTCCTCGAAGCCGCGAGGCTTGTTCCCCTTGAAAATACGCGGGTCGTCCACCTTCATCAACTGTTCATGAGGTTTTCCACTCCGCAGTTTTTTCGACTGTTCTTCACAGCGACCACACATGTCCATATTGAGATATCTCCAGCGGGTTTCGGGGACGCTCCGTGCTGCGTGATGCAACAAGGGCAACCGGCCGTCGGCCGAGCGGGTTATTTGCAGCGCAGCGTTTTTTTGCCGTCTTCAAACAGGACTTCGACTTTTTGCGAGCCGGCCACGCGTTGCACCAGCCCCAGGCCGAAAACGGGGTGATTGATCAATGACTTGACCTTGAAGGTTCCCGTCATGGAATAATCCGCTGCTTTCGCACTGTTCATGCCCGAGCGCAGTTCTTCCCACTCTTTTTTCTCGACGGCCTTGGGATCCGCGGTGCGCCGAACGGCAGGTTTTTTCGGTGCCGTGGGTGACCGGTATTTATGTTGGCCGCTGCAGGTATTGCACTGGACTTTAGCCGGACCTTCCGCGGTCATGGCGACAATGATATGGCCGGTATTTTTGCGGCACTTGGTGCAGCGGGCTTCGATCTGATCGCCTGCCGAAAGCGTGGTCTTCTGCATGGTGTTACTCCCTTGTTTGAGCGAGCCGATATAATTGCCGATAAAAACCAGGGAGATGCCTGGAATCTAAGGATCAGGATTGGCCGATTGTCGTGTCTGGAAAACCCGTCGCGACCCCACAGGTTCCTTCCGTCCGTACCTGCATCTCCGTACGGATTGAAGGGCGGTAGTGGGTTGACAGAGGATCTGAGGCGGGTGAGCTTCAATTGCTATAGTACACGTATCCCCGCATAAAAGATACCGGTCTGCCGCCGTCCTCTTAAGTTTTTGCGAAGACATTACAATGCAGAGTGGAACCCTGGGGCACCGGGACGGTTCCGCTTCAGTCTGTTCGGAGGTCTTTGGCGCTGCCGTTTTTCAGGCAAAAAAATGCCCCACGATCAGGAGGCTAATCATGGGGCAAAAACGTTTTTAAGGGAGGTTTTATCTGTTTTGTCGGGGAACGGCCTGCCACAACCGTCCTTCGATGTTTGCCAATATAGCGGAGTCGCCCAAGGAAAAAAATGTGAGGATCCGTAATTAATCGCTCAGGGAGCAACGTTTGCCAACTGTACAAATGCACAGTGCCCCGTCCGGCCGCCGCAAGCTCCGCTCTTTTCCCCCTTTTCCCTTGCCCCGGATATTCTTAGCATGTTAACAGAGCGAAACTTTTTCTGCAAAGGGACACGCCATGATTCATCTGACCGATATCACCAAACAGCACGGCAATCGGGTGCTGTTCAAAAACGCCAGCTTCCAGATTCTGCCCGGCAGCCGCACCGGTCTGGTCGGACCGAACGGGGCGGGGAAATCGACCATCTTTCGCCTGATCACCGGGGAGGAGTCGGTTGACGCCGGCGAAATCAGCTGCGGCAAGAAGACGATGATCGGCTATTTTTCTCAGGATGTCGGCGAGATGTCCGGACGCAGCGCGCTGGAGGAGGTGGTCGCGGCCTCCGCGGCGACGGTGCAACTGGGGGAGCAGATCCGCGAGATGGAGGCGGCCATGTGCGAGCCTATGGCGGACGACGCGATGGCCGCGCTGCTGGAACGTTACGGGGATGTCCAGCAGGAGTTCGAGCATCGCGGCGGCTATGATCTCGAAAACCGCGCCCAGGCGGTACTGACCGGACTCGGCATCGGCCCCGACGATTACCTTCGGCCGGTGGAAACCTTCAGCGGCGGCTGGAAAATGCGCATCGCCCTGGCCCGGATCCTGACCCTCAACCCCGAGGTGCTGCTGCTTGACGAGCCGACCAACCACCTGGATATGGAATCGATCGTCTGGCTGGAAAACTGGCTGGCCGACGACTATCAGGGGGCCCTGGTGATGACCAGCCATGACCGCGATTTCATGAATCGGCTGGTCGGGCGGATCGTCGAGGTCGGCAACCAGACCATCACCACCTACGGCGGAAATTACGATTTCTACCTGCGGGAACGGGAGATCCGCCGCGAGCAGCTGCTGGCCAGCCACCGGCGCCAGCAGGAGATGCTGGCCAAGGAAGAGGAGTTTATCGCCCGTTTTGCCGCCCGGGCCTCGCATGCCGCCCAGGTGCAGTCGCGGGTCAAGAAGCTGGAGAAGATCGAGCGGATCGAACTGCCGCCGGAGCAGAAAGTCATCAGGTTCGCGTTTCCCGAGCCGCCGCGCAGCGGCGATGATGTGATCGCGATGCAGCGGCTGGGCAAGGTCTGGTCGGTCGCCGGCGGCGGGGACAAAAACGTGTTCTCGGGTATTTCGGGGATGGTCAAGCGGGGCGACAAGATCGCCGTGGTCGGAGTCAACGGTGCCGGGAAATCGACCTTTCTCAAGACCCTGGCTGGTGAAACCGAGCCGACGCAGGGGACGGTCGGTATCGGCGCCAACGTGCATCTCGGCTATTTCAGTCAGCACT
>DASWJX010000017.1:0-7249 GCA_036396915.1 Geopsychrobacteraceae bacterium | reverse complement strand
GGGCTTCTTGATGTTTTGCAGCATGTAGGTGAGGGCGGCCGAGGTATAGCCCATGGTGTCGGTACCGTGGGTGACAACAAACCCTTCATAGTCGTGGTAATGGCGGTAGATGGTTTCCGCAATCCGGGCCATCAGGCTCGGCGTCATATTGGTACTGTCGATACGCATGGCGCAAATGCCGTCGACCCGGCACAAGCCCTTGATTTCCGGCAGATAAGCAAGCAACTGCTCGGCATTGAAGGCCGGAGCAAGCCCCTCGGTGGATGCGGTGGAGGCAATGGTGCCGCCGGTGGCGACAAGAAGTATCTTTTTCATGGTCCTGGTCCTTTTGAGTTCGGGCTCGGCAGGCGTCGATCAAGAAACGCATTTCATCGCCGCGGCCTGCCGCCGCAGGCCGCGGCTCGCTATCGAGTGCTCTTAGTCCGCCGATCAGCTTCCGGCAACGGGCTCAGGCCACTTTCGGCAAGGCTTCCGGTGCCGATTCCGGAACCGAAACCTCGGCTTTGCCGACCCGCCACATGAACTTGTCGGTGTAGCCGAAGAGGATGGTTACGCTGATGCAGGCGAAGGAGAGCCACATGTAGGGCAGGTAGTCCAGCGTCGCCACGCCCAGAATCCCCGCCATGTAGATACCGTTGTCGCTCCAGGGGACCATGCCGGAGGTGAGGGTTCCGCCGAATTCGGTATTCCTGGACAGTACGCGCCGGTGGTAGCCGAGTTCGTCATATTTCTCACCCATGATTTTCGGGGTCAGGATCAGAGAAACATACATGGCGCTGCCGAAGAGGTTTCCGAGAAAGCCGGTCCCGATGGTCATGGTGGTCAGGGAGCCGCCCCCGGTGATCAATTTTTCGATTTTTCCGGCCAGCACCTTCAGTATCCCGATATGATCGAGCAGGCCGCCGAAGCCGAGGCCGAAGATGATGATACCGACCGACCAGAGCATGGAGCTCATGCCGCCACGGCTGAGGATATTGTCGATAAAAACGAGGCCGGTATCCTTGGGGATCTGGGTCCAGGCCGTTCCTATCGCCTCAACCGGCGCAAGTTCCTGAAAGACGATGCCCCAGACGATACCGAGAACGGCGCCGAACGTGATAACGGGGATCGACGGCTTTTTCATGGCCAGCAACGCCACGACCAGCAGCATGGGGACCAGACAGAGCAGGTTGACGTTGAACATGCCGTCGATCGCGGACATCACGGCGTTGACCTGAGCCATGTCCGCCGCGCCGCCGCCGACGGCAAAGCCGGCGGCGGTGAAAGCGATGGCGGCCAGCACATAGCCGATGATCGAAACCGGCAGCATCCCCTTGATGTGGTCCATCAGATCAACGCCCGACATGGAAGCCGTGAGGATGGTGCTGTCGGATAACGGGGAAAGCTTGTCGCCGAAATAGGCCCCGGAGAGGACCGCTCCGGCGGTCAGCGGCGCGGGGATCCCCAGACCGGCGCCGATCCCCATCATGGCGATACCGGCGGTTCCGGCGGTGCCCCATGAGGTGCCGGTGGCAATGGAGGTCAGGGAACAGATGATCAGGGTGGCGAGCAGGAAGATCGACGGGTGGATGACTTTCAGCCCGTAATAGATCAGGCTCGGTACGACTCCGCCGGAGATCCAGGTTCCGACCAGGGCGCCGACGATCAGGAGAATGATGATGGCATCCATGCCGTTGGAAATTCCCTTGGTGATGGCCTTTTCCATCCCCTTGTAGTCGCGACCGATGCTTCTGCCGACGGCAAAGGCCAAAAACCATCCGGCGAAAATAGCCAGATGAATCTCGATGCCCAGGCTGGTGAAGGAAAAGGCCAGGGCCAGAAATCCTCCCAGGACGAAGCCAACCTGCGGAAGGTTTGGCATGCGTGCGCATTTTGCTTCCTGTCCAACTCCGGACAGGGGTACCGCTTGATTATTCGGGGTTTTCATCGGTTTGTCTCCTTACTGTTTGAGGGTGCGGGGCGCTCTGCGCTGCCGGGCTTGAAGCGGCGCAGAGCGACAACGCGGCATCAGACCGCTATGAATTGGGGGTGCATCATGTTCGCGGGCGAGAGGATCTCATCCAATCTCTCCCGGGAGAGAAGTTCCTTTTCCAGGATGAGATCGTAGACCGAGCGGTTGCCCTCCAACGCCTCTCTGGCGACGACAGAGGAATTTTCGTAGCCGATGATCGGGTTCAGGGCGGTGACAATGCCGATGCTGTTTTCCACCATGTTTCTGCAATGCTCCCGGTTGGCGGTGATGCCGGTAATGCATTTATCGGCAAGGGTCGTGCAGGCCCGTCCGAGCATGTCGATGGACTGGAAGAGGTTGTAGGCGATGACGGGCTCCATCACGTTCAGCTCGAGTTGTCCGTTTTCCGAAGCCATGGTGATGGTCAGGTCGGCCCCGACCACCTGGTAGGCGATCTGGTTCACTACCTCGGGAATGACCGGATTGACCTTGCCCGGCATGATCGAGGAGCCGGGCTGCATCCTGGGCAGGTTGATCTCGTTCAACCCGGCCCGGGGGCCGGAAGAAAGCAGGCGGAGGTCGTTGCAGATTTTGGAGAGTTTGACGGCAAACCGTTTGAGCACACCGGAAACCTGCATGTAGGCGCCGGTATCCCAGGTCGCTTCGATCAGATTTGGCGATGTGACGAGGGGAATGCCGGTGAGGTTGCGCAGATATTCGGTGACCAGGCGGGTATAGCCGTGCGGAGCATTGAGCCCGGTGCCGATGGCGGTCGCGCCGAGATTGATTTCGTGGATCAGGTTCTGCGCTTCATGGACCCGCTCGACATCCTCGCCGATGGTGGTGGCATAGGCCGAGAACTCTTGTCCCAAGGTCATGGGTACCGCATCCTGCAACTGGGTACGGCCCATCTTGAGGACATCGGCAAATTCCACTCCCTTGGCGGCACATGCTTGCTGCAGGACTTCCATCTTTTGCATCAGTATCTTCAGTTCGGCATGGAGGGCCAGACGAAAGGCGGTGGGATAAGCGTCGTTGGTCGATTGCGAGCAGTTGACATGGTTGTTCGGGTGGCAGTAGCGGTATTCACCCTTCTCGTGGCCCAGAATCTCCAGAGCCCGGTTGGCGATGACCTCGTTGGCATTCATGTTGGTCGAGGTGCCGGCTCCTCCCTGCAAGACATCCACCACGAATTGATCATGAAATTGTCCGGAGATGATGTTGTCGCAGGCCCGGGCAATGGCCTTGGCGATTTTCCCGGGAAGAATACCGAGTTCCAGATTGGCCAGGGCGGCGGCCTTTTTAACAAAAGCCAGGGCCCGGATCATTTCCGGAGTCCTGGAGATGGGAATCCCGGTGATGTCAAAGTTCTCCAGGGCTCTCAGGGTCTGCACCCCGTAATAGCAGTCCGCGGGCACCTCTTTTTCGCCAATCAAGTCGTGTTCCAGTCGTGTTGACTCAGCCATCTTTACTTTTCTCCTGTTCTGGAAAGTGCGTCCGACAGCGGGGCATAACGTACCGTTGGGGCCGCTCGAATTCGGCGTTTTAAAATGTTTTTTTACGACGCCGTCGATCGGTATACAGAGCAAGGGGGGTGCCAAACCGCATACCGTTATTCAAGTACTTGTTATTAAAGGAGAAAGTGTCTTGTGCCGAGGTTGCGCAAGACCCTGAGGGGGGTATAACCGTGAGGAGGGAGGAGCGGACGTTTCAGGAGAAAGTGCCGCAAAAACAGGCTATTGCCTGCGGTTTTCGGAAGGTTATAGGAGCGCCTGAGGTTATAGGGGCCTCGGGGGCGGAGGGCCGGGATTCCCGGAGGTGCCGGCGGAAGGTGGCAGGGCGGTGCTGAATCAAGGTTTTATCCGTGCAGGGCGTCACAATCAACGGCATGGATACGAGCATCGCGTTGCCGCGGAGCTCTCCTGTTTTCCTGCCATGGGTAGCGGCCAGGCGACAAGAGCACTGCACGGCTTCAGCAAAAGCGGACCTTGACCGCCGGCTTACTTTTCCATTTTTTTGAGCCGCTTGCTCAAGGCCGGCTGCGATATGCCGAGCAGGCGGCAGGCGATCGATTGATTTCCTTCGGCCCGTTTCATCGCTTCGGCGACCAGCAGGTCCGCGACTTCATGGAGGGCCGGCAGCTGCGCGGATGGCTTGAAGACGTTCTCCTCGGTCGACTCTTCACCGATGACCGGAGTCTCCCGCTCTAATTTCTGATCCATGGCACGCTTGAAGACCTTCATGGAGAGCATCATTTCCTGGTGCACGCTCATGGCGTCGTGGACCATCGCCTTGAGCTCCCGGATGTTTCCAGGAAAAGGATAGTTGGCGAGCAGGACATAGAGTTCCTTGGGCACGCTCGGCATTTTTTTCCCCAGTTCGTCGGCCGCCAGTTCAAGGAAATGGTTCAGCAGCAGCGGGAGGTCTTCCTTGCGCTCCCTCAGCGGGGGGATGTGGACATGGTGCGTCCGCAACCGGAAGAAGAGATCCTTGCGGAACTGGCCGGCGGCGTGCTTGGCGGCAAGGTTCTGGTGGGTGGCGATCACAATGCGCGCTTGCAGGCGTTTCGGTTTGTCGCTGCCCAGGGGGAAGTACTCCCCCTCCTGGAGCAGGCGCAGGAGCTTGACTTGGGAGGCGGAGCTCAAATCGCCGATTTCATCCAGGAACAGGGTGCCCTCGACGGCCTCCTCGATCATGCCCTTACGGGCCTCATTGGCCCCGGTGAAGGCCCCCCTGGAGTGTCCGAAGAGGGTGTCGGCAAAGACGTTATCGTCAAGGCCCGCCACATTCACCGAGACCAGCGGCCCGCTGCGGTTGCTGAGGGCGTGCGCCGCCCGGGCGAACAACTCCTTGCCGACCCCGCTTTCACCGGTAATCAGAATCGGCTGGTTGCTTCGGGAGACCGCCTCAAGATACTGAAAGACCGAGCGCATTGCCTTATTGCGGGTGATGATGTCGGCGAAGGCCTCGGGCTGTTCCAGCTTGTCGTAGAGGATGTGTCTGCGCATCTCCTGGTTTTCGCGTTGCAGCACCAGCATCTGAATGGCCCGCGCCACGCCCTTGACCAGGCGGTCCGTTTCAACCGTTTTGACGAAGTAGTCGAAGGCTCCGTGTCTGATGCAATCAACGGCGGTTTCTACCTGGTTCAGGCCGCTGATCACAATCACCCCCACCTCGGGAAACTCCTCCACGATCATCGGCAGCAGCTTCTCCCCCGACAGGTGCGGCATGGTCAGATCAAGGAGCACCAGCCCGACATCTTCACGGGAAAGCAGGTCCATGACCTGGCGACTGTCCTGACAGCAAAGGATATTGTCTATCCCCCCCGAACGCTTCAGGGTAAGACTCAGGCTGCGCAGAAAGGACGGTTCATCGTCGACCAGCAAAATACGAAAGGGGGGGTGTAGATTCTTTTTCATGCGACATTGTCTTTCCTGTCAACGGGAAGGGAGAGTGTTGCCGTGGTCCCCTGCCCAGGGCTGGAATTGAATGCGAGTGTTCCCCCGTGCTGCTGAACGATGGTGGCTGAAACGGACAGGCCAAGTCCCGTGCCGCCCTGTTCCCGCTTGGTGGTGAAGAAAGGATCGGTGAGACGGGGGAGGTGCTCGGGGGCAATCCCCTCCCCCTCGTCCCGGCAAGTGCAAATGACCAGGCCTTTGTCGTGATCATAGCGGGTCGCAAGGGCAATCCCCTTTTCCGGATCGTCAAAGGCCTGGCAGGCATTGAGGATCAGGTTGATGACCACCTGTTCGATACGCTGGGCATTTCCGCGGATGGTCGGCAAGCCCTCTGCGCAGTGCAGCTTGAAACAGTTGGTCGACTTGCGAATGGAGTTATCAACCAGGCGCACGGCGGCTTGCAGCACGGCGTTGATGTCCACCGGTTCTTCCAGGGAAGGGTCACCCTGCCGGGCGAAGTCTTTCAGGTCATCAACGATGCGCTTGATACGCCGGGCTCCGTGCAACATTTCAGAGAGCATGTGCGGGAGTTCGTTGCGCAGTACCGAGTACTCCAGCCCGCCCATGGGAAAATCGCCGTACTCCCGGTAGTGCGCCTCCAGGATTTCCCGACTGTCCTCGAAAGCCTCAAGCACTATCGGCATGTTGAGCAGCGCCAGACTGTTGGGATTGTTGATCTCGTGGGCCATGCCCGAGACCAGGACGCCAAGGGACGCCATTTTATCCGCCTGGATCAATTGCTGCTGCTGAAGCTTTAATTCCTTGGTGCGGCGGGCGACCTCTTTCTTCAGGGAGCGGTTCCAGACGAAGATGCCACCCAGTATTATGAGCAGCGGAGCAAACACGAAGCCAAGCACGGGGACAAGTTTTTCCCAGGGATTTCGGCTGGGGTCGAGAGGCCCGAGCCATTTGTCATAAATCCGGTGGTGCTTCCCGGTGTTTTTCAAGATGGCGAGCCCTTCGCTGAACATTGCCAGCAGTTCGACATTGTCCTTGCGGACGGCGTAGGCATAGCGCTGTCCCGCAAAGGGCTTTCCGACCGGCACGATGTTGGAAAGGCCCAGTTCCCGACCTACGTACAAACCGGGGAGGTTGCCGACCAATGCATAATCGTGCTTGCCGGATGCCAGCATGCGCAAAGCGCCCGCGTGGGAGTCGACCAAAACCAGGTGCGCCGCAACCTGATTCTCCAGCAAATAATCGTGCATGATGCCCCCCTTCTGCACGATCAGCTCCTTGCCGTTCAGCTGCTCCAGTGAGGTGATCGACGCTGCCCCCCGCCGGGCGAAAACCGATTCATGGATGATGATGTGCGGCGGCGAAAATTCAAAGGTTTTGCTTCTTGCGTCGGAATAGACCATGCCTTGCAGAACATCGACCGTGCCGCCCTTCAGAGCGCGGCGCATCGTATCCCAGTCCCCGAGTCGGATCTCGACCTTCATCCCCATGACTTCCGCGATGGCCTGAGTCAGTTCCACATTGTAGCCGGTCGGATTGCCGTCTTCGTCAAGAAACTCGTAGGGGGGATAGTTGTGGTCACCGCCGACGATGACTGGTGCGTTTTGCGTAAGGGGAGCGCCGGCAGCAACGGCGATGGCGGGAGACAGCAGCATGAGACCCGTCAACGCCAGGGCGCAGAAGAGCCGCGCAACGGGCAGACCGGCTGCCGACAAACAGGTCCCGAGCGGGGCGAGGTTCCGTCTTGTCCGTGGGGTTATTTCAGGCGGAACGGAAAGGTCCAATTCCATTGCTCCCTATTGAAGGGCGGTACTCATGAAAATCCGGCGTAGGAACAACTGCATTTCGAGTAGTCTGGTCCCATGAAAAAAAAATGTCAACT
>DASWJX010000016.1:0-14403 GCA_036396915.1 Geopsychrobacteraceae bacterium | reverse complement strand
TGATGCTGCCGTCGAGCACGATCACCGCGCCGATCGGCACCTCGCCCTTGCTTTTGGCGACAGCGGCCTGGTCGAGGGCCGCCTGCATGAAAATCTGATCCTGATCTGTGGTCATCGTTCGCTGGTCCCTGGATGCTGTGCGTTCCGCGGAAAATCCCGGCATAACGGGATGCCGGGAACTTGCTATGCTTGATGTCGTGCCGGAAGCCGCGTCGAGGCGCGGCTCCCGGCAAGCCGCTATCCCGCCATTATTCCGTTACTTTTGCTGTGTCCGGCAGGCTTTATGCTTGCGCCCGGGCTGATCATGGAGCACTCTACAGGTTATGCCGAAATCAGCCTTCAATGCCATTGAAAACAGCGTGCGTGCCTTTCTCGGCGGCGCTAAGGTAACGCTCAGCGTACTCGAAAAGGGCGAAGCGTTCCCCGACCCGCAGGATCGCCGGGAGCTCGTGGCGCGCCTGGAGATCGACAAGGTCAGCTATCTGTTTCGCGCCCAGCGCAAGGAGCTCGCCTTTACCGCCACGGAAGAGAGTTTCATCAGCGAACTGCTGACAGCCTTTGAAGGGCTGTCCTCCGGATTCTCCGCCAAGGGCTACGCCGCGCACTTTCGCACCGCCCTGTTGACCTCGCTGGCCGATATTGCCGTCGCCCGCTATATCCGCGGCGATCGCAAGGGGGTCTTCTGGCCGGCGCAAAGTTTGGTCCAGCTGCTCAAAAACCTGTCTTATCAGCGCTATGAGGGGGCGCCGGCCACGACCGGCTTTATCATCTATCGCAACCAGTTGCGCGATTTCCAGAGGTCGCTGCAGAAAACCCGCTACGATTGGCTTGATCTCGGCGCGGACCGGCGGCGTATCACCGGCGACTTTTTTCGCAATCCGCTCTCCTACCGCTTCGTCGACGGCAACCGGGCCCTGTTCGTCTGCGATATCCGCATGAACGTCAAGGGGACCATCCGCACCAACGCCCCCGGTCCGCGCGACAGCATCGATCAGCTGGCCAACCGTGAAACCTTGTCGCTGCTGGGCAATGCCGGCGGCGGGGCCTTCGCCGTGTACGTCAACAGCGCCTCGGAAGTGGAGGTCGTGCTCGACAGCGACAAGCTGCTGCTCTGGCGCAAGGGCTACTGGAGTATCTACGATCCGGACATCATGCGCGAGTTTCTGAACGGCAAGCTCGAAAAGCGCTCCATCGACCACCTGGTCTGGTCGATCTATGCCCTCTCCAAGGCCCGCCACGGCACGGTGGTGCTGGTCGCCGACGATCAGACCGATCTGGACGCCCTGCGCAAAGGCTCGGTCGGCGGCCGGGATCCGCTCAGCCGGGCCCTGATCCGGCATGTCCGCGGCACCAAGATCGGCGCCCTGAAACGCTCGGGGGAGTTGAGCCGGATTCTCTCTTCCGACGGCATGACGGTGATCAACCGCAAGGGGGAACTGCTCGACACCGGGGTCATCATCGACACCTCCGGGGTCGGCGACCTGGTCACCGGCGGCGGGCGCACCACCGCGGCAACCGCCGCCTCCCATTACGGCCGGGTGCTGAAGGTTTCCGAGGACGGCCCGGTGGATCTGTACCGTGACGGTCAGAGCCTCTATCGTTTCGGTTAGGAACCAGTAGGAAAAAATTAGGCTTGTTTGGCGGAGCAACTGTCACTATGATACCTCGCCGTTCAATCACACTGCTGCAGAGACGATGACCCCGATGAGTGCCCCACCGGAAAATCCACCGACAGGTTCCGAACCCCAGGTCCCCCGGGAAAGTTACGAGCTGCGCATTCTGCAGGCCTTGCGGCGCATCATCCGGGCGGTTGATATCCACTCGCACAAACTGGCCAGCCTGCACAAGATCACCGGCCCGCAGCTCGGCTGTCTGTCGGCGATCAAGCAGGACGGGCCGCTGACCAGCAGCGCGCTGGCGAAAAAAGTCTATCTGAGCCCCAGCACCGTGGTCGGCATTGTCGACCGGCTCGAAGAAAAGCAGCTGGTCACGCGGACCCGCGACAGCAAGGATCGGCGGCTGGTGCATATTGCGATTACCCTCGCCGGGGAGCAGCTGATCGCCGCCGCCCCCTCTCTGCTGCAGGACACCCTGGCCGAGGCCCTGGTCAGGCTCCCCGAGTCGGAACAGGTGGCGATCACCCGGTCCCTGGAAAAACTGGTCGACCTGATGGAAGCGCGGCATATCGGCGCGGCTCCGGTTCTGGAAACCGGTCCCTTGAACCCGGAAAACTAACCCCCCGATCCCCCCCTCTGATACCCCCTGATCCGTTCCCGATTCGCCCCCAACTTGACAGAAGCGGTTTTTTTTATTAGAATCGTTCGTGTACTAATTATTTGTACACTAAAAATCAGTCCGGATTGTATCGCCTGTCCGACCAACCTTCATACCGGGAGAAAAGCAGAGATGAGACAACCCCAGGGTGTCCGCTGACTCCACCTCCGGCACGACCGTCGCCTGTTTCAAGCCGCAAGATCGCGGCACAAATCATGAATCGAATGAGCCATTTCCGGGTTTTTACGCATCGCAATGCGCTCCACTGCGTTTTCGGTGCGAGCCTTTGCGCGCAAGGAGCTGATGAGTTTTACACTATGAGTATTTATTCCGATAACCAGCAAAAAATCGCCGAACATCTGAGCAGTGACGACAAGGTTGCGCTATCCAAGTGGACCGATTGGCATTGGCAGCTCAGGCATTCCATCACCCGGGTCGAGACCTTTGAGACCTTGCTCGATATCCGGCTCGATCCGGAGCAGAAACGCAAGGTCGAGCTGACCCTGAAAAAGTTTCCCCTTTCGGTCACGCCCTATTACCTGTCGCTGATCGATCGCAGCGACTATCAGAACGATCCGGTGTTTCGCCAGGCGTTTCCCGACCCGCATGAACTGGAAATCGATAAATGCGACATGGTCGACCCGCTGTCTGAAGACCACGACAGCCCGGCCCCCGGCATAACCCATCGCTACCCGGACCGGGTGCTGTTTCATGTCAGTAATGTCTGCGCCATGTATTGCCGGCACTGTACCCGCAAGCGCAAGGTCGGCGATGTCGATTCGATTCCGGATCGCAACCAGATCCGGGCCGGGCTCGACTATATCCGCAACACGCCGGAGGTGCGCGACGTGCTCCTCTCCGGCGGCGACCCGTTGATGCTCAATGATGCCTATCTGGACTGGATTCTCACCGAGCTGCGCCAGATCGAGCATGTCCAGGTGATCCGCATCGGCTCGCGGATGCCGGTGGTGCTGCCCTACCGGATCACCGACGAACTGGTCGAGATGCTCAAAAAACATCAGCCGCTCTGGCTCAACACCCATTTCAACCATCCCCGCGAGATCACCAGTTCAACCCGCGCCGCCTTGCGCAAGCTGGCCGACGCCGGCATTCCGCTCGGCAACCAGTCGGTGCTGCTGGCCGGCGTCAACGACTGCTACCGGATCATCAAGTCGCTGGTCCACAAGCTGGTCGAAAATCGGGTGCGTCCCTATTATCTCTATCAGTGCGATCTGTCCGAAGGGCTGTCCCACTTCCGGACGCCGGTCGGCAAGGGGATCGAGATCATGGAAAGCCTGATCGGCCATACCAGCGGGTTTGCGGTGCCGACCTATGTCATCGACGCCCCCGGCGGCGGCGGCAAGATTCCCGTCTCTCCCCATTATCTGATTTCCCTGTCGACCAACAAGGTGATCCTGCGCAACTACGAAGGGGTGATCACCACCTATCAGGAGCCGGACAGCTACGAACCGAAGTTCTGCGATCGCAAGTGCGATAACTGCGACCTGCTGCTGAAGCTGGAGGACGGCGTTGAGAGCGGCGTCACCGGCATCGAGAAGCTGCTGTCCGATTGCGATGAGACGATCAGCCTGACGCCGATGGAGAACCGCCGGATGGAGCGTCGCGATGAGCATTGATCTGATCGAAACCTTCGGCGCTTCGACGCTTCAGCATGGCCCGCTGAGTGATCGCGTCTACCTGATGAAGCTGAGCAGGGACGATGTTCCGCGGATCCTCGACCATATCGACGGCCTGGCCGTGCGCCACGGCTATTCGAAGGTCTTCGCCAAGGTGCCGGAACCCGCCCGGCGGCATTTCGAGCAGGACGGCTACCGGGTCGAGGCCGCCATTCCGGACTTTTACAACGGTTCCACCGCGGGCCTGTTCATGGCCCGCTACTATCATGGCGACCGGCTGATCGATCATGCCGCCGACCGGGTGCGGCAGGTGCTGGAAGCGGCCCGCGGCAAAGCGGGTCCGGCCCCTGCCGCCGGGGACGAAGACGGTCTCGAATGCCGGCTGGCGACCGAAAGCGACTGCGGGCAGATGGCGGATCTCTATCGCGCGGTTTTCCCCAGCTATCCGTTTCCGATCGATGATCCGGCGTATCTGGCCCGCACCATGGCCGAAAACGTCATCTATGCCGGGATCTGGGAGGACGGAAGCCTGCTGGCCCTGGCCTCGGCGGAAATCGATCGGCCCGGAGAGAACGCCGAAATGACCGATTTCGCCACCGCTCCCGAGCTGCGCGGCCGCGGCCTGGCCAACCGTTTGCTCGGCACCCTGGAAGCGCTGATGGCCGAGGCCGGTATCAAGACCTGCTACACCATCGCCCGCGCCACATCCTTCGGCATGAATATTGTTTTTTCCCGGCACGGCTACCGCTTCGGCGGCACGCTGATCAAGAACACCCAGATCTCCGGCGGCCTGGAAAGCATGAACGTCTGGCACAAAAGGCTGTTCAGGGAAAAGGCATGAAAAAAATTCTGATCGGCGCGGCGTGGCTGCCGGAACCGTTCAACCCTAACCAAATCAAATCGGCAACCGAGCACTATGTTTCGTGTTGCGTTGCCGATTGAAACGGATATCTGACATGAACTGGCAAGACCAACTGAAACAATTCGCCAACAGCATCGAACGCCTCGAACAGTACGTCAACCTGAGCGACGAGGAACGGCGCGTGCTGACCGACAACCGGACCACCTGGGGGACAACCCCGTACTTTGCGGCTTTGATGGATCGGGATGACCCGAACTGCCCGATCCGCAAGCAGGTCATCCCATCGCAACAGGAACAGCAGAATACCTTCGGCATGGAGGATTACCTGGTCTGGAAGGAGAATCGCGCCACCGAGGAAAACCGGCCGGACAGTATCGCCCGCCAGTACCGCGACCGGGTCGCCTTCACCGTCACCCAGACCTGCGGCATCTACTGCCGCCACTGTTTCCGCAAGGAGCTGGTGGTCGACGGCGATCTCAAACTCGATTTCAATGTCGATGAAGGGCTGCGCTGGCTGGCCGAGCACAGCGAGGTGCGCGACGTGCTGGTCACCGGCGGCGATCCGTTCCTGCTGGCCGATGAGCAGCTCGAATATCTGATCCGGAAACTGCGCGAACTGCCGCATGTCGAAATGATCCGTTTCGGCACCCGCACGCCGATCGTGCTGCCGCAGCGGATCGACGCGGGGCTGAAAAAGGTTCTCGGCGGTTATCACCGCGTGCCGATCTGGATCAATACCCAGTGCAACCACCCCGACGAAATCACCGAGGAGACGGCAAAGGCGGTCTTCGAACTGCTCGGCTGCGGCGTCAATGTCGGCAACCAGACGGTGCTGCTCAAGGGGATCAACGACGACGCCGACACCTTCCGCCGTCTCAACCAGAAACTGCTTGCGGTGCGGATCAAGCCCTATTACCTCTTCTATTGCGAGGCGGCGCCGGGGATCGACCATTTCCGTACCCCGGTCGAAAAGGGCGCCGAACTGATCCGCGACGCGCTGCGCGGTCATACCACCGGACTGGCCCAGCCGCTCTACGTGGTGGCGACCAATATCGGCAAGATCCCGTTGATGCCGGACTACTACATGGTCGGCAAGGACCAGCAGCACTACACCCTGCGCAACCACAAGGGGGAAACGACGACGCTGCCGAACGTACCGGCCTGACCCGTCGGCCGCAGTTGGCAGCGGTCCCGCCGCCGCCGCGCTGTCCGCATCATGAACAATAAAAAAGCCCCGCTCCGGATCTACCGGAGCGGGGCTTTGCCTTTTTCACGGCGGCCCGACCTGCCGTTTAACGAAAACTTTGGTGGGGGATGGTTTTCTTTACCCGCCGCAGTGCCGAAAAAATCTCCTCGCGGCTGCCCTGATGCTCGATCGCCGACCGAAAGCCGGCATCGCGCAAGGCAAAACTGAGCATCGACAGCAGGTGCAGGTGGGCGCGCAGGGTCGGTGAAATCAGACAGAAGAGGGTGTGGACCGGTTTGCCGTCCAGGGCGTGAAAATCGACCGGATGTTCCAGAAAGGCCAGAGTGATGCTGGGCCTGGTGATGTGCAGCAGGACCGGATTGCGGGGGTGGGGGATGGCGATGCCGTCCCCCGTTCCGGTCGACGCCAGTTCCTCCCGGGCATTGAGCACCTTGAGCAGGTAATCCCGGTCGACCTCTTCGGGCAGCCGCAATTCATCGACCAGTCGGGCCATGACGTCCCGGTGGCTGGTGCCGCCGAGACGATAAACAACCCCCCCGGTTTCGAGGGATTCGATCAGGCTCGGCAGCGGCGCGCCGGAGGCCTCCGGTTCCTGAAAGGCTTCGGGAGAAACGCCCAGACGCCGGGAGGTCGCCCACTCCAGCAGCTCCGCCCGGTTGAAGCGGTACTGTTCGTTGACCCGGTAGACCGGCAGGATCTCCTGTTTGATCCAGCGATAGATGGTCTTTTCAGAAAGATTCAAGAGCCTGGCGGCGTCTTTTACCGAGGTGTTCATGCGCGCCCCATTGTCGTCACGTCCCGCTGCCTAAAAGTAGTGGCGTCGCTGCACTTGCTCTCACTGCTTCGACGTACCTAAGTACGCCTCATTGCTCGACAATCGCGCGCCTTGCATTTGGCGCTTTTTGCTTAGCCACCCACTATATGGCTTTCTTACGAAAGCATCAAAAGTAGTGGACAGTAGCAAGCGACGGCTTTCCCTGTCAAGGGCAGGGCGCGCGGAAGGGCGGGGTCGCTGCCGGTTCGGAACGCCGGGCAAACCGGGGACTTTGTCCTTGACAATCCCCCGCCGCGGACCTAATGTCCAAAGATGTCCACTGCGCAAGACTGATATACCATCAAGGGTAGAAATGAACCTATCGGTCAGAGAAGCGGCACAACTGCTGTCGGTCTCGGAAAAAACCATCTACCGCTGGATCAAGCAAGGCACGCTTCCGGCCTATAAAATCAGTGAAAGCTACCGCTTCAACCGGGCGGAGCTGCTGGACTGGGCGACCTCGCAACGGATCGGGGTGACGGTTGACGCCTTCAGTGAACCGGAGTCCCGGGACCTGCCGCTGCCGACCCTGTCCGAGGCCCTCAAGACCGGGGGGATTTACTACCGGATCGAGGGGCAAAGCCGCGAGGAGGTCCTCGCCAGCGCCGCCGACCATCTGCGGCTGCCCGAAGAGGTCGACCGGCACCATGTGCGACGGCTGCTGATCAACCGGGAGCTGTTTGCTTCCACCGCCAGCGGAGACGGCATCGCCATCCCGCGACCGCACAGCCCGGCCTTGCTGAATCTGGCCCGGTCGAATGTCACCCTCTGTTTTCTCGAAAATCCGGTCGATTTCCATGCCCTGGATGGCCGGCCGGTCGCGATGCTGCTGATCATCCTCGCCGCGAACCTGCGTGCGCATCTGCACCTGCTGTCGCTGCTGGGATTCGTGCTGCAGGATCAGCCGTTCCGCCGGGTTCTGGATCGCCGGGAAAGCCGGGAGCAGATCTTCGCGGCCCTGAAGGCCACCGAAGCCAGGATCAAGGTCTGATATGCACGGCAGATGCAGGATTACCTTCCCGCGGGAGGCGGCAGCGCGCCCATGAATTCGTTTATTCTGGCCTTGACGATCCTCGCCGCCGGCAGCCTGCTGGCGCTGCTGCTGCGCCGCTCCGCCCCGGCAACCCTGGTCGCAACGCTGTCGGTCGTGGCGGCCGCCGGCCTGGCCATCAGGGTTGCGCTGCAGGTCCTGCTCAGCGGCGAATCCCTCGCCGCAAGTAGCCCCTGGTCGCTGCCGGGCGGCGAGTTCCGCCTGTTGCTCGATCCGCTGGCGGCTTTTTTCGTGCTGCCGATCGCCGTGCTCGCTCTGCTCTGCGCCCTCTATGCCGGCCCCTACCTGCGCCATGACGGGCTGAGCCGTTCCCTGGCGCCGCACTGGTTTCTGTTCAACCTCATGGTGGCGGCCATGCTGCTGGTGGTGACCGCGGCCAACGCGATTTTGTTTCTGGTCGCCTGGGAAATCATGACCGTCACCTCGTTCTTTCTGGTCGCCTGGGATCATCGCCAGGCCCGGGTCCGCGAAGCCGCCTGGCTCTATCTGCTGGCGGCTCACTCGGGCATGATGCTGTTGCTGGCCCTCTTTGTTTTGGCCGGTCAGTATTGCGGCGGGCTCAATTTCAGCGACTTCGGGCCGCTCGGCCAGCTGCCGCTCGGCAGCGCGTCGCTGCTCTTCGGGCTGGCCCTGTTCGGCTTCGGCATCAAGGCCGGGCTGTTCCCCGTCCATATCTGGCTGCCGAACGCGCACCCGGCCGCCCCCAGTCACGTCTCGGCCCTGATGTCCGGGGTGCTGATCAAGACCGGCATCTACGGGATCCTGCGCATCCTCAGCCTGCTGCCGCCGGCGCCTGCCTGGTGGGGTTGGGTGCTGATCGCTCTCGGCGGCGGCGGCGCGTTCTACGGCATCGCCCTGGCGCTTTTGCAGCGGGACATCAAGCGCTGCCTGGCCTATTCGACCGTGGAGAACATCGGCATCATCCTGCTGGCGCTCGGCGGCGGGATCGTCGCCGGAGCCGCGGGACTGCCCGCCGTCGCCTTGCTGGCCTACAGCGGAGCCCTGCTGCACATCTGGAATCATGCCCTGTTCAAGGGGCTGCTGTTCCTCGCCGCGGGCGCCCTGCTGCATGCCACCGGCAGCCGTGACATGAACCGCATGGGCGGGCTGCTGCGCCGCATGCCGTTGACCGGGCTGCTGTTGATCGGCGGCAGCCTGGCCATCAGCGCCCTGCCGCCGTTCAACGGGCTGGTCAGCGAATGGCTGATCTATCTCGGCTTATGGCAGGCCGGCGCCGCTCTCGACGGCTTTGCCGCCCTGCCGTTGCTGCTGCTGATCGGTCTGCTCGGGGTGATCGGCGCCCTGGCCCTGGTCACCTTCGTCCGTCTGGTCGGCATCTGCCTGCTCGGCGAAGCGCGCGACCCGTGCGCAGCGCAGGCGCGTGAGGCCGAGCCGCTGATGCTGCTGGCGATGGGCCTGCTGTGCGCCGGCTGCCTGTGGATCGGCCTGTTGCCGCAAACGGCGCTGAGCCTGCTCTCGAAAGTTCCGGCCCAACTGGCGCGGCAGCCCGACAGCGCTCCGCTTGCGGTACCGCTGAGCCTGTTCGGCAGCTGCGGGGGCGTGCTGCTGCTGGCGCTGTTACTGGTCTTTTTCCTGCTTCACGGCCTGCGTCGTCTGCGGCCGCCGCACAGCGAGCCGACCTGGAACTGCGCTTTTCGCTTTCCCACCCCGCGCATGAGCTATACCGGCGAAGCCTTTTCCGAGCTCGCCTTTCGCCGGCTGCTGCCGCGGCTGCTGCGGCCCGAGCTGCAGGGGGGGGTAGTGAAGGGCCGCTTCCCGCCCGCCGGCAGATTTTGCCAGCGCGCGCTCGATCCGGTTCTGGACCGGCACTGGCGGCCGCTGTTCGTCTGGCTGGCCGACCGTTGCCAGAAGCTGCGCTGGCTGCAACAGGGGCAGTTGTCGATCTACCTGCTCTACATGTTCGTGGCCAGTGCGCTGCTGTTGAGCTGGTCACTCTGGACCGCACGGGGAGGATGAGATGATCTGGCTGTTGGGCGGCATCCTGTTGATTGCCGGATCGGGCATCCCCGGCCTGCTGCTGCGTCGCGACGGCAACGCCGGCGAGCGTCTCGCCTGCGTACTGCTGCTGGGCGGCATCCTGCTCTGTGGCGTGCCCCTCGCCGCCGCCTTTACCGGCGCGCCGGCGGCGTTTTCCAGGCCCTGGACGGTCCCGGCCGGGCGCTTCGCCGTCGGGCTTGACAGCCTGTCGACCGCGTTTATCGCGCCGCTGCTGCTGGTTGTCGCCGCCGGTGCGATCTACGGTCTCGGCTACTGGCCGCAGCGCACGCACCCCGGCAGCGGCCGCAAGCTGCGCCTTTTCTACGGCCTGGTCAGCGGCGCCATGCTCCTGCTGCTCACCGCGCGCAACGGCCTGCTGTTCCTTGCCGCCTGGGAGACCATGGCGCTCTCCGGCTATTTTCTCATCACCTGCGAGGATCGCCTGGCGGAGGTCCGCCGGGCCGGCTATATCTACCTGATCGCGACCCATTGCGGAACGCTGGCGCTGTTCGGGATGTTTGCCCTGCTCGGGCAGGCGGGCGGGACGGCGCTGTTTCCGCCGGCCGGGGCGCTGCCGGCGGTCGGCAGCGCTCTGATCTTTCTGCTCGGGCTGTTCGGCTTCGGCATGAAGGCCGGACTGATGCCGCTGCATATCTGGCTTCCCGGCGCCCATGCGGCGGCGCCCAGCCATGTTTCGGCCGTGCTGTCGGGGGTGATGATCAAGACCGGCATCTACGGCCTGGTGCGGCTCACCTCGTTCTTTGCCGAGATCCCCGCCTGGTGGGGCTGGACCATCCTGTTGCTGGGCGCGCTGTCGGGGATTCTGGGCGTGCTGCTGGCGCTCGCGCAGCATGACATCAAGCGTTTGCTCGCCTATCACAGCGTCGAGAATATCGGCATCATCGCCCTCGGCCTGGGGCTGGCCCTGCTCGGTCGCAGCTACGCCCAGCCCGCCCTGGTGCTGCTCGGACTCTCGGGCTGCCTGCTGCATGTCATCAACCACGGCCTGTTCAAAGCACTGCTGTTCCTCAGCGCCGGCTCCGTCATCGAGGCGGTCGGCAGCCGCGAGATCGATCATTTCGGCGGTCTGCTCAAACGGCAGCGCTGGACCGGTCTGTTCTTTCTCGGCGCGGCCGTGGCGATCTGCGGCCTGCCGCCCTTCAATGGCTTTGTCAGTGAGTGGCTGATCTACCTCGCGGCGTTCACGCCGCTGCAACGCTCCGACCCGGCGCTCTTTCCGGCGCTGCTGGCGGCGCCGGTGCTGGCCCTGATCGGCGGCCTGGCGCTGGCCTGTTTCGTCAAGGTCTTCGGCATCAGCTTTCTCGGCGCAGCGCGCAGCGCCGGCGCGGCCGAAGCCCGTGAAGCCCCGCCCGCGATGCTCTGGCCGATGGGGGCGCTGCTGCTGGCCTGCGCCTGGATCGGTCTGCTGCCGACCAGCCTGCGGCCCTTGCTGGAGCGGGCCGCCGGGGACTGGCTGGGCGCCGCCGCGCTGCCGCCGCTGGCCGCTGAGCTGGCGCCCCTCGGCGCGATCAGCCTGGCCGCCTGGCTGCTGCTCGCTCTGCTGCTGTTGGTCGGCTGGGGACTCGGCCGGCGCAGCCGCGGGCTGCCGCGCGAAGTCGGCAGCTGGGGGTGCGGCTACCGCGTTGCGACGCCGCGCATGCAGTACACGGCAAGTTCCTTCGCCGACACCCTGGTGCGGCTGTTCCGTTTCGGCCTCTGGAGCAGCTATCGGGGCGGGCGGGTGGACGGGCTGCTGCCGGAAGCGACGGAGTTTGCCGTACGGACCCCGGATCCGGTCCTCGACCGGACCCTGGGGCCGACCTTTGCGCTCCTGGGCCGGTTGTTCCAGCGGCTGAGTTGCCTGATCCAGAACGGCACCGCGGCCATCTACCTGCTGTACATCGCCCTGACCCTGCTCGTCCTGCTGACCCTGCTGCCGCGCTGAAAAGGAGAGACCATGATCAGCCGGATCGTATTGCAACTTGCCGTACTGCTGCTGTTCGCCCCGCTGCCGCTGGGGGTGATCACCAAGACCAAGGCGCTGTTTGCCGGGCGGGTCGGGCCGCCGTTGCTGCAGCCCTACCATGACCTGGCCCGGCTCTGGCGCAAGGGGTTCGTCTTCAGCCGCACCACCACCTGGGTGTTCCTCGCCGGGCCGGTGGTCGGGCTGGTGGTGCCGTTGCTGGCGGCCCTGCTGCTCCCCTTCGGCGGACTGCCGGCGCCGCTCTCCTTCAGCGGCGATCTGATCCTGTTTGTTTATCTGTTCGGCCTGGCGCGTTTTTTCACCGCGGCGGCGGCGCTGGACACCGGTTCAAGCTTCGAGGGGATGGGGGCCGCGCGCGAGGTCAGCTTTGCCTGCCTCGCCGAACCGACCCTGCTGTTCTCCCTGCTGGTTCTGGCCCGCGGCGCCGACCGCCTCGCGCTGGGCGACCTGCTCGGACCGCAACTGGCCGATCGCTGGTCGGGGGGGAACGGCGCCTCGCTGGGGCTGATCCTGGTCAGTCTGTTTGTCGTTTTGCTGGTGGAAAACTCACGGATTCCGTTCGATGATCCCAACACCCATCTGGAGCTGACCATGATCCACGAAGTCATGGTGCTCGATCACAGCGGCCCGGCCCTGGGCATGGTCCTCTACGGCGCGGCGCTGAAGCTGATGGTGCAGGGGGCGCTGCTGGTGCGTCTGGCGCTGCCGCTGCAGACCGGCTCGCAAGTGTTGGACCTGCTGCTGTTTCTGGCGGGACTGCTGGGGCTGGCGGTGCTGATCGGCGTCATCGAGTCGAGCATGGCCCGTCTGCGGCTGCCGCGGGTGCCCCAGGTGCTGGTCGGCACGTTGCTGCTTTCGGTGTTTGCTCTGGTTCTGGTTCTGCGTTAGGAGATCGACATGACCGACCTGCTGCTGCTCAGCGTAATTCTGATCAATTTCTTCACCCTCGGCAGCGCCCGGCTGGTCGCCTGCATCCGGGCGGTCGCCCTGCAGGGGGCATTGCTGGCCCTGCTGCCACCGGTGAGCCACGGCCTCTCCGGCCACACCCTGCTGCTCGGCGGCACAGCGCTGCTCTTCAAGGGCATCTTCATCCCCTGGCTGCTGCTGCGGGCGATCCGCGAGGTGCGGATCCGGCGTGAGATGGAGCCGTTCATCGGCTTCGTGCCGACCCTGGTGCTCGGCGCGCTGGTCACCGCCGGGGCCTTCGTGTTCGCCGACTTTTTGCCGCTCGCCCACCAGCACCACGCCGGGCTGTTCGTGCCCACCGCCATGGCGACGATGTTCAGCGGCTTTCTGCTGCTGATCACCCGGCGCAAGGCGCTCACCCAGGTGCTCGGTTATCTGATGCTGGAAAACGGCATTTTCATCTTCGCCGTGCTGCTCGCCGAGGCGATGCCGCTGGCGGTCGAGGCCGGGATTCTGCTTGACCTGCTGGTCGGGATCTTCGTCATGGGGATCGTCATCAACCATATCAGCCGTGAATTTTCCACCCTCAACACCGAGCGTTTGACCGCGCTGAAGGAATAGGCCATGTTGACGCTGCTGATTCTCTTTCCGCTGGCCGCCGCCGCGCTTGCCTTGCTGCTCCCCTGGCACCGGGGCCGTTCCTGGCTGCTGGCCGTCAGCGGCGGCCTGCATCTGCTGCTGACCGGCATCCTGGTGTCCGCCTCCGGTGTTTGGCCCGGTCCCTGGATCGGCATCGATCCGCTTTCCCGGGTGGTCCTGCCGGTTACCAGCCTGCTCTTTTTCGGCTGCAGCGTTTATGCGGTCGGCTACCTCGGCCTGCGCCGGGATCGCGGCAACCGGGTCATCGTTGCCTGCCTGCTGGTTTTTCTGTCGGCGATGACCCTGGCGATAGCGGCCCGCCACCTCGGGCTGCTGTGGATGGCCGTGGAGACGACCACCATCGCCAGCGCACCGCTGATCTACTACAACCGCAACCGGCTGTCGATCGAAGCGACCTGGAAATATCTGCTGCTCTGCTCGGTGGGGATCGCCCTGGCGATGCTCGGCATCCTGTTTATCGCCTACGCCGCCCTGGTCGGCGGCGGTGCGCCGGTCAGTCTGCAGTTCGACACCCTGCTGGCCGCCGCCGCCGGCCTCTCCCCCCCCTGGCTGCATGCCGGCTTTGTGTTTCTGCTGGTCGGTTTCGGCACCAAGATGGGGCTGGCGCCGCTGCACAGCTGGAAGCCCGACGCCTACGGCGAAGCGCCGGGCATGGTCGGCGCGCTGCTGGCGGGCGGACTGACCAGCGTCGCCTTTCTCGCCATCCTGCGCGCCGTGCAGCTGATGACCGCCGCCGGCGACGGCGCCATGGCGCGTCAGGCGCTGCTGGGGATGGGGCTTTTGTCGCTGTTGCTGGCGGCGGTCTTCATGGTCCGCCAGCCCGACATCAAACGCCTGCTCGCCTACTCCTCGGTGGAACACATGGGGATTCTCGCCATCGGCGTCGGCATCGGCGGCCTGGCGACCTTCGGCGCCATGCTGCATCTGGTCAACAACGCCCTGACCAAAGGCTGCCTGTTCCTCTCGGCCGGCAATATCCAGCGCGCCTACGACAGCAAACGTCTTTCCGA
>DASWJX010000015.1:0-12055 GCA_036396915.1 Geopsychrobacteraceae bacterium | reverse complement strand
CTCCGCCATGCAGCACCAGGGCCAGCGCGATACCGATGGCCAGCAGATGGAACTCAAAGCCTTCCCCCGGCTGATTCCCCGACCAGTTCATAAAGAAGCCGTTCGGCCAGTGCACCATCAGCACCGCGCCGATCATCACCGAGCCGATGCCGATGGCGCATACCCTGGTCAACAGTCCCAGCGCCAGGCCGAGGGCGCCGAACGATTCGGCAAGGATGACCAGAAAGGCCAGGAAAAACGGGATGCCCATAGTGTCGGTAAAATACTGCAGGGTGCCGGCAAATCCGTTACCGCCAAACCAGCCGAAAAGTTTCTGGGCGCCGTGGGGGAAGATGACCAGCGCCAGGGACAGGCGCAGGACCAGACCGGAATAAGAGTCTTCGGTTTCGAAAAGTCGATGGAGCATGAGCCGGTCTCCTTTCACGTCAATGAAAGTGCATTGTCCGGCTCTTTCGCCAGGCGCTTCCCAGCTTTTTGCAGAGCCGCGACAACTGCTGCTGTTCCCGGGGCGTGGGCGTTTCCATCTGGGCTACGATCGCTTCGACATGGCGCGGGAAGAGGTTCTCGATCTATGCCCTGCCGTGATAGCGCGCCCCCATAATCGCGCATAGCGAAATACGTGCTTAAATTATCACCCAAACGGTTATTAAGTCAAGGCGGGCCGCTGTGATTAAAAATTTTCCTCCAGGTCCATACGGAAGAAATCGCCCGCTTTCGGTTGCCGTTCGTCGCTCGCATAGCGGAGCGGGGCGGTGCCGGGAGCAAAGGCCTCGAAGTAGACCTGATCGCTGTCTGCCGCCATCAGCAGGCCGCTCTTGCTGTCGATCGGGTGAAACTCTATGCTGTCGGGTACGGCGAAGTTTTCGACCGGATACTGTCGGGCCGCCGCGCTCATGAAATCGACCCAGGCCGGCGCGGCGGCCCGCGAGCCGGTTTCGCTCTTGCCCAGCGGGCGTTCCTGATCGTAGCCGGTCCATGAAACGGCAGCCAGTTGCGGGATATAGCCGATATACCAGGCATCCTTCAGGTCGTTGGTGGTCCCGGTCTTGCCGGCCGACGGCCGCCCGATCGCCTTGGCGCGCCAGCCGGTCCCTTCCCGGACTACGCTCTCCATGACATTGGTGATCAGGTAGGCGGTTTCCGGAGAGATCACCCGCCGGGGCGGCCGGCGGATCAAACGCTGGTCGGCGGCCATGCCGTCCGGGAAGTCGATCGGGTCGATCGATTCGAGGATGCGGCCGTCGCGATCGAGAATCCTGGTCATGTAGGTCGGCGGCGCCAGAATGCCGCCGCTGGCAAACACGCTGTAGGCGGTCAGCATCTCCAGCGGCGTGACCGCGGTGGAGCCGAGGGCCATGGTCAGGTCGCGGGTCAGGGGGGTTTCTATGCCGAGCTTGCGGGCATAGTTGGCCACGTAGCCGACGCCGATATCTTCAAGGATTTTGATGGTGACGACATTGCGCGAATGGGCCAGCGCATTGCGGAAGGTGGTCGGCCCGTAAAATTTTTCTTCGTAGTTTTTCGGTTTCCAGGCGCTCAGCTTGCCGTCATCGTTCTTCTCTTCATAAATCAACGGCGTATCGAGAATGACGCTGGCGGGGCTGTACCCCTTGTCGAGGGCGGCGGCGTAGATGATCGGCTTGATCGCCGAACCGGGCAGGCGCATCGCCTGAACCGCCCGGTTGAACTGACTGTCGGCGAAGTCGTAACCGCCGATCATCGCTTTGATCTGGCCGTCCTCGGGGCTCATGGCGATCAGTGCGCCCTGGGCCAGGGGCTCCTGTTCCAGGCGCAGCCGCAGACTGCCGTCGGCCGCGATCTGCTTGATGTTGACCCTGATGACGGAACCGATCGGCAGGCGGGTCGCTTGCCCCGGGGTGGCGTTGCCGCTCGCTTCCTGCCCCTCGGCGACCACCGAGAGCGGGGCGGCCCACCTGGTTTCGTCAAGCGGGATCGATCCGTCCCGTTCGCCGACCAGGCAACGGATTTCCTGCTGATTGCCGCCGACCACCAGAGCCTGAAGAAAATCGCCGGCTTGCGGTGCTTCGGCCGCGAGTTCCTGCTGCTGTTCGGCGAGGAAGGCGTCCCGCTGCTCCCGGTTCAGGATTTGCTCCGGTCCGCGATAGCCGCGTCGTTTGTCGTGATTGCGCAGATTTTCCCGGACCGCATCGCGGGCCGCCTGCTGCATCTTCAGGTTGATGCTGGTATGCACCTGCAGGCCGCCGCTGTAGAGCATTTCGCTGCCGAAGCGCTCCTCCAGATAACGGCGCACCTGCTCATTGAAATAGGCGGTCTCCTCCAGGTGGGTGTTCAGCCGGGGTTTGATGGCCACCTGTTCGGCCGCGGCCTGCTCCGCTTCCGCTTGGCTGATATAGCCCTCTTTCACCATCCGCCCCAGCACGTAACGCTGGCGGTCCATGGCCCGCTGATAGTGGCGATAGGGGGAGTAGCGGCTCGGGGCCTGCGGCAGTCCGGCGAGGATGGCGCATTCGGCCAGGGTCAGCTGTTCGACGCTTTTGTCGAAGTAGTTCTCGGCGGCCGCCTCCACACCGTAGGCGCGATGGCCGAGATAGATCTGGTTCAGGTAGAGGTAGAGAATCTCCTCCTTGGTCAGCTGCTGCTCCATGCGCCAGGCCAGGATGGCTTCCTTGAACTTGCGGGAGAAGGAGCGTTCCGGGGTCAGCAGCAGCTGCTTGGCGACCTGCTGGGTGATGGTGCTGCCGCCCTGGGCGATGCCGCCGGCCTGAATGTTTTTCATGGCGGCGCGCAGGATCGACTGGAAATCGATGCCCTGATGCGCGAAGAAGCTGGAATCCTCGGCGGCGACAAAGGCCTGGATCAGCTGACGGGGGATCTGTTCGGTGGCGACCAGAATCCGGCGTTCCTTGGAATATTCGGCGATAATGGTCCCGTCATCGCTGTAGATCCGGGTGATCAGCGGCGGACGGTAGTCGTCCAGGGTTTCGACCCGCGGCAGGGTGCTGGAAACATAGAAGTAGGCGCCGACCAGCGACAGGACGCCGACCAGAACCGATCCGCAACCGATCCGGAGGGTCCAGGTCAGGAGCCGGCGAAAATTCAGCGTTCTCATCCGATCGTAACACAGGAGTTTTTTAATGCTGTCGAGCAGGGTGTTTCGTTGTTTCATGCGGTTCGGCCGATACAAAAAAGAAAAAGCAGCTGTTGTTGATGGCGTCGCAAAAAGTTCGCCCTGCGGCGTTTTTTCAGGACGAAGTTTTTGCCCGGCCACCCTTCGAGGTTTTGCCAAGGCATCCGTTGCCCTTGCGAGCAAGGCCTGTTGTTTATAGCACGGCAGCCGGAAGTCGGGCAACTGCCCAGAAGCGTGACGAAAGTTGCGTTGTATTTACGACCGGCACGGTTGAACTTTGCCGAGCCGGAGAGTAGGATGTCAGGGAGTTTTTTGCTCTGACGGTCGAGAAGGGAGAGATGATGATTCGACGCACAAAAATCGTTGCCACGGTCGGGCCTGCCTGCGCCGATCGCCAGGGCCTTGAAGCGCTGTGGACAGCGGGGGTCGACGTGTTCCGGCTGAATTTTTCGCACGGGACGCAGGAGCAGAAGCGCGACTGGATCGCGATCATCCGCGAGCTGTCCCGGCGCTACGGGCGGGCGGTTTCCATTCTCGGCGATCTGCAGGGGCCAAAAATCAGGACCGGACTGATGCGCGACGGCGGGCAGCAGCTGACCCCGGGACAGCAGGTGACCATCACCACCGCAGAGGTCGAGGGGGCCGACGGGGTGATTCCCACCAGCTACCCCAATCTGCCGCGGGACGTGGTGGTCGGCAACCAGATCCTGCTCGATGACGGGCAGCTCGAACTGGAGGTCCTGGGCACCGCCGGCAGCGAGGTCCGGTGCCTGGTGCGGGTCGGCGGTCTGCTCAAGGACCGCAAGGGGATCAACCTCCCCGGGGTGCAGGTTTCCGCGCCGGCGCTGACCGACAAGGACCTGGACGACCTGCAGTTCTGCATCGAGCAGAATCTGGACTGGGTGGCGCTCTCTTTTGTCCGGGAGGCGGCCGAGGTCTACAGGCTGAAGGATATCCTGTTCCGCGCCAAGTCGGACCTGCGGGTGATCGCCAAGATCGAAAAGCCCGAAGCGGTGGCCAACTTTGACGCGATCCTGGAAGCCGCCGACGGCATCATGGTGGCACGGGGCGACCTGGGGGTGGAAATTCTTCCGGAACGGGTTCCGCTGATCCAGAAACATATTATCCGCAAATGCAACCTGGTCGGCAAGCCGGTGATCACCGCCACCCAGATGCTGGAAAGCATGATCCAGAACCCGCGGCCGACCCGAGCCGAGACCTCGGATGTGGCCAATGCGATTCTGGACGGCACCGATGCGGTGATGCTTTCCGGGGAAACGGCGTCCGGCGCCTACCCCGTCGAGGCCGTGGCGGTCATGGACCGGGTGGCCCGCGATGTCGAGACCGACCCGCAACGGCAGGAACGGAGCTATGCTCTGCTCCCCGAGCTCGGCAGCACCCGTTATCTTCCCGAGGCGATCGGACAGGCCGCCTGCCGGATCGCCGAAAATGTCGGCGCGGCGGCGATTCTGGCGTTTACCCAGACCGGCAGCACCGCCGCCCTGGTCGCCAAGTACCGGCCGAGCCTGCCGGTGCTGGCCGTAACCCCGTCGCAACGGGTGCGGCGGCGGCTGGCGCTCTATGCCGGGGTCCGCTCGCTGCGGGTCGATATCGCAGGGAGCACCGAGGCCCAGATCACCTCGGTGGAAGCGGCGGTTCTGGCTTCCGGCCTGCTGCAGCGGGGGGATGTGGTGGTGATCACCATGGGCAGTCCGGTGTCGGCTCCGGGAACCACCAACCTGCTCAAGGTTCATCGGCTCGGCACCGGCGATTTTTACGAAGTGCATTAGAAGCCGGTCGGACGATCCGCGAACCGGCTCCCGGAGTTGACCAGGCGACGGCAAAGCGACTATGCTCCCGGACAATGACCAGACACCAAGGATGAATTCGAATGAAAAAAGCAGTTGTTCTTTACAGCGGCGGGCTCGATTCGACGACCTGCATGGCGCTGGCCCGCGAAGCGGGTTTCGAGCCCTACGCGCTCAGTTTCGCCTACGGCCAGCGGCATTCCGTCGAGCTGGACAAGGCCCGGGATTACGCTCCCCTGATCGGGGCCAGGGAGCACATGGTGGTCGACATCGATCTGCGCAAGATGGGCGGCAGCGCCCTGACCGCCGATATCGAGGTGCCCAAGGACGGATCGAGCGAGGACGCCATCCCGATCACCTACGTCCCGGCGCGCAACACCATCTTCCTCTCCTTTGCCCTCGGCTGGGCGGAAGTGCTGGGCGCCAGCGATATCTATATCGGCGTCAATGCCCTCGACTACTCCGGTTATCCCGACTGCCGGCCGGCCTTTATCGAGGCCTTTGAGAGGCTGGCCAACCTGGCCACCCGGGCGGGGGTCGAAGGGGACCGTCCCTACCGGATCCATGCGCCGCTGATCGACCTGAGCAAGGCGCAGATCATCCGCAAGGGCCTGGCGCTGGGGGTCGATTACCGTCTGACCCACTCCTGCTACGATCCCGCTCCCGACGGACGTTCCTGCGGCCGTTGCGATTCCTGCCGGTTGCGGCTCAAGGGCTTCGCCGAAGCCGGGGTCGCCGATCCGGTCGCTTACCTCAGCCGCTGACCGCGCTGCTCACCCCATAAAAGGTTCAAGCCATGCCCCGCATGCCAGATATGCAGAAAAGCCGCGATACCCGGAACATCGCCATCGACAAGGTCGGCGTCAAGGATATCCGTTACCCGATCGTGGTGCAGGACAAATACCGTGAAGTGCAGCACACCGTGGCGCGGGTGAATATGTTTGTCGATCTGCCGCACCACTTCAAGGGGACGCACATGAGTCGCTTTATCGAGGTGCTTAACCTCTATCACGGCGCGATCAGCGTGGAAAACCTGGAAACGATGCTGGTCGAGATGAAACAGCGGCTCGAATCGGGCAGCGCCCACCTGGAGCTGGGGTTTCCCTACTTCATCGAAAAACGCGCCCCCGCCTCGGGCGCGCGCGGACTGATGGAGTATCAATGCCGGATGCTCGGCAGCCTCGGCGAACGGTTCGATTTCGTGCTCGAAGCGAGCGTGCCGGTCACCTCGCTCTGCCCCTGCTCGAAAGAGATCAGCGAGCGCGGCGCCCACAACCAGCGCAGCATGGTCAACGTGCAGATTCGCTACCGGGAGCATATCTGGCTGGAAGACCTGATCGCCTGGGTGGAGAGCTGCGCCAGCGCGCCGGTCTACTCGCTGTTGAAACGGGAGGACGAAAAAGTCGTGACCGAGCAGGCCTACGACAATCCGATGTTTGTCGAGGACATGGTGCGGGCCGTCACCGAAAAACTGAAAAGCGTCCCGGCCATCACCTGGTTTCAGGTTCAGTGTGAAAACTTCGAATCGATTCACAACCACTCGGCCTATGCCCAGGTCGAGTTCCGGCGCTGACGGCGAGCCTGTGGATAAGTCTGTGGGCGACGTGGATAACTTGCCGAAAAATTCAAGGGTTCTCGGCATCTTTGCCAAGGAGCCGCTGCCGGGCCGGGTCAAAACCCGGCTGAGCCCGCCGCTCTCTGCCGCGCAGGCGGCGACGCTGTATCAAACCGCGCTGCTGGAGACCGTCGCGATGGCGACCGGCGGCGCTTTCGATCTGGTCCTCTGCTATGCCGGCAGCGAAAGTTATTTCCGCCAGACCTTTCCCGGCATCAGCCTCTGCCCGCAGCAGGGCGCTGATCTGGGGGCGCGGATGTCCAACGCCCTTAGGCACTTTTTCGCTCAGGGCTACCGGCAGGCGCTGCTGATCGGCAGCGACAGCCCCGACCTGCCCCTGGCCATGGTCGAACAGGCGTTTGCCGCGCTTGACCGGCAGCAGCTGGTGCTGATTCCGGCCCGTGACGGGGGCTATGTGCTGATCGGCGAGTCATGCCACCATCCGCACCTGTTCGAGCGGATGCCCTGGAGTTCGGCCGAGGTGACGGCGCTGACCCGCAAGCGCGCCGCTGCCGCGGGCATCGCCTGCCGGCTGTTGCCGGTCTGGGACGATCTCGACGATCTGGAGGCGCTGCAGCGACTTCTGCAGCGCTCCCCCGCTTCGCGGACCGCGGCATACCTGCGCTCATTATCAGTTCCGGAGTGTTCCACCGCCTCCCCCTGAAAGGGGCAAAGCGCGGTTGACTTGGCGGGGCCGCTGCCGGATAATTCGCTCGCGTGACAAGACGGATCGACCGGCGTCCTCCCGGCAGGCGGGGAGCGCCGCAACAGCAAAACAAAGGAGATATATTTTGGATCTGGTACTTCAGGCCGGCCCGGTCGTCAAGCTGGTGCTGCTTATTCTGGTCTATTTTTCGCTGGTCTCCTGGGCGATTATTTTTTACAAGTTCCGGGTGATCCAGCAGGCGATCAAGGCTTCGGACCGTTTCCTCGATTTTTTCTGGGCCAAGAAACGTTTCGACATTATCGGCCAGGGGGTGCGCGATTTCAGCGACTCTCCGCTGTCGATCCTGTTTCGCGAAGGCTACCATGAGCTGCTGCAGTTCAAAAAGCGTTCGGCGACCGGCGTCGAGAGTGCCGAGCTGTCGGCGGATCTGGGCGGCTCCGGCAATGTGGCCCGCGCCCTGCGCCGGGCGACCACGCAGGAAACCCATCGACTGGAAAAATATCTGACCTTTCTGGCCACCACCGGCTCGACCGCGCCCTTCATCGGTCTGTTCGGCACCGTCTGGGGGATCATGGATGCCTTTCAGGGCATCGGCCAGACCGGCAGCGCCTCCCTGGCGGTGGTCGCTCCCGGCATCTCCGAGGCGCTGGTGGCCACCGCCATCGGTCTGGCCGCGGCGATCCCCGCGGTGGTGGGCTATAACCATTTTCTCAACAAGGTCAATGTGCTGATCGGCGAGATGGATAATTTCAGCCAGGAATTCCTCAATATCGTCGAGCGGATGGAGCGGGAGCAGTAGATGGAAGTCGGACGCCCGGGCGGCGGCAACCGCAGCGCCCTTTCCCAGATCAACGTGACCCCGTTCGTCGATGTCATGCTGGTGCTGCTGATCATCTTCATGGTCACGGCGCCGATGATGGATCAGGGGGTTGAGGTCGATCTTCCCGAAGTCGCCGAGGCTCCCAGCCTGCCGAGCCAAAAGGAACCGCTGGTGGTGACGGTGGAGAAGAGCGGAACCATCTCCATCGGCAAAACCGAGCTCCGGGACGTCGCCAAGTTGACCCCGGTCCTGCAGCAGGCGCTGAAGGGCAAGACCGATCAGGAGGTCTATCTGGAGGCGGACCAGAAGGTTCCCTACGGTCGGGTGGTCGAGGTGATGGCGGCGATCAAGCGCGCCGGGGTCGGCAAGCTGGGGATGGTGACCCGGTTGCCCGAGGAATAGCCCGACCCGATGAAGGTACCCGAGAAGCACAGCTGGCGCCGTCTGCAGGCCCGCCTGGAACCCGGTTTCAAGCGGATGCTGCTGCTGTCGGTGGCGATTCACCTGCTGCTTCCGGCCTTGTATGCCGGGCTGCACTATTTTTCTCCGCCACGGCAGAAGCCGCCGGTCTACCGGGTGAATCTGGTCAACAAGCCGGTCAAGAACCCGCAGGCCGGCCGCCCCGAAGCCGGCCCGGAAAAGAAAAAGACGGTAGAAAAGGCCAAGCCGAAGCCGGTGGTGAAGCCGAAACCGGCCCCGAAACCAAAGCCGAAACCCGATGTCAAGAAGGTCGTCAAGCCGGCACCGAAACCGGAGCCGAAACCGGTCGCCAAGCCGAAACCGGCCCCGGAACCGACGATCAGTAACGCGGCCGAACAGAGTTTGCAGCAGAAGCTGGAGACGCTGCGTCGGGAACAGGAGCGGGACGATCGTCTGGCGGCCTTGCGCGAGAATCTGGCGCGGGAACGGGAGAAGATCGACGCTCCGGTCGGCGAAGTTACCGGCAAGGGGGATCAGGCAGGGGTCGATGAGGCCAATTACGTCAAGGCATTTATTACCGAGCAGTGGCGCTATTCCCCCTACCTGGGCAACAATTGGAATCTCGAAGCACAATGGTTGCTGACCTACAGCGCCGAGGGAACGCTGCTGACCTACAAGGCCATTTCAAGCTCGGGGAACAAGGCCTTTGATGATTCCCTGCTGCGCGCCATCCTCAAATCGAAAGAGCTGGGGCAAAAACTGGAAAAACGGACCGAATTCGAAGTCACCTTCAACCTGAGAGACATGCAGAACCGATGAATATTGGACGTAATTTGTTACTGTTGGCGCTGGCTCTGCTCTGCAGCGTTGCATCGGCAGGAGCGGTGAAAATCGAAATCAGCGCGCCGGGCGAGCAGGAGATTCCGCTGGCCCTGACCGCTTTCCTGCCGATGGGCCCGGACCGGCCGGAGATCGCCGCCGAGCTCAACGCGGTGCTGCGGGCGGACCTCGATCTTTCCGGGCTGTTCAGTCTGGTGGACCGGGCGGCGTTTCTGTCGGATGCGGACAAACTCGGCCTGAACAGCGCCCAGGTTGATTTCGCCCAGTGGAAGCTGCTCGGCGCCGAGGCGGTGATCAAGGGGGGCTACCGGATCGAGGGGGGCCAGCTGATCGTCGAGGCGCGTCTGTTCGACGTCATCTCCCGGCGCATGCTGACCGGCCGCCGCTATATCGGCAAGCCCGAAGAGGCGCGGCGCATCGCCCATACCTTTGCCGATCAGGTGATGCTCAGCATGACCGGCAGCAAGGGCCCCTTTTCCAGCCGCATCGCCTACGTTTCCAACCGGACCGGGAAAAAGGAACTCTACCTGATGGAGGCGGACGGCCATGCGCCGATCCGCCTGACCAGCCATCGCGGCATCGTTCTCAATCCCGATTTTTCCCCGGTGGGCAAAGAGCTGATCTTCACCTCGTACCAGCAAGGCAATCCCGATCTGTACCGCAAGGAGATCTATACCGGGCGCGAGGCGCGCCTGTCCCATCGCCAGGGGCTGAATATCGGCGGACGCTACAGCCCCGACGGCCGGGAAATCGCCGTGACCCTCTCCCGGGACAAGAACTCGGAGCTTTACCTGCTCGGCACCGACGGCACGATTCACAAGCGGCTGACCGACCACTGGGGGATCGATGTCGATCCGAGCTGGAGCCCGGCCGGCGATAACATCGCTTTTGTCTCCGACCGCCGCGGCAATCCGCATGTCTACATCGTCGATGTCGACAGCCTTGAGGTCCGGCGGCTGACCTTCGACGGCAAGTATAATGCGACGCCCGCCTGGAGTCCGGACGGCGAGCGGATCGCTTTTGCGCGCATGGAGAACGGGGTTTTCGATATCCATACCATCAGGCCGGACGGAACCGATGAGCGCCGTTTGACCTTCGGCCCCGGCAACAAGGAACACCCGCGCTGGAGCCCGGACAGCCGCTTCCTGGTCTACTCGCTCGATCGCGCCGGCGAAAAAGCGATTTACCTGATGCGTGCCGACGGCACCGGACAGCGGAGGATCTCCGCCCCGGGCGGAGACGACAGCCATCCGGCCTGGTCCGGCTACTGGTAGCCGGAACGAACGGAGTTGTTTTTATATGAGCATTTTGTATAATGGGCCGGATATTTTTAAGCAACCTAAACGAATATGATTTTTACTATCGCATCTGCGAAAGGAGTGGCTGAATTATGCAAAAGATAACGCTGGCTCGCCTGTTTGTTCTGTTGGCACTGATCACCCTGTTGTCGGCCGGTTGCGCCAAGAAACCGGCCGTGGACGAGACCCAGGCTGCCGACCGGGCCCAGGCGGTTGAAGAGACCCAAATGCAGGACCAGCAGATCTCCGCGGTAGACGAGCAACCCGTTTCCGACGTGGCGGCCGTTGACCACGACGCGGCAATGATGGAAGCGGAGACCCTGGTGCGCAAGCTGAGCCGGATTTACTTCGAGTTCGACCAGTATGTATTGACCGGGGACGCGCAGGACACCCTCTATGCCAATGCCCAGCTCCTCAAGGCCGCTCCGTCGCTCAAGGTGATGGTGGAAGGGCATTGCGATGAGCGCGGCTCCGACGAGTACAACCTGGCGCTCGGCGAGAAGCGGGCGATTGCGACCAAAAACTATCTGGTTTCTCTCGGCGTTGCGCCGGAGCAGCTGAGCACGATCTCGTACGGTGAAGAGGTTCCGCTCGCCATGGGCGGCGGCGAAGAGGCCTGGGCCAAGAACCGGCGTGCGGAGTTTACCCTGCAGCGTTAAGTGTCTGCGCAAACAAAGAAGGGTCGTGCAGTGCTGTGCGGCCCTTTTTTTTATGAAAAGGAGAATAACGTGAAGCGGATGTTGTGGCCGATCCTCGGTCTGCTGCTGCTCGTTTCTGCCGGTTGTTTACCGCCGACCCAGAACCAGTTGCGGATGGAGATGGACCTGGAAGAGATGAAGCGGCGCCTGGCTCAGGTTGAACAGGGCAATGCGCAGATCCTTCAGGACGGCGGCGGAGTTTCGCGCCGGCAGATAGAAGCGCTCAACCGCCAGTTGGCCGAACAGCTGTCGGGACTCGACACGCTGCGGGTTGAATTTCAGTCGATCAACGGCCGGCTCGATGATCTGGCCCGTGACAATCAGCAGCGCGGGGCCGATTTCGGGCTGGTGCGCGACGATCTGGGGATGCAGGTGGGCAGCCTGGAAAACCGGATGCTGAAACTGGAAGAGGGGGTGGAACGGCTGGAGAAGGCGGTCAGGCGGGCCGCGCAGGCACCGCCGGCGAGCGCGACCCGGGTCGAGGCTTCATCGGACGGCCCGGAACTGCTTTACAAGCGGGCGCTCGATAATATCCGCACCAAGCAGCAATACGCGGCCGGGCGGCAGCAGCTGGAAGAGTTCCTCAAGCAGTATCCCAAGCATGATCTGGCGGTGAATGCCCGCTACTGGATCGGTGAGGCGCTCTACGGCGAAAAAGAGTTCGAGCGGGCGATCCTGCAGTTCCAGGATGTCATCCAGCAGTTCGGCGATCACCCCAAGGCGGCGGCGGCGATGTTCAAGCAGGCGCTCTCCTTCAAGAGTCTGGGCGACAACCCCAAC
>DASWJX010000014.1:0-3644 GCA_036396915.1 Geopsychrobacteraceae bacterium | reverse complement strand
AACTAAGGGGCCCCCAAGGACCCTTGACAGGAAAGACCGACATTCTCCGGAGCAAGAGCCATCTAGTCATGCCCGGGACTACTGCACCCGCCTTCCAGCCCCGATACCGAATCGCCTCCGCAAGGTGAGCCTGCCGGATTTCTTCCTCCCCGGCCAAATCGGCGATGGTCCGCGCAACCTTGAGGATGCGCGAGTAGCTGCGGGCGGAGAGGCCGAGACGGTCGGCGGCCATCTCCAGGAGCCTCTGGCCCTGCTCGTCCAGGGGACAGAACTTGCGAATATGGCGCGCCTGCACATGGGCGTTGCAGTGCAGGCGGAAAGCGGCGAGGCGTTCACGTTGGACTTGCCGAGCGGCCTCGACCCGGGCGCGGATAGCGGCGGAAGGCTTGTCCGAGCCCACTCGCTGACTGAGTCGAATAAATCGATAAATGCCTCCTGATTTGAGCCGAAATTTTCCCTTTCCGCCGTGGTCTCGCTTTGACCTTCGCTCTGCACAGGTCCTCGCGAGCAAAGCTGGTTTTACACCCTCTTGCGGTCCAGGCTCCGGTACTGGATCGCCTCGGCCAGGTGCAGGGTTTCGATCCGTTCGCTGCCGGCCAGGTCGGCGATGGTGCGGGCCAGTTTGAGGATGCGGGTGTAGCTGCGGGCCGACAGGCCGAGGCGGTCGGTGACCTTTTCCAGCAGCTGTTCCCCCGCCGTATCGAGGGTGCAGAATTGCTGGATATGGCGAGCCTGCATCTGGGCGTTGGCGGTGAGGCCGTAAGGGGTCAGACGCTCGCGCTGCAGTGTGCGGGCCGCATTGACCCGCCGGCGAATCTTGGCGCTGCTTTCGGCCGGTTCGGGATCGGTCAGATCCTTGTGCGGGACGCGCGGCACGTCGACATGCAGATCGATGCGGTCGAGCAGCGGCCCGGACAGGCGGCTGCGGTAGCGTTGAATCATCGGCGGGGTGCAGCTGCAGTGATGCTGGGGATCGCCGAGAAAGCCGCAGGGGCAGGGGTTCATCGCCGCCACCATCATGAAGTCGGCGGGATAGGTGAGGCTGAGGGCGGCGCGGCTGATGTTGACCTGGCCGTCTTCCAGCGGCTGGCGCAGCATTTCCAGCACGTTCTTTTTGAATTCGGGAAGCTCGTCGAGGAACAGTACGCCGTTGTGCGCCAGCGAAACCTCGCCCGGTCGCGGGTAGCTGCCGCCGCCGATCAGTCCGGCATCGGAAATCGTGTGGTGCGGATTGCGGAACGGCCGCTGGCTGACCAGGGCGTTGTGGTGCGAGAGCAGCCCGAAAACGGAGTGGATTTTGGTGGTCGCCAGGGCTTCTTCGAAGGAGAGCTCCGGCAGAATGGTCGGCAGGCGGCGCGCCAGCATGGTCTTGCCGCTGCCGGGCGGGCCGTTCATCAGAATGTTGTGGCCGCCGCTGGCGGCGACTTCGAGGGCGCGCTTGACGTTTTCCTGGCCGCGCACCTCGGTGAAGTCGTCGCCCGGGGTGAGGGGCTGTTCCGAGCCCGGCGACCGGCTTGAGGTGAACGGCTGCTTGCTGATTTCGCCGGTGAGCAGGGCCACCACTTCTGCCAGATCCCTGACCGCGTAGATGGCGGGACCGTTGGCGACGGCGCCTTCTTCGGCGTTCTCGATCGGCAGCAGCAGACCCCGCTTGCCCCAGCTTGCGGCCGCCACCGCGACCGGCAAAACGCCGCGCACCGGTTTGATCCGGCCGTCGAGGCTCAGTTCCCCCATCAGAATGACATCGTCCAGGCTTCTGGCCTCGATCAGGCCGTTGGCGCAGAGGATGCCGACGGCGATCGGCAGGTCGAAGGCCGCGCCGTCTTTTCTGATGTCGGCCGGGGCCAGGTTGATGGTGATGCGGCAGGCGGGAAAATCGTAACCGGAGTTCTTGATCGCCGACTTGACCCGGTCCTTGCTCTCCTTGACGGCCCCTTCGGGCAGCCCGACGGTGGAAAACTGGGGCAGGCCCCGGGCGATGTCGACCTCGACTTCGACCGGGTAGGCGTCGATGCCGATCAGGGCACCGGATGTGACGTTGGCAAGCATGGAATCCCCTCCATTAAATAAACGATCGATGAAAACACGCCATCTGCGGCGTTATGCTTGCCGTTCGATGTTCGATGTTCGATGTTCGATGTTCGATGTTCGATGTTCGATGTTGCTTTGCTGTGCCTTGTGCCGAGCGGCTGCACAGGTCGTGCCTCTGGTCCTTTTTGCTCGGCCTCATCTGATCGCTAATGATGAAATGCACGAGGAGCTGGACGTGCAGCATCTGCGCAAACCGGACCGTTTAGGGCAGCTGCTGCAGGGCGTCGATGTGCCGCTCGGCCATCAGGGCGGCCACGGCGCCGTCGCCGACCGCGGTGGAGATCTGTTTGAGGATGTTGGTGCGGCAATCGCCGGCGGCGTAAATGCCCGGGATGCTGGTGCGGGTATCCTCGCCGGCCTTGATGTAGCCGTTCTCTTCGAGTTCGAGCAGTCCCTCGACAAAGTCGGTGATCGGGTTGACGCCGACGGCGACGAACATGCCGGCCACCGGCACCTCGGTCAGTTCATCGGTTTTGGTGTTGCGCAAGACCATGCCGGTCAGGCCGGTGTGGTCGGAAACCAGGCGGTCGACGACGCTGTTCCAGGCGATCTCGATCTTGTCGTCGGCCAGAATCCGGGTCTGCAGGATCTTGGTGGCGCGCAGCTGGTCGCGGCGATGCACCATGATCACCTTGCTGCCGAAGCGCTTGAGGAACAGGGCTTCTTCGGCGGCCGTATCGCCGCCGCCGATCACGGCAATGGGGACATTGCGGAAAAAGGCGCCGTCGCAGGTGGCGCAGTAGGAGACGCCGCGCCCGACCAGCTCCTGTTCCTTGGCCAGGCCGAGTTTTTTGGGGATGACGCCGCTGGCAATAATGACGGCGGAGCAGAGGATCGTTTTGCCGTCGACGATGACCCGTTTGGTTTTGCCCAGGTCTTCGATCCGGTCGACGGTTCCGGTGGTCGTTTCCAGCCCGAACTCGACGCAGTGTTCCTGAAATTTCATCATCAGCTCGGGGCCGTCGATCCCGCCGGGATAGCCGGGCCAGTTCTCGACCCGGGTGGTGGTCATGACCTGGCCGCCCATGATCATTTTTTCGATCAGCAGGGTTTTCAGTTCGGCACGGGAGGCATAAAGTCCGGCGGTCATGCCCGACGGGCCGCCGCCGACGATAACAACATCATAATCGGTCTGATTCATCAGTGTCGACTCCTTGGAGGAACGGGCTTGTTAAGCGGATACTCTTAACATATCATGGCCAAAAATGAAACCGGGACGGACGCGCCCGGACGGTTTTCATGCGGCGGCTGACAGGGAGATGTGGAATGCTCAGGATTGTGCGGTGGCTGGTCTGGCTGCTGATTTCGCTGGTGGTGGTGGCCGGGCTCGATCAGACCCTGCTCAGGGTGCCGATGCCGGTTCCGGTGCTGGCGCAGTTCCAGGACTTTTATGTCGATTTCCGCGGGCGCCTGTTCGGCCTGGGCGGGCCGCACGAGCGCAAACCCTCGATCGAGCAGGTGATCGAAACGACGCGCACCCAGGAGGCGGCCCCGAGCGAGGCCGCCGGCCCGCGCTACCTTTACGTGGATGATGCCGGAGCGCTGCAGTTTGC
>DASWJX010000013.1:0-2001 GCA_036396915.1 Geopsychrobacteraceae bacterium | reverse complement strand
ATATTGCCGCCGTTGGTGGCGACCATGCCGATCCCCTTGGCGCAGTCATGCGAGGAGCCGCCGCCGAGGGAGATGATGGTGTCGCACTTCTCGTCCTGATAGACCTTCAGTCCGTCGTGGACGTTTTTATCGGTGGGGTTCGGCTCGGCGCCGTCGAAGATGACGACGGCAACGCCGGCGGCTTCCACCTGCTCCTTGATCTGGTCAGCCATGCCCATGGCGGTGATCCCCTTGTCGGTCACCAGCAGGGCCCTGGTGCCGCCCAGTGCCTTGACCTGCTCGCCGGCCTCCTTGGAGGAGCCGACGCCCATCAGGGAAACGGTGGGGATGAAGAAACCGAATGTTTGATCTGCTAAAGCCATTTTTTCTCTCCTTTGTTTGTTTGATGTTGCCTGAACGAAAATAAGTAAAACGCAGGTTTAGCCCTAAGAGCAACATCGGTGCCAGCCGCTGTAAAAAACATTCAAGATGCCGTAAACACTATCATTTTCCCCGGACGCCTGAAAATTCGCGGCAGCGGGTGAAATCCCGGCCCGGGAAAGATATCGACACAGAATGTTCCGAAACAGAGCGATCTGTCACTGCGGTGACACCGGCCGCGACCCGCCCCGGACCGTTCCGGGAAACGGTACAGTCTGTTCCGTTGCGGGACAGTTCGTATCATTATGCGCCGCTCCCGCCCGCTTGTGCTGCTTCACCGTCCCCTTTAATTTTATCCCGAAACCGGCGCTTTTATCAATGCCGCGGCGCTGCCGGCGAAGGCTCTTCCCGTATACATAACAGCGTTTAACTCCGCTGTGTTACCCGCCCTTTTCGCGCGACCGCCCGGCAGCCCCGGACCGCTCTTTTGCACGGCGGACGAAAAATGTGCATGGCTCTTGCACAAGCGCTACCTTACGCCCCGGAACGGGCGGTCCGCCGGCCTGGAAGGTTTTTCAGGCACGAAATTGATTTTTTTGCGATAATGGCAAAGAGTAACTATTCAGCACCCTGACATCGATGCACCATTCAGGTTAAGCTCCCTCCCCTTCAAGGGGAGGAGATAAATTCATAAGCGCCAGCGCCAGCGCCAGCGCCAGCGCACTGTCCGCAAACCGCGGGAAAGAACGGCTATGAATATCAGCAAATTTGTCACCCCGGAAATCATCTTCGGCTGCGGCTCGTTGAGCCAGATCGGCGAAAGCGCCCTGCGGCTGGGCGCCTCCAAGGCCTTCGTCGTCAGCGACGCAGATGTGATCAAGGCCGGCTGGGTGGAGCTGGCCATCGGCTATCTCAGGCAGGCCGGACTGGGAACGGAAATCTTCTCCGACCTGACCACCAACCCGAAGGATCACGAAGTCGACAAGGGGCTCGCGCAGTATCTGCGGTCCGGCTGCGATGCGATCATCGCCGTCGGCGGCGGCAGCCCGACCGATGTCGCCAAGGCGGTGGCGATCCTCGCCACCAACGGCGGAGGGCTGCACCAGTACGAAGGGATCAACAACATCACCCGGCCGCTGCCGCCGATGGTCATGGTTCCCACCACCGCCGGCGCCGGCTCGGAGGTCAGCCAGTTCACCATCATCGTCGACACCGAGCGCAAGCTGAAGATGTCGATCATCTCCAAGTCGCTGGTCCCCGATATCGCCATTGTCGATCCGGAATTGCTGCGCACCAAGGACAGCCTGCTGGCCGCCGCCACCGGCGTCGATGCCCTGACCCACGGCATCGAATCGTTCGTCTCGCTGGCCGCCACCCCGCTGACCGACATTCACGCGCTCAATGCCATCCGCCTCATCTCGCGGAACCTGCGCCGGGCGGTACGCAATCGTGGCGATATCGAGGCGAACACCAACATGGCGATGGCCAGCCTCTCGGCGGGCATCGCTTTTTCCAACGCGATTCTCGGCGCGACCCACGCCATGACCCACCAGGTCGACGGCCTGCTCGATCACCACCATGGCGAGACCAATGCGGCGATCCTGCCGCACGTCATGGAGTTCAACCTGAGCGCCAATCCGG
>DASWJX010000012.1:0-5598 GCA_036396915.1 Geopsychrobacteraceae bacterium | reverse complement strand
TCGATCAGTGCCGCATTGCCCCGGCTGCCGCTGGCCAGCAGACAAACACGCACGGATTCACACCCTTTCTCCCCCGCAAGCGCTGCCCTTATACCGAAAATTCGCAGCCGGGGCAAGCAGAAAAGGGCGTGAACCGGCAGGAACAATTTTCTCCGGAAAGTGTTTTGCAAAACCGCTTTTATTGTGTAGTCTTGTGACCGTTATATTCCCCTGCAATACCGCACACTTGATGCCATTTGAGCGGTTCCGGAGAACCAGCTTGCTCAGGTTGCGCCCGGTTCGGGATGCTGCGACAACGAAAAGGGGGATTTTTTGTTGTTACACTGGAACCCGGCCGAGAACCGGATAGTATTAACAGGTTGCGCTGACGGACTGTCGCGGTCCGCGGTTAAAACAGCACTACCGGTTCCCGCTTCAGCTTTGATGCCTTCGCAAAAATTTAAGAGCAGCGGGTTGTGACCCGTATTTAACAACAAAAGACATCATTCGCCGTTACTGAACTTCAACTGAAAATTCGACAGAATTCGGAGGTTCGCACCATGGCTACTCAAGTTGCAATAAACGGTTTCGGCCGGATCGGCCGCAATGTCATGCGGATTGCCTGCAGCTCGGACCGGCTGGAAATCGTCGCCATCAATGATCTGACCGATGCCGCGACGCTGGCTCATCTGCTGAAATACGATTCCGTGCACGGGACGTTCAACGCGGAGATTGATGTCGAGGGCGACAACCTGGTGGTCAACGGCAGATCGATCCGCATCCTGCAGCAAAGAGATCCGGCCCGACTGCCGTGGCGGGAACTCGGAGTCGATGTTGTCATCGAATCGACCGGACTTTTCACCAAACGTGAAGATGCCGCACAGCACCTGCAGGCCGGGGCAAAAAAGGTGGTTATCAGCGCCCCCGGCAAGGAATCGGACGCGACGATCTGTATGGGGATCAACCAGCAGAGCTACGATGCGAACCGGCATCAGGTGATTTCCAACGCGTCCTGCACCACCAACTGCCTGGCGCCGGTGGCCAAGGTCCTGCTCGATAAATTCGGCATCGTGCGCGGCATGATGACGACCATCCACGCCTACACCAATGACCAGCGCATTCTCGACCTGCCCCACTCCGACCTGCGGCGGGCCAGGGCGGCGGCGCTTTCGATGATTCCGACCACGACCGGCGCGGCCAAAGCGGTCTCGCTGGTGCTGCCGGAACTGAAAGGCAAACTGGACGGCATGGCGATTCGGGTGCCGGTCCCCAATGTCTCCCTCGTCGACCTGGTGGTTGAGGTGGAAAAAAACACCTCGGTAGAAGAGGTCAACGCGGCCATGCGCGCGGCGGCAACCGGTCCGCTGCAGGGGATTCTCGGCTATTGCGAGAAACCCCTGGTGTCCTGCGACTTTAACGGCTCGCCCGCATCCTCGACCCTGGATGCTCTCTCCACCAACGTCCTAGGCGGCAACCTGGTCAAGGTCCTGGCCTGGTATGACAACGAATGGGGCTACTCGAACCGCGTCTGCGATCTGGTTGCCTACATCTCATAAACACTGAACTGGAGTCTGCAATGCACAACAAACTGACCATTGAAGATATCGATGTTGCAGGGAAGCGGGTTTTCTGCCGGATCGATTTCAATGTCCCCCTGGAACAGGGGCGGATTACCGACGACACGCGCATCCGCGCCGCGCTGCCGACCATTCGCTACCTGCGGCAGCACGGCGCGCGGGTGATCCTGGCCTCCCATCTCGGCCGGCCCAAGGGCGTTGCCGATCCGGCCTTCAGCCTGGCTCCGGTGGCCGCATACCTGGGGGATCTGCTCGGCGCGCCGATAACCATGGCACCGGACTGTATCGGCGCCGAAACCAGGGCGCTGGCCGAGCGCCTCGCAAACGGGGAGATCCTGCTGCTGGAAAATGTGCGGTTTCACAAAGGCGAAACCGACAACGATGCCGATTTTGCCGCGCAACTGGCGCAACTGGCCGACCTCTACGTCAACGACGCTTTCGGCACCGCGCACCGCGCCCATGCCTCCACCGAAGGGGTGGCGCGCCTGCTGAGCCCCGCGGTCGCCGGCTACCTGATGCAGAAAGAGTTGAAATATCTCGGCAGCGCCCTGGCCGACCCGCGGCGGCCGTTTGTCGCCATCCTGGGCGGCGCCAAGGTCAGCGACAAGATCACCGTGATCGAAAACCTGCTGCCGAAGGTCGACAGCATCCTGGTCGGCGGCGGCATGGCCTACACATTTTTACGCGCGCAGGGGATCGCAGTCGGTTCCTCGCTGGTCGAAGAGGAGCGCATCGAACTGGCCGGGGCGCTGTTGCAAAAAGCCGCCGCGCAAGGGGTGGATTTCCTGCTGCCGTGCGACCATCTGGCGGCCGCCGAGTTTTCCGCCGACAGTCCGGCGCAGCTGTGCGACAACGACAACTTCCCGCCGGCGCTGATGGGGCTGGATATCGGCCCGCGCAGCATCGCGGCCTACCGGGCCAAAATCGCTACGGCCAAAACCGTCATCTGGAACGGCCCGATGGGGGTCTTTGAATTCGAGGCCTTCGCCGCGGGGACCTTTGCCGTCGCCGAAGCGCTGGCGACAGCGGACTGCCTCTCGATCATCGGCGGCGGTGATTCGGTCGCCGCCGTCAACAAAGCAAACCTGCAAGATCGGATGACCCATATCTCCACGGGCGGTGGCGCCTCCCTGGAGTTTCTGGAAGGCAAGCCGTTGCCCGGCGTCGTTGCCCTGAGCGACGCATAGCGGTTATGGAGAAGAACTATTTTTATATCTGACTACGAAAGAGAGACCTCATGCGCAGATCACTGATTGCAGGAAACTGGAAACTACATAACACCCTGGCGCAAAGCCGGGAGCTGGCCACCGGTCTGGCCCGGGAACTGGCCGACATCAGCGATATCGATATCGTCGTTGCGCCGGTTTACACGGCCATCGCAACGGTCGCGGAACAGTTGAAAGACTCACCCGTCGCCGTGGCCGCGCAGAACTGCTATCCGGAAGAGACCGGCGCTTTTACCGGCGAGGTCTCCCCCCTGCTCCTCAAGGACGCCGGTTGTCGATACGTCATTATCGGTCACTCGGAACGACGGCAGCTGTTCAACGAAACCGATCGGTTGATCAACCAAAAAATAATAAAGGTGCTGGACAGCGGTTTGCTGCCGATCCTCTGCATCGGCGAAACCCTGGCCGAGCGTCAGAACGAGCAAACGCTGGATGTGCTGGCCGGGCAGTTGAAACAGGGGCTGGCCCAGCTGAGCGCCGCCCAGCTGGGCCAGCTGATCATCGCCTATGAACCGGTCTGGGCGATCGGAACCGGGGTGACGGCCAGCAATGAGCAGGCCCAGGAAGCCCACTCCTTCATCCGCGGCGTGATTCAGGGTCTCTCCACCCCGGAAATCGCCGCCGGCTGCCGGATCCTGTACGGCGGCAGCGTCAAGCCGGACAACGTCGACGGACTGCTGGCCCAGGACGATATCGACGGCGCGCTGGTCGGCGGCGCCAGTCTGAAACTGGCGGACTTCGTGCGCATTGCCCGCTTCGAGCGCTGAGCGACGGCGCAACTTGGTTATCCGGTTAGGTCCCTTACCCAAGCTCCCAAAACCTGATCATTCGCCGGTCCAAAGGCAAAAGAACTTTTTGCCGCGATGAAAATCCATGAAGATCTATGGTTAAACCGGAAAACAACAGCTTATTGCTTTTACGGATTTGCAGATTCTGATAGACCCTGATCGCGGCTAAATAAAGGTTTGGGTTGTGCTTTTAATCTTAAAACGGGGAATAAAAGACAAGCAGCCGCCCATCTAGCCAGGGCTTCGGCGGACAGGCCGATGAAAATCCATGAAGATCTATGGTGACTCCCGTCACGCCCGGCGAAAACGGTCGGCTGACAGGGGTCGCTGCAGAAGGCACAAGGCCGGGGCAACGGATGTCGCCCCGGCCTTGTTTACTGAATCAGAGCCGCCCGTCAGGGCTGGTAACGAACCACAACCCGGCGGTTCTGCTGGCGCCCTTCCTGGGTCCCGTTGCCGGCGACCGGATCGGCCGATCCGTAGCCTTTGGCCACCACCCGGTCGGCGGCGACGCCGAAATCGTTGATCAATGCCTGCCGCACCTTGTCGGCGCGCTGTTGCGACAGTTTAAGGTTGAAGGATTCGCTGCCGACACTGTCGGTATGCCCCTCGACAACCAGTCGGCCCTGGCCGGTGGATTTTATCTTCGCCGCCAGCAGCTTCAATTCCCGAGCCGCCTGCGCGCCGAATCCGGACTGAGAGGTCGTGTACTCGATGACCAGACCGGCGATCTTCAGCTCTTCAGTCAGCTCGGGACAGCCGTCCCGATCGACGGCAATCGTCGCTTCGGTTGCCGGACACTTGTCATGCGCATCAACGACGCCGTCGCCGTCGGAATCGGGCAGCGGGCAGCCACGCAGATCGACGGCGACGCCGGCCGGCGTATCGGGACAGGCGTCGAGCGCATCCGCCACGCCGTCGTTATCGGCATCTACAAATGTAACGATTTCCGGGCAACCATCGGCAGCAACCGCTGTCTCCCGGGGCGTCTCGGGACACCGGTCACGTTCATCGTTCACCCCGTCATGGTCGCTGTCCGTTACGGCGGGTGGCTCCTCCTCGACCGTGACCGGTTGCGGTTCGACCGCGGCTTCCGCCTGCTCCTGGCGGCGGGATGGAGCGGGCTGCACGCCGCCGAACTGGAAGGACAGACCTCCGACAACACTCAGGTTGTGAACAAGATCGTCCTCCCGCTGGAGATCCTCGTCGTTGACATCGAGGATATGTCTGGCGTCCAGGCGCAGGGCAACCCGCTCGGTGAAGAAATACTTGAAGCCCGCGCCATAGGCAAACAGGAAATCGGTATCGTTATCCAGTCCGTCCGGCGACAGTCTGGCCGCGCCGGCCCCGACCGCCAGAAAGGGGACGAAGGCCCGCTCCGGGCGGAAATGATAGAGAATGTCCAGCCGCGCCTGGGTAATGTCGACATCTTCCCCGCCGCTGACATCCTCTTCGGTCAGGATGCCGGAGACGGACGCTTCACCGGTCCAGCGCCGGTCGAAATTATAGCCGACGGCCAGGCCGTAAACGGCCCGGTCCTTCAACTGCTGCTCGTTGTCGAACAGGTAGGCGCCGGCAAAGGGGCTGACCGAGACGGCTGCGGCACGCTGTGCCGAGAACGCGTCGGTCGCGGACAAAATCAGGACCATCATCAAGCAGACGACAGTCAGGTGGTAGCGATTGGACATGACACTCCCTCTTGGATAGATCATAAATAAGCAGCCCATGGCTGCAACAGTATGTCGACTACGGAACAATGGTCACGATTTTTGCCGCCGACCCGATCGGAGCACCGGTCGCCTGCAGAGTAATACCGTACTCGCCGACAGCACCAACCGTCGCAAAATCAGCCGCGACCTGATCGGCAAACAGGTTCTGAACTTCGTCGAGATTCAGCAGCAACTGGTTGCTGCCGAAATTGGCGTCGAAAATCTCGAAGGCGCCGGTCACGTCATTGGTGCTGATCTGCGTGCCGTCGGATTTCGTCGCGGTGACCGCCAGGGCGGCGCCGCTGAGATCGACACTCAG
>DASWJX010000011.1:0-26360 GCA_036396915.1 Geopsychrobacteraceae bacterium | reverse complement strand
TGAAGTTGTTCTCGTAAAAGCGGCTACCGGAGATGGACACCCCTGGCGGGGTGATCTCTCCCGCAGTGAAAGAACTGTTGGCTTCTTCGGAATGCTGTACGCCGGGGACAATGCCGATCAGTTCATTGAGCGTGCCGTTGCGGGCCGGCAGGTTTTCTATCATCTCCCGGTCGAGAATGGTGGCGCCGGTCATGGGGGCGATGCGTTCTCCGGTCACGGTGACCTGGGGCAGTACCGGCAGGGCTTCTGCTTGCGGCGCGACCGGTGCCGCGTTTGCAGTTTCGCCGGAGAAGGAGTTTGTCGTGAGGATAACGATGAGGAAGAACAGAGTTGTGGCGACAATTGCCGATTTTTGGTATTGATTGGGCGTCATGGGATGAGAGCCTTTTCTGATTATTCAAGAAAGTCCCCCAAACCATTGCGACGAGAATTTAGCAGGATTTGACGCCGGTCGGCAAGCGAAAAAGACATTAAAAATCAATATGATCAGCTGACGGGGTGGTTCCGGTGGTGCAATTCTTGAGATATTTTATTGCCCTTTTTTTCTCGTTGTTTCTACATCTGGAAATTCTGCAGCTGCGTTTTACCTCCGCTCCGTCTAAACCTGCCCCTGGCGGGACCATTGAACTGGCCCTGGTGTCGTTCTCGCCCGCGCAACAGGACGCCCCGGGCCTGGCGAGCCGAGCGGAGTCTGCGCATGAGCCGGCGCGTGCTTCCGCTGCGCCGGCCGGCAAAACGGAAGCTCCTGATCCGGCAGCGCGGGAAACCGCTCCTGAGCCGCGACCGGTTCGGGTTGACGCGGCCGAAGGGGAGCTCGCTGCAGCACAAGCCGGCGGCGGACCCGTTGCCGATGAGAGGCTGCAGCGGAAGCAGCGACCTGCCGGAAAGCCCGAGCCGGAGGCTTCCGTTGCGGCCGCCGGAAAGGCGTTAGCGCCTGATCGGAGCACCGGGGTTGCCGCGGAGCGCTCTGAGCCCGAAGCGGACAGCCCCGTAGCGGAACCGACCACTGCCGCAGCAGCCGTTCCTCCGCAACCGGTCGCACCCGCCGCCGCCAGGCATCCTGCCGGCAGCGAGGTAGGGAGACCCGCGGCACCATCCGGCGGCCGGGCCGCACCCGCGTCCGTGGCCGTCAATGCCGGCACTCCGGATGTGCAGCAAGCGCTGCCGCGCTATGAAGTAAACCCGCGACCCGTGTATCCGGATATTGCTCTGCGCAAGGGCTGGGAAGGACGTGTTCTGCTGAGGGTTGATGTCAAAAAGAACGGTTCCGTAGGGCGGGTCGCAATAGAGCATTCCTCGGGCTTCAGTGCCCTGGACCGGGCGGCGCTGAAAGCGGTCAGACGCTGGCAGTTTGTTCCGGCCATGGCGGCCGGATTCCCGACGGCCGGCGCGGCCGTGGTGCCGATTAATTTCGACATCCCCTGAGCAACCGGTCTCTGTCTGGTGCGGGTTCTCCGGCCAGGCCCTCTTTGCCTGGCCGCTGGATAATTCATTTGACCTGTCCCGTTCTATCCCCTAGATTTGGTGGCGTCGCTCCTGGTTCCGGTTTGCACCGCGGCTCCCTGAGCGTCAATGGCAGACTCCTTAACTATCCGCCGGTCGGATAGCCGAAAAAAGGCAGACCCGCATGGACGATGTTAGGCAAAAACGGCTTCCCGCTTTCCTGCAGGAAGTACAGGTCGAACTGCCGGTCATGGATGCTTTTCTCAACCCGCGCGATTCGCAGGATTGCGATCCGGCGGCGCTGGCGGCGGCGTTCCGGGCCATCCATACGCTCAAGGGGACTGCCGGGTTGCTTAAGGCGGATGCGGTCAGGACCGTCGCCGGGCGGGTTGAGGCGATCCTCGAAAAGCATCTGTTGAGAAAATCCTGCCCGACCCAAGCAGAGTATGATGCGCTGCATTTCGCCCGGGAAAGGATCGCGGTGTTGATCGACTGCTATCGATTGTCGCAAGCTGAATCGCCAGGGTTGGTGAAGGGGGTTCTCCGGGCGCTTGATCTGGTCGAGGCGTTTCCCGGCCAAACGGGGTACGTGACCGCACCTTGCGCGGCGGCCGTTAACGAAGATCCTTTTGCGGAGGATTGCGTCTTTGACCCGGTGGCGGCGGATCTTGTCGGCGCTGCGGATTCTTTGGCGGCCCGCACGACGGAAGCGGCCCCGGCTCCGGGGCCGGTCGCAGCGCAGCTCCCCGACGATCCCTTTGGCGACGATCATCGCTTCGGTCTCTCAGGTTCAGCCGATCCGCTCGGTGCCGATCTGTTTGCCGACGATCCTGATTTCTGACCTCGTCCCAGCGCAACCGCCAGGCATTTGCCTCTGAACCGTGCAGGCGACGACGCAGGCGCAATGGCCGCGTCGGGCCTTGCCGGCAGGCGGGACCGGCGAGCTGCCGGTGCGGAAAACAAGTGCGCGCGTTTTTATTTGCAAATCTTTGCCGGCCGTGCTAGAAATCTCCGCCTGCAAATGCCGAATTTGTCTTTCATCTCGGATGATTAAGCGCCAGTAGCTCAGCTGGATAGAGCAACGGCCTTCTAAGCCGTGGGTCGGGGGTTCGAGTCCTCCCTGGCGTGCCAGATTTGCAGTTATTAGATGTTGACAAGGCTCAGGCATTTCCGTACCATGGCCAAACTTTTTTGGTGGGTGTAGCTCAGTTGGTAGAGCACTGGATTGTGGCTCCAGATGTCGCGGGTTCAAGCCCCGTCACTCACCCCATTTTCATCGATGCTCACCTTTCGCACCCGACACCAGTCAAATCAGATTGGGAGGGATGGGAGGTGAGCTTTGTTGATTTATGCGAACTGTTTCCATGCTTTAGCTCCGAGAATGCCACTGGACTGAAATAAAAAAATCCTGCGAGAGTGGCGGAATTGGTAGACGCGCCAGATTTAGGATCTGGTGTCCCGTGGCGTGGGGGTTCGAGTCCCCCCTCTCGCACCATTTATCCGATTGTCCAGCCGAGTTTGCTGAACCGTTCCGGTCTCCATGCCGGTGCACAATAGTTATCCTATAGTGAGGAAGGGAAAGTTGATGAACGTTTCTGTTGAGGAACTGAGTCCGATCAGGAAAAAGCTGGTTATCGAAGTTGCCGCGGACAAGGTTGCTGAAAAAATTGAGGCCTCCTATTCGAAGATTGCTCAGACGGCCGATCTCAAAGGTTTCCGTAAGGGGAAAGTGCCTCGCAATCTGTTGGAGAAACATTTCGCTCCCCGCATGGAGCACGAAGTCACCGGCTCGTTGATTAACGAAACCCTGTATCGTGCGTTGCTTGATAACCAGATTGTTGCCGTCTCTCAGCCGGAAATTGTCGACAGCGCCCAGCTGGAAAAGGGGAAGGGCTTCAGCTATCAGGCAGAAGTTGAAGTCAAGCCGGAGGTCGTTGCCAGGGACTATACCGGGCTCGCGCTGGAAAAAGAAATTTTTCAGATCGGTGAGGATGCCGTCGATCAGCGCCTTGAAGAGATGGCCACCTCGCGTGCCCGGCTTGAAGTGACCACCCGCAAAATAGCGCGGGAAGGGGATACGGTTATTCTCGACTTTGAGGGGTATGTCGACGATACCCCCTTCGAGAACGGCGCCGCCACGGATTATCAGCTGGAACTCGGTTCCAACAGTTTCATCCCCGGCTTCGAGGAGCAGTTGGTCGGTCTCAAGCGTGACGAGGAGAAGGATGTCGAGGTGACCTTCCCTGATAACTACGGCTCCAAGGATCTGGCTGGAAAGCCGGCGGTGTTCAAGGTCAAACTCAAGGAAATCAAGGAAAAGATCCAGCCGAAGCTGGATGACGAGTTTGCCGGGGAGTTCGGCTGTGAAACCCTTGACGAGCTTCGCCAGCGTATCGAGGCCGATATCGTCAAGCAGGAGCAGGGTCGGATCGATGGCCAGCTGCAGGAACAGTTGATGAATGCCCTGGTGGAAAAGAATCCGCTCGAGGTTCCCGCGGGGATGGTTCAGAACCAGCTGGAAAACTTGAAACAATCCTTTGCCAGTCGCCTGCAGGCTCAGGGCATGAGCCTCGAAATGCTGGGCATGCATGGCGATACCTTCGCTACGACCTATTGGCCGATGGCCGAGCAGCAGGTCAAGGGTGAGTTGATCCTTGAGGCGATCGCCAGTCAGGAAGAGATCAAGACGGAAGCGGCCGATATCGAGAACAAGGTCAAGGAGATTGCCGAGGAGTCAAACGCTCCCCTGGAGAAGGTTCAAGAGTATTTCAACAAGCCCGAAATGCGCCAGGGATTGGAACATCAGATCCAGCATGACAAAATTATTGCTTATCTGATCGATAAAGCGGTTGTGACCGAGGTTGAGCCCAAGCAGGAAGAGCCTGAGCAGAAGGAGTCCTGATCGATGAGTCTGATCCCGATGGTTGTAGAGGATACCGGCCGTGGCGAACGCGCCTACGATATCTATTCAAGGCTGCTGAAGGACCGGATTATTTTTCTGGGCGGCGGCATTGAAGATCATATGGCGAACCTGATTATTGCCCAGTTGCTCTTTCTTGAATCGGAAGACCCTGATCGCGACATCCATCTGTACATCAATTCTCCGGGCGGCGTGGTGACCGCCGGCATGGCGATCTATGATACCATGCAGTATCTCAAGGCCCCGGTCTCGACCATCTGTGTCGGCCAGGCCGCAAGTATGGGGGCGCTGCTGCTGGCCGCCGGTGCGCCGAAGAAACGTTTCGCCCTGCCGCATGCACGAATCATGATTCATCAGCCTTTGGGCGGTTTCCAGGGCCAGGCATCAGACATCAGTATTCATGCCCAGGAGATTCTGCGCATGCGCAGCACCCTGAATGATATCCTTGCCAGGCATTCGGGACAGGAACTGAGCAAGATTGAAACCGATACGGAGCGTGATTTCTTCATGGATAGCGAAGCGGCACGCGTCTATGGTATTATTGACTCGATAGTTGAGAGAAAAGTCTGACTCAAGGTAACCGGAGGATTAATTGGTGAGTTCCAAGGATGATCAAACAGGTCAGTTGACATGCTCTTTTTGCGGGAAACCGCAGGATGAAGTCAAAAAGCTGATTGCCGGGCCGACCGTGTATATCTGTGATGAGTGCATCGAACTGTGCAACGACATCATCGATGAAGAGTCCCGTATTGATCAGTCGGCAGCGCAGAATGTTGAGAAACTTCCCAAGCCCGCTGAAATCAAGGAAATACTCGACGAGTACGTCATCGGTCAGGAGCAGGCAAAAAAAGTCCTGTCGGTTGCCGTCTATAACCACTACAAGCGGGTTGAGTTCTCTGAAAAGAACGACGATGTCGAGATTCAGAAAAGCAATATTCTTCTGCTCGGTCCGACCGGAAGCGGCAAGACGCTGCTGGCGCAGACGCTGGCCAGGGTGCTCAAGGTTCCCTTTGCCATTGCCGATGCGACCAATCTGACCGAAGCAGGTTACGTCGGCGAAGATGTCGAGAACATCATTCTCAACCTGTTGCAGTCCGCCGACTATGATCTGGAGCGGGCGCAACGCGGTATTATCTATATCGACGAGGTCGACAAGATCGCCCGCAAGTCGGAGTCCCCCTCGATCACCCGGGATGTTTCCGGCGAAGGGGTCCAGCAGGCGCTGCTGAAAATCATTGAAGGGACGACGGCCAGCGTTCCCCCCAAGGGCGGCAGAAAGCATCCGCAGCAGGAATTTCTCAAGGTTGATACCACCAATATCCTGTTTATCTGCGGCGGCGCCTTTTCCGGCCTGGAAAAAGTGATCGGAAATCGTATCGGCGCAAAAAATATGGGCTTCGGAGCAGAGGTCCGTTCCCGCAAGGAAGAGGCGCTGGGAGCGGTTCTCGCCAAGACCCAGCCGGGCGATCTGTTGAAATACGGGCTGATCCCGGAGTTTGTCGGTCGCCTGCCGATTATCGCGACACTTGATGAATTGGATGAAGGAGCCCTGATCCAGATTCTGCGCGAGCCGAAGAACGCGATTATAAAGCAATATCAGCGACTCTTCGAGATGGAGAATGTCAATCTCAAGTTTACCGACGGCTCACTGGTGGCCATTGCCCGTGAAGCGCTGCAGCGGAAAACGGGGGCACGCGGTCTCCGCTCGATACTTGAGAATGCCATGCTGGATGTCATGTTCGACATCCCGTCCCAGGATCGGGTCAAGGAGGTCGTGTTGAACGAGGACGTCATCAGTAAGGGCGCCAGTCCGCTGATCATTTACGACGTTGCAGAGAGTGCCTGAGCGTTAATCGGGAACTTCGTATGATAATCTAATAGAGCGCGGACCTGTCATTGCTGACGCCGCGCTCTTTTGCCATCAGGTGTCGATATGAGTGAAAAGCTTACAGTTGAGTCTGAAGTAATGGATTTTTCGTATCCCCTGTTGCCGTTGCGGGATATCGTTATTTTCCCGCATATGGTTGCCCCCCTGTTTGTCGGGCGCCCCCAATCCATCGCGGCACTGGAGCAGGCAACGAGTCAGAATAACCGTATCTTTCTGTCGGCGCAGATCGATCCCAAAACCGACAATCCGGCCCAGGATGATATCTATGCTGTCGGAACGATAGGTCATGTCGTGCAGATGCTCAAGCTTCCGGACGGGACGGTCAAGGTTCTGATCGAAGGGAAGCAGCGCGCACGGATCAGATCTTTTGTTTCGGAAAAGGAACTGATCCGCGTTGACGTCGAGCCGCTGCTGGAATTCACCGGCGCGTCGCCTGAAATCGAAGCGATCACGCGCGCGGTACTCGATGCCTTTGAGACCTACGTCGGCCTGAGCAAGAAGATTCCTGCCGAAGTCAGCGCATCGGTGGCGGGTATCGAAGATGCCTCGCGTCTCGCCGATACCGTCGCCGGACATCTGCAGGTGCCGATCGCTGAAAAACAGGAGATCCTTGAACAGGTTGAGCCGTTGGCGCGGCTGGAGAAGTTGCTGAATCTTCTTGAGCAGGAAGTGGAAATCCTGCAGATCGAAACAAGGATTCGCAGTCGCGTCAAAAGCCAGATGGAACGCAGTCAGAAGGAGTATTATCTCAATGAGCAGATGCGCGCCATCCAGAAGGAGCTGGGGGAAAAGGACGAATTCAAGCAGGAACTTTTAGAGTTCGAGCAACAGATCAAGCAGAAAAGGATGTCCAGGGAAGCCACGGATAAAGCGCTGGCCGAGCTGCGCAAACTGAAAATGATGTCGCCCATGTCGGCCGAGGCGTCGGTTGTGCGTAATTATATTGAATGGCTCCTCGCTCTTCCGTGGCGCAAGGGGACCCGTGACAGCCATGATCTCGACAAGGCGGAGCGGATTCTCGATGCGGACCACTACGGACTTGAGAAAGTGAAAGAGCGGGTGCTTGAGTACCTTGCGGTACAGGCCCTGGTTAAAAAGAACAAGGGACCGATTTTGTGCCTGGTCGGACCACCCGGGGTCGGCAAGACCTCTTTGGGACGGTCGGTCGCCAAGGCTCTCGGCCGCAAGTTTGTCCGTATCTCCTTGGGCGGGGTGCGCGACGAGGCGGAAATCCGCGGGCACCGGAGAACCTATGTCGGTGCGATGCCCGGCAAGATTATCCAGAGTTTGCGCAAGGCAGGGGTCCGGAATCCGGTTTTCATGCTGGATGAAATCGATAAGATGAGCATGGATTTCAGGGGCGATCCGTCTTCCGCGCTCCTCGAAGTCCTTGATCCCGAACAGAACAGCAGTTTCGGCGATCATTTTCTCGATGTTGATTACGACCTTTCGCAGGTGCTGTTTATCGCAACGGCCAACAATCTTCATACGATCCCCAGGCCATTGTATGACCGGTTGGAGATTATCCGTATCGAGGGCTACTCCGAAGAAGAAAAATTGCATATTGCGAAACGCTATCTGCTGGAAAAGCAGTCCGAAGCCCATGGCTTGGCGTCCGACAAGGTCCGCTTTTCCGACAAGGCGATCTATGAGATCGTTCGCCGCTACACCCGCGAAGCAGGCGTGCGCGGACTGGACCGGAATATTGCGAGTATTTTTCGCAAGCTGGCCCGCAGAATGCTGAAGGGGAAAGAGGGGAAGGCCTTTGTCGTTGGCGACAGCCAGGTCCGCAAGTATCTCGGAGTGCCTCCTTATGAGTACGGGGTCAGGGAGGATGTCGATCAGATCGGACTGGCAACCGGTCTGGCCTGGACTGAAACAGGAGGCGAGCTGCTCAGCATCGAGGTGACGACCTTGCCGGGCCGGGGCAAGCTGACGGTTACCGGCAAACTGGGTGAGGTCATGCAGGAGTCGGCCCAGGCCGCGCTGAGCTATATTCGCTCGAGATGGCAGACCCTGGGTCTGGATGAGGATTTCTATGCGCAGCTCGATATCCATATCCATGTCCCGGAGGGTGCCGTGCCCAAGGATGGCCCCTCGGCCGGCATAACCATGGCGACAGCACTGGCATCGGCCCTGACCGGCCGGCCGGTCAGTAAAAACCTGGCAATGACCGGAGAGGTTACCTTGCGCGGCCGGGTGCTGGCCATTGGCGGTCTCAAGGAAAAACTGCTGGCCGCACGTCGGGGAGGAATTTCCAAGGTTCTGCTGCCGAAAGAGAACGAAAAGCATTTACAGGATCTGCCGAAAGAGCTAAGGTCGGCGCTTGAACTGGTGGTGGTCGATCATATGGACCAGGTTCTCCAGAACGCTTTGCTTGAGAACGTTTCCGGTAAAAAACAAGAGGCGTGAAATAGTTGGCTCGGCGCCGGTAAAATAACGTCGAGCCCGCAAAAATAGGGAAAATTCACTTGACAGTATTTTTGAAAACCGATATATCTATCGCGTTTTTGAGACGCAAATAAACTTCAATTTCTTTCAGGAGGTGTGCTGTGACTAAGGCAGATTTGGTCAATGCAATGGCGGAAAAAGCAGGGTTGAGCAAGGCAGACGCCGAGGGGGCTCTGAAAGCTTTCTCCGAGTCCGTTACCGAGGCTTTGAAGGCTGGTGAAAAAGTCGCTCTGGTAGGTTTCGGAACCTTTAGTGTCGGTGATCGCGCTGCACGTACCGGTCAAAACCCCCAGACTGGCGAGAAGATCCAGATTCCTGCTGCCAAGGTCCCCAAGTTCAAGGCCGGCAAGGCATTGAAGGATTCTGTTAATTAAGCAATTTCAGGTCGCAACCAATAGAAACTAGGAAGCGGAACACTGCCCTAAGGACCCTCAACATGGGCACAGATTTGCTTCCTTTTTTTCTGCGGGGCTGTAGTAGAGTCGGTTACAACGCCGGCCTGTCACGCCGGAGGTCGCGGGTTCGAGTCCCGTCAGCCCCGCCATATATTCAGGGCGAATAGCTCAGCTGGGAGAGCGCCTGCCTTACAAGCAGGATGTCGGGGGTTCGAGCCCCTCTTCGCCCACCAGGATAAAAAAGCAGATGATTTGATTTTATTGGGGCTGTAGTAGAGTCGGTTACAACGCCGGCCTGTCACGCCGGAGGTCGCGGGTTCGAGTCCCGTCAGCCCCGCCATTTTAAAGGAGGCAACTCATATTGAGCTGCCTCCTTTTTTTTATATTTTTAAAACGGGAACATCAAGGGGATGGTCAAGGTGCCGACCACCCAAATCAGCAGATTCAAAGGCGCCCCGACGCGCAGATAGTCGTTGAAGTGGTAACTTCCGGGTCCCATGACCAGCGCGTTTGACTGATGGCTGATCGGTGTCATGAAGCAGGAGGAGGCGGCAATGGCTACCGCAATGTAGAAAGGTTTCGGACTGACCCCCAGTTCAAGGGCTGTGCTCAGGGCGATCGGAGCAATCAGCACCGCTGCCGCGGCATGGCTCATCGCTTCGGTGAAGATCGATGTTATGAAAAAGATTGCAGCGAGAACGGCCCAGGGGCCCAGGGGGCCGGCAAATGAAATGATCCCTCCGGCAATAAGTTCTGCCGCGCCGCTGTTCTCCATGGCCAGCCCGAGCGGCAGGGTGCCGGCGATGAGGATGATGATCGACCAGTCGACGCTTTCGTAGGCTTCTTTGGCCGTCAGGCAGTGGCTCAGGATCAGCGCAAGCACTCCGAGCATGGCTGAGACCGTAATCGGCAGTATCCCGAAGGCCGCCAGCAAGACAACCGCGACCAGAATGCCGAGAGCGACCGGGGCTTTGCGTGGGTTGTAGGCAACGGGAGGAACCCCGCCGAGGAGCAAAAAACCGTGCTCTTTGCCAAGGTGAACGACTCTGCGTTCCGGCCCTTTCAAGAGCAGGACATCGCCGAATTTAAGGGCGACATGATCGACCCGTTTGACGACCGGCGAGCCGCTTCTCCATATGGCAAGAACCGTGAGCCCGTGGGTTTCCGCAAAGCGCAGTTCCCGGAGGCTCTTGCCGACGGCTTCACTGGTCGGCGTCAGTGACGCTTCGACAACGACGATCTCATCACCTGCCATTGCGATAACCGGATTTTCACGCTCCGGGACAACTTCCAGCCCTTTTCTGGTGCGGACCTTCAGGATGCCTTCGGCGTCGCCCTCCAGAAACAAAATATCCTTTTCCATCAGCTTTCTGTTGCGTCGGGGAAAGGGTATTTTTTGCCTGCTGCGCAGAATTGCTCTGACCTTGAGTTGGAAATCCGCCTCCAGACGACTGCCGGCGATCGTCTGCCCGGCAAGCGGCGATCCCTCGATAATCTCCACCTCGGTAATATATTCTTTCGTCTGGTACGCCTCATCCACGGTTTTTGACTTGTTCCGGGGCAGTACGGTTCTGCCGTACAGGGTCATATAGAGGATGCCGGTCGCGAGAATGACGAGGCCGATGGGAGTGAAATCGAACATTCTGAAATTTTCGCCGGTGTGCTGCTCCAGCAAGATGTTCATCAGGATGTTCGGCGGCGTTCCGATCAGGGTACAGACTCCGCCGAGCAGGGAACCGAAGGCGAGGGGGATCAGCAGTTTTGAGGCGGGGATGTTCCGCTTCTTTGCGAGGTTGACAACCACCGGCATCAGAATGGCCGTTGCGCCGATGTTGTTAATAAAGGCGGAGAAACATGCCACGAGCAGCATAAGACTGACGATCAGCTTGCGCTCGCTTTTGTCTGAAAACGAGAGAAGTTTTTCGGCAATGCGATGCACAATGCCGGTATTGGAAACACCTGCGCCGATGATGAACATTGCCGCTACGGTGAGCACCGCCGGATTGCTGAACCCGGAAAAAGCCTCTTCCAGCGTCACCAGTCCCGTCAGGTAGAGAGCAAGTAGAACCAGCATGCTGGTTAGATCCATGCGGATCAGTCCAGACGAGAACAGCAAGATCGCGAGCAGCAGAATTGTCAGCACCAGAATGACTTGCATATACGCCCTGCCCGAGGAAGGAAACGTCTCATTAAAGTGTAGTCGATGGACCAATTATTGTCGAACCGTAAGGGGGGGGGGTCTGCTAGCGCTGTTGTGACAACAGCTCCGAAAATCGGCGGGCCGCCGCGCGGGGATCGGCGTCGGACAGAACCGCGGAAATCAGGGCGATCCCGCTCGCGCCGTGAGACATGACCTCCTGGACATGGGGCGTTTTTATGCCCCCCAGCGCCAGAACCGGAAGAGCGGTCCGCTGGCTCGCCTGTTTCAGCAGGTCGAGCCCCTGGGGTGGGCCGTACGCTGCTTTGGACGGGGTAGGGTAGACCGGTCCGAACGTCAAAAAGTCCGCTCCCTGTCCGGCAGCCCGTGCAACGTCGTCGAGGCAATGGGTCGAGACGCCGATCAGGCGCCGCGGTCCGATCAAGCGTCTGACTTCGGCGGTCGGCAGGGAATGCCCGCCCAGGTGCACGCCGTCAGCTCCGCAGGCCAGGGCCAGATCGATCCGATCGTTGATGAAAAGTTTTGCAGAAAAGCGCCGGGTCAGGCTGCGAAGCTGTTGGGCCAGCGGCCATAATTCTGCCGCGGGCAGGTCTTTCTCGCGCAGCTGAATCAGGCGAACGCCGCCCGCCAGGGCCTGCTCGACGGTTTCCGGCAGGGTTGCTCCGCCGGTCAGCTGTCGGCGATCGGTGATCAGGTACAGGGCGTTCCTGAACGGTGACGGCGCCGCCATGTCTCAGCCGGCACGGTTCAGAAAGGCACAGTCCCAATCCTTCCAGACAGCCTCATAGCCGAAGGATTTTACTTGTTGACTGAACTCTTGCGGGCTGCGGTGATCGCTGATGGAAAACTGTTCACCCTGGTGATCTTCGCCGGCGTAGCCGCCCGGAGCGGTGCAGGATCCGGCACTCATCTGGGTGATGCCGAGGGGCAGCAGGTTGTTGCGCAGTTCGGCGCTCTCCCGGGTCGACAGAACCAGACCGGCATCCGGGATCAAAAGCCTGAGCGCGCAGATCAGCTGGGTCAATTGGCGATCGGAGATTTCGGTTCTCGGGGTGTAGCCGCCCACGGCAGGTTTTATGCGCGGAAAACCGATGGTGACCTGGGTCCGCCAGAAGCGTCTTGCCAGATAGAGGGCGTGCAGGCCGGTGTAAAACGTATCGGTCAGGAAGTCTCCGAGGCCGAGCAGGCTGCCGATGCCGACCCGGCGGAAGCCGGCAGCGGCGGCGCGCTCGGGCGCCGTCAGGCGAAAATCGTAATCACTTTTCGGCCCGTACGGGTGGAGCTCGGAATACAGCTCCCGGTCGTAGGTTTCCTGGTAGAGGGTCAGTCCGTCGACGCCGGCGGCGACCATCCGCTGGTACTCATCGGACTCCATCGGGAAAACCTCAATGGCAATCGACCCGAACATCGGCCTGATCTGTCTGATGGCGGACTCAAGATAGCCGATCCCCGCCGCTTCGGGGGCCTCACCGGTCAGCAGCAGAATGTGGCGGAATTCCTGCTCGTGCAGCATGCCGGCTTCCCGGTCGATCTCCTGCCGGTTGAGGGTTTTACGGGGCAGGCTGTTGTCGGCGCTGAATCCGCAATACCGACAGCCGTTGTGACATTCATTGGACAGATACAGCGGCGCATAGAGTTGAATGGTCCGCCCGAAGCGTTGGGTCGTCAGACGGTGCGCCCGAGCGGCCAGCTGCTCCAGCTGCGCATCGCTGATCCGCGGCGCCAGCAGACAGGCGAATTGTTCCAGGCCGACCCGGTCGCAAGCGAGGGCGGTATCGATTTCGGTGCCGGAGCATGAGGCAATCCGCCGGGCCAGCGGCGCGGCGGGATAATTGTCGAGCTGCTGCAGAAAACTCATCCCTCGTTCCTCAAAAAGCCCGTCAACGGGCTTGAGGCTTCAGCCTGGTTTCTTTGACCGCCGAGCCCCGCCAGAAAGGCTTCACGTCCGGCCTGAACGCCCTTGGCAAAGGCCGCGGACATGCCGGCGGGATTCGGGGTATCCGCCAACGCCGTGTTGACCAGAACGGCATCCGCGCCCATTTCCATCGCTTCCGCCGCATGCGACGGGGCGCCGAGGCCCGCATCGACAACCACCGGAATCCGTGCCTGTTCGATAATGATGGCCAGCAGATCGCGGGTTCTCAAGCCGCGGTTGGTCCCGATCGGGGCACCCAGCGGCATGACGGCCGCGGTGCCGGCCTCTTCCAGGCGCTTGGCCAGAACCGGATCGGCAGGCATGTAGGGGAGCACGATGAACCCCTCCTTGACCAGTATCTCCGCCGCTTTAAGGGTTTCCACCGGATCGGGCAGCAAATGGTAGGGGTCCGGAGTGACTTCCAGTTTGACCCAGGGCTCACAACCGGCGGCACGGGCGAGGCGGGCGAGGCGCACCGCTTCCTCCGCATCCCTGGCTCCGCTGGTGTTCGGCAACAGCAGATAACGATTCCTGTCGATATGCTGCAGCATGGAATCCTGCGGATTGGCGAGATCGACCCGGCGCAGAGCGACCGTTACAATTTCACAACCGGAAGCCTCCATGGCGGAGACCATTGCCCGGTTGGAGGAAAACTTGCCGGTTCCGATCATCAACCGTGAACGGAAAGAGCGTCCTGCAATAACCAGATTATCCATAATATCCTGTTCTTCCCCTCTAGCCGCCGCCGACGAATTGTACAATTTCAAGGACATCACCTTGAGTCAGCGCGGTTTCTGAAAAGTCTTCCGGCGTCAGTATCCTGCGATTCAGCTCAACGACAACCAGTTGCGGGTTCAGTTCAAGCCGGGACAATAACCGGCCGACGTCGATCCGGTCCTCGGCCTGCACCGCTTCTCCATTGATTTGCAGTTGCATGGTGTTTTCCATCTCCCGTCGCAATGCTTTTAAGGCGTTCAGGCCGGTTCCTCGCCGAGCAGCAGGCGCAGCACGGCATTGGCCTGATGGTGGGCGGCGATCCCCACCCGTGGCGCCATTAACCCCTGTCCCGGTTGGGCCGCGGAACAGCCGTCGCCGACGATATACAGATGGCGGGCGACCTGTTCCGTGACAATCGTGTTGGATGGACCGTAACCGGCCAATCCCGATGCGGCGACCAGGGGGGTCTCGGGGAACCTGCTGAGAAATCCTGAAATCAGCATGGTCTTCTCTGCGGCGGCGTCAAAGGCTTCGGTCAGGACATCAACGCCGCCGAACAGCTCGGCGATATTCTCCGGGGTGACCCGCGCACAGCTGGCCTGGACATCGACCAGAGGGTTTATCCTGTGCAGATTGTCGCGCAGGGCGGCAACCTTGGGCTGCCCGATCTGATCGATAAAATACTGCTGGCGGTTCAGATTGGAGGGTTCCACCAGGTCGAAATCGACGATAATCAGACGGCCGACCCCGATGCGGGCCAGGGCCACGGCGATATTGGAGCCGAGTCCGCCGGCGCCGGCAATCCCGACCACGCTTTTGCGAATCTTTGCGTGGACGCCGGGCGTGTGCCGGGACATCATCAGGGCTTCCAGTTCTGCCGCGGACGGCTGCTCGCCGCGCTTGATCAGGACCACCCGGTCGCCGGCGCACAGCGGGGTGTCTTCCTTGCGCGGGAAACCGTTGACGATCAGCAGGTCGGCGTCGGTTTTTTGCTGCCGGCGCAACTGATGGAGGGTCGTATCCGGGGCGACGCTGATTTCGCGCTCATTGAGAAAAATTTTCATTCTTAAGGCCAGTCTCGGAAAAACAAAACGCCGCAGAAAAGCGGCGATCGGCAGGTCAACCCTTACGGTTGATAGACGCCGCTTCCCTCCGCCGGCATGATCCGGATCAGGTTCAAGGGGTCGTTTCGCAACAGCGAAACTCTCAGTAGCAACTACTCCCCCAGGGCTTGTATATAGTGAACGATATGCTAGCAGTGGCCGGCAACGAAAGTCAACTTTTTTGCCCGCTACGACAGCGCGATGTTCATTGTTTTTCTTGCGCGAATCGACTAGGATAATCGATTCCAGTGGGACACGCGCACATCAACAGAAAGAGGACCATATAAAAACCATGCGGATTTCAGATCGCTACAGGCAGATTTATGAAGGGGTCAACAGCCAGCTGGACAAGCTGAAACCGGGCGGAGACGAAACGGTAGCCGGCGCTCTGCAGGCATTGTGCAATGGCGCCGACGAGCTGGAGGCTCACCTGGAGTCCGTCGGAGAAATCCCGCAAATAAAACTCGAACAACGTCTCTCGCCGGTGCTGTTGCATGTCCATGCGCAACTGGACAGGGCTCGCGTCCTGTTCGCCACCGCGGGGATGGATCGGGAAGCGTCCAATCTCTGGGAGCTGGAACAGCAGATCTACCGGTTGCTGAACGATTTATAGGCCGCTGTCGGCGTGCCGTTCGGACTCAATCGGCGCAATGGACCCGGTTCCGGCCGTTGTGTTTGGCGCGATAGAGGGCTTTGTCGGCACGCGAGATCAGGTTGTCCAGTGTCTCATCCGCTTCCCCCGTATAACAGACGACGCCGAAACTCATGGTCAGCGCCAATGGGTCCGCAGCAACGCCACACTGCATTTTTTCCGTTTTCGAGCGGATTCTTTCCGCAACATCGAGCGCTTCCTCCAGGGTGGTTTCCGGAAGCACCAGACAGAATTCTTCTCCGCCGTAGCGCGCCGCCGAGTCGTAGGGGCGCAACTGCTCCGAGAGCAGTTGCGCAAGGCAAACCAGCACTTCGTCCCCCTTCTGATGTCCGTAACGATCGTTGACGGTTTTGAAATGGTCGACATCGGCAAGGATCAGTGCGCAGCTTTTACCGCTTCTGCGAGCCCGGTTCAGTTCCGTCTTCAGGACCTCCATCAAATGCCGCCGGTTGAAAAGAAGAGTCAGCGGGTCGGTGCGCGACAGTTCCAGCAGCAGACGGTTGCTGCGTTGCAGTTCGTCCCGCAGGGTTTTGAGCTGCAGGTGGACTTTCAGGCGGGCAATCAGTTCGGCGGGCTCAAACGGTTTGGTGATATAGTCGCTGGCTCCCGATTGCAGGCCTTTGACCTTGGTGGCAACGTCTGTGTGGCTGGTCAGCATGATGACCGGCTTGTCACGCAGTTCCGTCCTGGTCTGCAGCAGGCCGAGAAATTTCAGACCATCGATGCCGGGCATCTCGACATCGCAGAGAATGATATCGACATCGTTTGCCACCAGAAGTTTGAAGCCCTTGAGTCCGTCCTCCGCCTGCAGAACGTTCTGAACCAGTTTTCCATCTTTCACTATGTCGTGGATCTGCTGCCGAATCGCTTTGGAGTCGTCTATGATGAGAAGTGTTCCGGTCATGTATTTCCTGGCGTGAGGTCCCGCTTCAAGCGTCCGGGAGGAGCTGATGATGTCGGACCTGCCACCTAGCAGCAGGTCGAGTCGTCGCTGCAATCGCAGCTCGGTTCGCTGCCGGTCAGCCAGCCCTTGATGATCGCGCTGGCACAGCCGACGCCCGCTTCAACCCGGAGCGCCCGGGTCGGGCAGTTGCTCGCGCAGGCGCCGCATTCCATGCAGCTGTCCAGATGGGTGATCGTCGCAATGCTGTTTACGAAGGCGAACACCCCATGCGGGCAGACCGTCATGCAGAGCCTGCAGCCGATGCATTTTTCAGTTTCAAGCTTGAGCGTCGCCACGTTTTTCAGGTAGGTGAGTCCCGGAGTAGCCATGCGGTCGAGTCCTTATGCAGAGACGTGTGCTGATTAAAAGGCGCTGCCGATCCAGAGCAGTCCTGCGATCAGAAGTGACGCCGCTTGCCAGGGAATCGCGATGCGCATCTCCTTCTCCACCCCGGAGGGGGAGGTAAAGGTGCTGGAGCCGGTGAAATTCATCGCCGTATAGGACGCGATCGAAGCGACAAACAAAAACAGCGCGATGAGTTCCGGCACCGCGGCCTGGCGATAAAAGACCAGGGCCAGCAGGCAGGCGATGGCCAGCCCCACCAGCGCCCCCTTTGCCGCAAAGAGTCGACTCGGCAGCCAGGGGAGCAGGGCCGGGGTAATAACGCAGCCGGCGAGGATCCCCGCCAGCCCCGGAACCAGCGCCGCCGTTCCGCGTTGCCACGCGGCAGTGAAGGAGAAGATATCGGAGCCGATGCCGCTGAGGATGAAGAGCGCGGCAATGGCATAAAGGATGGTTTTGCGCAGCACGCTGACCTCGACCGGGGTCAGTATCAGTCGCTCCAGGAAGGTGAAGGTTACCCGCCGCATGGCGGGGGTCGCCTGCAGGTTCGCCGCCAGGAATTCAGGAAGATCGGCGGCGCGAACCGGTCCGTAGCTGACGGAGAAACCGGTCGCTTTTTTAACCAGATGCGCCGCTACCCCCGGCGCCCCCAGCTGAGGAACGATCAGGGTTCGGTGGTTGACGATCTTCGCGACCTGGGCGGACTGGCAGCGACGGATGATTTCGGCGGTGCCGAAGGTTCCTTTTCCCGCCGCACACCAGACGTTGACCCCCTTGGTGTCGATGACCAGGATCCAGGCATCGATCCCGTGCAGCGCGGAACGCAGACAGTCGAAGCTGAGTTTGTAGTTGGCCGAAACCAGCAGGGGCGCTTCAGCATCAGGCGCGCCGACCGCATAAAGCCCCGGCGTGACCCGGTAACGGTTTCTGCCGAGCCCCCAGCGCATGGCCCAGCGCCCTCGACGGTCGGTCATGTCCAGCGTGGTTGCGACCCGGGGGACCTTCCCCACAGCAGAGTCGAGCCAGCCGCAGACGAAACGCTCGATGCTGTAGCCGGGCGGGTCGGCAGGAGCGGCCGTGCCGCATGATGACTGTGTGGTTTCGCGGCAACCGGCCTCCGGCTTTGCCGGGACGGAAGAACAGCAAACCGGTTTTATTGCTGCGCCGGGCGGGCAGCAGTTCTGCTCCGCTGGTTGCGGCGCTGAGCAACAGTTTTTTGCGTTCGACATGTCCATCCTCGCTGTACTGCTTGTGTCAGCCGCGGGCGGCCAGGCGGTCCCGGGTCGACAGGAGCATGGCTTCCGTCGTCGACCAGTCAACGCACTTGTCGGTCACCGAGACGCCGTAGGCCAGTTGATCCGGATCCGACGTAATCTTCTGGTTGCCGGCCTGCAGATTGCTTTCGATCATGACGGAACAGATCGAACGATTGCCGGCGATCAGCTGCTCGACGACGCTTTCGAGCACTTCATTCTGGCGGGTATGGTCCTTGTAGGAATTCGCATGGCTGCAATCGACCATGATCGAGGGCAGCAGCCTGTTTTCCGCCAACAACTCTTCGGTGTGCTTGATATCGGCAGGCAGGTAGTTCGGCGCGTCGTTGCCGCCGCGCAGAACGATATGGACATCCGGATTGCCGGTGGTCTCGACGATGGAAGTCCGCCCTGCATAGTTCATCCCGAGAAAGCTGTGCGGGTGGATCGAGGCGCCCATGGCGTCGATCGCCACCTGCAGGCTGCCGTCGGTGCCGTTCTTGAATCCGACCGGAAAGGAGAGCCCGCTGGCCATTTCCCGATGGGTCTGCGATTCAGTGGTGCGGGCGCCGATGGCACCCCAGCTGATCATATCGGAGAGGTATTGCGGTGTGACCGGGTCGAGCATCTCGCTGGCAATCGGCAGGCCGAGATCGGTGATGGCGCAGAACAGCTGACGGGCAATACCCAGACCCTTGGAAATCCGATGGGTTCCGTTCAGGTCGGGATCGTTGATCAGCCCTTTCCAGCCGATCGTCGTGCGCGGTTTTTCAAAATAGACCCGCATGACGAGGAACAGCTGCTCGTGGACCTGTTCATTGAGTTTTGCCAGCTTTCTGGCATAATCGAGGGCCGCCAGCGGATCATGGATGGAACAGGGGCCGACCACGACCATCAGGCGCGGATCTTCCCGGCGCATGATCTTTTTGATCTGCGACCGCCAGTTGCTGACGCACGACGCCCCCTCGACGGACAGGGGGAAGACCTGTTTCAGATCAGCGGGGGCGATGATCGGGGTGACTTCGCGGATGTTCAGGTTGTTGGTCTGAACCATAATGTCCTCACAAAATGCAAAGGGGATAGAAATTTCTGTAAACAACTGTTTAATTTATCGGTTTTGTTCCGGAAAGTCAAAAAGTCAATCGCTGACAAATTCCGCTGTAATGATTGACAGTCCGGCGATATTTCAGTATAAAATCAAATGATTACGTGAATTCACACGACTTTTCGGAGAGGCCGTCGGCTATGGATTATTTCTTTATTGCTCTGGCAAGAATTATCGATCTTGCTTTCAACCTGTACATTTTTGTGGTCATTGCCCGGGCGCTGGTCTCGTGGGTCAATCCCGATCCCTATAACCCGATCGTGCGTTTTCTGCACAACGCCACCGATCCGCTTCTCTACCGGATTCGCCGGCTGATTCCGTTTCAGCTGGGGGGGCTCGATTTCTCTCCGATTGTTCTGCTGCTGGCGCTTTCGGTCGTCCAGCAGGTTCTGGTTAATTTTTTAGTGCGGCTTGCCCACAGCCTGTGAGTCATCTATGCGTATTACCCCGATAGAAATTCAGCAGCACCAGTTCAAGAGCCGGCTGCTCGGCTACGATTCTTCCGCCGTCGATCGTTTCCTGGAAGTTCTGGCCGATGAACTGGAGCGTCTGCACACGCAGAACCATGAGCTGAAGGAGACCCTGTCCCGGACCCGAACGGCCCTTGAACAGATGAAAGAACGGGAAGCCGCGCTGCAGGAAACCCTGATGACCGCTCAAAAAGTGACGGAAGAATGGAAAGCCAATGCCCGCAAGGAATCTGAAATCATGCTGGTCGAAGCAAGGCTGCAGGGGGAACAGATCGTGCGCGCCGCCGAACAACGGCGCATCCAGTTGATCAACGAAATCCAGGACGTCAAGCGCCAGAAAATTTCCTTCGAATGCGGCTTGCGCGCTCTGGTCGAAAGTCACATGCAACTGCTCGATCTGGATGCGGTTCCGCTCGAACGGGACGCAGACGAGGACTCCCTCCAGTTGCACCTGCGGAAGCCCGGATCGGACCTGGAGTCCTTTTGAATTTTCCCTGCCTGAAACAGCATGAGGATGGCGTCCTGCTGAACCTCAATGTCCAACCGCGCTCCAGTAAAAATCAGCTGGTCGGTCTGCTCGACGATGCATTGAAAATCAAGCTCATGTCGCCTCCGGTGGATGGCGCCGCCAATAAATGCTGCTGCGCATATCTGGCCAAACTGTTCGGCATCGCCAGGGGCCGGGTCACCCTGGTCTCCGGAGAAAAATCGCGGCGCAAAGTCATCCTGTTGCGCGGTCTAGAGCTGTGCTTAGTCGAAAACGTTCTTGAAACTCATCTCGACCGGTCTTGACAGTGGGCTCATCGAGGCCTTAATATCTGCAATTGGATCAGAAACAGTACAACGCTTGCGGAGGTTCAGAAATGCCATTGTACGAATATGCATGTAGTGAGTGCGGTTTGACGTTCGAGGTTCGACAAAAATTTTCCGACGAGCCGGTCCGCGTCTGCCGTGTCTGCGGCGGTCCGGTTGCCAAACTGATTTCCCAGGGCGGCGGATTTGCCTTGAAGGGCGGCGGCTGGTATCAGCAGGGCTATGCGGAGCCCGCCGGGCGCTGTGACAGCACGGCCGGCGCCGGTTGCGCCGGCTGCCCCAAGGCGGCTAACGAGTAATCTTCCAGCGGTTCGGAACCTCGGAACCATTGCAAAAAGCCCTGTCGACAGCGTCGGCAGGGCTTTTTGTCGTTGGTTTCGCTGCACGCCGGCGCCGGGCCCGGCGCGCTGCGGCGAGTATCCTTCCGCCGACCGGAACTGTATCTTTACAATCGCAAAGTGCTTACGTATAGTTTGCACTTCATCTCACTGCGCGGTAGCAACGCAATGAATTTTTTTCAATAGACTATTTTCGTGGAGGTTGCCTGGTGGCTGTAATTATTGACGGCAAAGCGATTGCCGCTGAATTGCGAGAAGAGATTGGCAGGGAAACCGCAAAACTCACGGCCCGGGGGGTTGTCCCGGGCCTGGCGGTGGTGCTGGTCGGCGATGATCCGGCCAGTCGTGTCTATGTGTCGATGAAAGAGAAGGCCTGTGCCGCGACCGGGATCTTCTCCGACGAGTACAAGCTTGACGCGAACACCAGCGAGCAGGATCTGCTGGCGTTGATCGAACAACTGAATGCGGATCAACGGATCGACGGAATTCTGGTCCAGTTGCCGCTGCCCGACCATATCGACGAATCGAAAGTTCTCGAGGCGATTTCGCCGAGTAAGGATGTGGACGGCTTTCACCCCTACAATGTCGGCCGTCTGGTCACCGGCAACCCGCTGTTTCAGCCCTGCACTCCGTACGGGGTGATGAAAATGCTGGAAAAGATCGGTGTCGACCTGAGCGGCAAGGAGGTGGTTGTCGTCGGTCGTTCCAATATCGTCGGTAAGCCGGTCGCGCTGATGTGTCTGGCGCAACACGCCACGGTCACCCTGTGCCATTCCAGAACCGCCGACCTCCCGGACAAAGTCCGTCAGGCTGACGTGGTGATTGCCGCCGTCGGTCGCCCGGAAATGATCAAGGGGGACTGGATCAAACCGGGAGCCGTGGTGATCGATGTCGGTGTGAATCGGGTCGGCGAGAAAAAACTGGTCGGCGATGTGGAGTTTGCCGCTGCCTGCGAACGGGCCTCCGCCATTACCCCGGTTCCCGGGGGGGTCGGGCCGATGACCATCACCATGCTGCTTTTCAATACCCTCGAGAGCGCCAAGCGCAGGGCCGAGCAGTAGTCGCAGCGCCGGGCGACCGCTTGCGCCGCCACCAGGGAGAAAGGGTCGAACATGAAAAAGACGCCGTTAAATCGTATCCATCATGAGTCCGGTGCGCGCATGGTCGAATTCGGCGGTTGGGAAATGCCGGTTCAGTATGCGGGGGTTATCGCGGAACACCTGAACGTCCGCCGCGCAGCGGGTCTGTTTGACGTTTCCCATATGGGAGAGATCGAGGTCGCCGGTCCGCAGGCTTTCGATTTTCTCCAGCAGGCGACGATCAATGACCTGGCCGCCCTGGTTGACGGCCAGGTGCAGTACAATGCGCTCTGCTATGCCGACGGGGGCGTGGTCGACGACCTCACCCTGTACCGCTTTGATCGGCAGCGCTTTATGTTGTGCGTCAACGCGGCCAACACCGACAAGGATTTTTCCTGGCTGCGGAAACTGCTGGCGGAGTCGCCGTTCTCCGATCTGGTTCTGACCGACCGCAGCCCGGAGTTCGCCCAGCTGGCCTTGCAGGGACCCAAAGCAGCGCAAATCCTGGCCCGGCTCACCGATCTTGAGCTGGCTGCGGTCAACACCTACTGGTTCGCCGAGGGCCAGGTGGCCGGTGTTGAGATGATCGTTTCCCGGACCGGCTATACCGGCGAGGACGGCTTTGAGCTTTATCTGCCGGCCCGGGCCGCCGAGACGGTCTGGCGGCAGCTGCTCCAGGCGGGCGCGGCGGACGGGCTGGCACCGGCAGGGCTGGGCGCCAGGGACACGCTGCGCCTGGAGAAGGGCTATGCCCTCTACGGCCATGAGCTGAGCGCGGACATCCTGCCCCTGGAGGCGCGACTGGGCTGGATCACCAAACTGGACAAGGGTGATTTTGTCGGACGCCAGGCTTTGCTGGCGGCGCAAGCGCAAGGGCTGAAGCGGAACCTGATCGGTCTCAGGCTGACCGGTCCCGGCGTGCCGCGCGAGGGGTACCCGGTGCTGCAGGACGGCCGCGAAGTCGGTTATGTCACCAGCGGAACCATGTCGCCATCGCTCAGACAGGGCATCGCCCTGGCTTTGGTCGACCGGGCGGCGGCAAGCGGGTCGGTTTTTGAGATTGCGATCCGCCGCCGCAGCGTGGTTGCCGAAAAGGTCAAATTACCGTTCGTCTGATGGCGTGCGGACGGTTTACAACAGTCTCGACAATACATCGATTATGAGGAGGTAAGACATGGAAATCCCTGAGGAACTCAAGTACACGGAAGAGCATGAATGGGTCATGGTTGAGGGCGATGTGGCAACCGTCGGCATTAGCGATTTCGCCCAGGATCAGTTGGGGGATGTGGTCTTTGTGGAACTTCCCGAGGTCGGGGAAGAGGTGCAGGTCGGCAAACCCTTCGGCGTCGTCGAATCGGTCAAAGCGGTCTCCGATGTGTATGCGCCGCTCACCGGTGAGGTGCTGGAAGTGAACGACGATCTGCCTGATGATCCGGAAATGATCAACACCTCCCCCTATGGCGACGGCTGGATGCTGAAGATTCGTATCGCCGATACCGCGGAATTGGATGATCTGATGGATAGCGACGCCTACCAGGCCTTTATCGAGGGCTGACGAGGAACAACAATGCCCGGACCGAACGGTCCGGGCATTGTTGTTCCCGGCAAGCGCCGCGACCAGATTCCATCCCCTGTGTTTCGACCCTTTCGAGAAGGAAGCAGATCATGCGTTACCTGCCCCATACCAGCGATGATGTCCGGCAGATGCTGGAGACCATCGGCCTGGCCGGCATTGAGGAGCTGTTCTCCGGCGTTCCCGATGCATGCCGCCTGTCCCGTCCGCTCGCCATCGCTCCCGGCTGTTCCGAGTCTGAACTGCTCGGTCGCCTGAAAAAACTCGCAGACGCCAATGCGCAGGTCTCGGAGTGGGATGCTTTTCTGGGCGGCGGCGCCTACAATCATTTCATTCCGGCGGTGGTCGACCATCTGGTCAGTCGCAGCGAATTCTACACGGCCTACACCCCCTATCAGCCGGAAATCAGCCAGGGTACCCTGCAGGCGATCTTCGAATATCAGACCATGATCTGCCAGTTGACCGGGATGGATATCGCCAACGCGTCGCTGTATGACGGCGCCTCGGCCTGCGCCGAGGCGGTCCTGCTGGCGGTGCGCTGCGCCAGGAAAAGATCTAAAATCCTGTTGTCGCAGGCCCTGCATCCCCAGTATCGGGAAACGGTCAAGACCTACTGCCGCTATCTGCCGGTGGAGATCGAGGAGCTCCCGTTCGATGCCGGTTATGTCACCGATCTGCAGGCGCTGAAAGACCGGCTGGACGAGCAGGTGGCCGCGGTGGTGGTCGGCTATCCCAATTATTTCGGCCGGATCGAAGAGCTCGCCACGCTGGCTGAGCTCAGTCATGCCCGGGGCGCTCGTCTGGTGACGGCGGTCGCCGAACCCCTGGCGCTCGGACTTTTCAAATCCCCCGGAGAGCTCGGCGCCGATGTGGTGGTCGGGGAAGGGCAGAGCTTCGGCATTCCGCTTTCGTACGGCGGGCCGGGAATCGGCTTCTTTGCCGTGAAGAAACAGGACATGCGGGCGCTGCCCGGCCGGTTGGTCGGTGAAACCCTGGACCAGGACGGCAAGCGCGGCTATGTTCTGACCCTGGCGACCCGCGAACAGCACATCCGCCGCGAGCGGGCGACGTCCAATATCTGTTCCAACCAGGGGATGTGTACCCTGATGGTGGGGATCTATCTGGCCCTGCACGGCAAGCGGGGGTTGCGCCAACTCGCCGAACAGAACTATTCCAAGGCGGCTTATGCGCGCCGGCGGATCGGCAGCCTTGCGGGTTTTCAGCCCGTCGAGGGTGAAGTGTTCAACGAGTTCGCGGTGCTCTGCCCGGAGCCGGCCGCGCAGCTGCTGGCCCGCCTGCAAAAATCACGCATCCTGGCCGGGATTCCCCTGTGCCGGGATTATCCGCAGCTGGAGAACGGGATTCTGGTCTGCGTGACGGAACAGAACAGCAAGCAACAGATCGATCGGCTGGTCGCCGGGTTGGCGGGAGGTGCGGCATGAGCGGGACGGAGAGCAGGGGACTGGTACTGGATGAAAAATTGCTGTTCGAATCCTCCGATCCGGGGCGCATCGGCTACAGTCTGGCCGAGCTGGACGTACCGCCCGCGGTACCCGCAACAGCTCTGCTGCGTGAGGAACTGACCGGCTTTCCGGAACTGTCGGAAGTCGATGTGGTCCGCCACTATACCCGCCTTTCAACCTGGAACTATGGCGTCGACAGCGGATTTTATCCGCTCGGCAGCTGTACCATGAAATACAATCCCAAGATCAACGAGAAGGCCGCCCGTCTTCCCGGCTTTGCCGAGCTGCATCCGCACACTCCGGACCACCTGAGCCAGGGGGCGCTGCAGCTGATGTACGAGCTGCAGGACGCGCTCGGCGAGGTGTCCGGTTTTCCGGCCATCACCCTGCAGCCCGCCGCTGGCGCCCAGGGCGAATTTGCCGGCATGCTGATGATCCGTGCCTGCCATGAAGCGAACGGCGAACGACGGACCAAGGTGCTGATCCCGGACACGGCGCACGGCACCAATCCGGCTTCCGCCGCACTGTGCGGCTACCAGGTGGTGCCGATCGCTTCCGACGGCCAGCTCAGCGCCGCCGCCGTTGCCGAGGCGATGGACAGTGACGTTGCCGGATTGATGATCACCAATCCCAACACGCTGGGCCTCTATGAGAAAGAGATCCGGGAAATTTGCCAGATCGTGCATGACGGCGGGGGGCTGGTCTATTGCGACGGGGCCAACCTCAACGCCCTGATGGGGATCAGTCGTCCGGGCGATATCGGCATCGACGTCATGCATTTCAATCTGCACAAGACCTTTTCCACACCGCACGGCGGCGGCGGACCGGGCTCCGGCCCGGTCGGTGTCGTCGAGGCATTGCAACCGTTCCTGCCGGTTCCGCAGGTTGTCCGGTCCGAGGCAGGCTACCGCCTCGACTACGACCGACCGCAGAGCATCGGGCGGGTCAAGGCCTTTGCCGGGCATTTCGGGATCCTGGTGCGGGCCTATGCCTATATCCTCGCCATGGGCGGCGACGGCTTGCGGCGCGCTACCGAGCTGGCCGTGCTCAACGCCAACTATGTGCGTGCCCGCCTCGAAGGGGTCTATGACCTGCCGTATAAACAGCGCTCTTTGCACGAGGTCGTTTTTTCGGAAAACAATCTGGCCAACGATTGTCACACCCTCGATGTCGCCAAGCGCCTGATCGATTACGGCTTTCACCCCCCGACCATCTACTTCCCCCTGGTGGTCAAGGGCGCACTGATGATCGAGCCGACGGAAACCGAGAGCAAACAGGTGCTGGATGAATTCTGCGATGCGCTGCTGGCGATTGCCGCGGAGGCGCAGGAGCATCCGGA
>DASWJX010000010.1:0-3908 GCA_036396915.1 Geopsychrobacteraceae bacterium | reverse complement strand
CCTGCCTTTCCCAAGAATTTCAACACGGTAGCCGTTTCGATCCGGTCATGTCAACGCAAAAAACCTGCATCCGGCAAACCCTGCGGGACCATGCATAAGCACACCACAATCGCTAAGTGCAGGACGTGACAGACTCCTGGTCCGTCGCTTTCCCGACCTCGACCCGCGTGTCGTAAAAGGTACTCCCCTGCCCCTGGTCGGTCAGTCGCTGCGAGGTCAGGGCGTTGACCGAACGGGTGCCGGGGGCGAATTCGAGCCACCAGACCCCTTCGGCGACCACCACCCCGGCGGGGGTTTGGTCGGTGATCTCCAGCATGAAGTCCACCGCGCCGAGCTGGTTGCGGGCGGTGACCCGCTCGCCGTCGCTCAGGGCGCGGGCCGCCGCATCGGCCGGATTCATCTTCAGCCGCATCGCCTGCTGTCTGGCGCGCAGCTCGTCCCGTTCGTAAAAGGAGGAGTTGAGCGCGTAGAGCGACGGGGCGGTCATCAGCTGCAGCGGCAGGTCGCCGCCGTGGGGGGCGCGGTAGACGGGCAGCGGCTGCGCTTGCCGGGGATTGTGGATTTCGATCTTGCCCGACGGGGTCAGATAGCGGCCGGTTCCGGTCGGCAGCGGCAGCTCCACCGGCTCTCCGGAGGCGAGGGCCGCCAGATCGACCCCCTTGAGCCGGGGCGCCGAGGCGCTCAGCAGAACGTCGATCAGTTCGTTTGCACTCTGCCGGAAGAACTCCTCCTCGAAGCCCATGGCGGCGGCCAGCCGGGCGAAGACATCCCAGTTCGAGCGGCTTTCCCCCACCGGCGGGATCACCGCAAAGGCGCGCTGCACGCAGTAGGAGCCGTAGGCCCGGTAGAGATCGTCATGTTCGAGGGACGAGGTGGCCGGCAGCACGATGTCGGCATAACGGGCGGTGTCGGTCAGGAACCGCTCGTGGACGACGGTGAACAGGTCGTCGCGGGCCAGCCCTTCGAGCACCCGGTTCTGATCGGGAGTGGCGGCGGCCGGATTGGCGGCATAGACATAGAGCGCGCGCAGCGGCGGGTCGTCCAGTTCGGTGAGGGCCTGCCCCAGCCGGTTCATGTTGACGATCCGCGTCGGGCGCGCCATGAAATCCTCGCGCTGGACTACCGCCCGGTCGAAATAGCGGCCGGTGCTGGTGTCGGCGAAGCAGCCGCCGCCGGGTTTGGCGTAGGCGCCGACCAGGGCGGGCAGAACGACTATGCTGCGCGCCGTCATCGCGCCGTTGCCGTAGCGGGTCAGGCCGCTCCCCAGGCGGATGAAGGGCGCCTCGGCCCGGCCGAAAGCGCGCGCCATGCGTTCGAGGGTGGCGACCGGCAGGCCGGTCAGCTCGCTGACCCGGGCCGGCGGATAGTCGGGCAGCACCTGCTCCTTGAGCTGCGCGAAACCCTGCACCTGCTGCTCCAGAAAGGCCTGATCGAGCAACCCCTCCCGCTCCAGCAGATGCATCAGCCCCAGCGCCAGGGCGCCGTCGCTGCCGGGGCGGACCAGGAAGGTTTGATCGGCGACGGCGGCCGTGGCGGTCCGGTAGGTGTCGATCAGCCAGACCCTGGCCCCGCGCTGCTGCGCCTGTCTGACCCCGTGCAAAAAATGGATGTTGGTGGCGACGACGTTCGCCCCCCAGAGGATGACCAGATCGCTCTGCGCGACGCTATCCGGATGCGGAGCCGGCGTGTCGCCCAGCACCGCCTGCCAGCCCTCCCCCTTGGCGGGGGAACAGATGGTGCGATCGAGCCGCGAGGCGCCCAGCCGATGAAAAAACGGATGGCCCGCTTCGCGCTGGATCATCCCCATGGTTCCGGCATAGGAGTAGGGCAGGATCGCTTCGCCGCCGCAGTCGGAGATAATCCGCCGCCAGCTGTCGGCAATCCGCGCCAGCGCCTCGTCCCAGCCGATCGGCCGAAAATCCCCCGCCCCCTTGGCCCCGACCCGCAGCAGCGGCGTGGTCAGCCGCCGCTCGGAATGGACGGTTTTTTCATAATGATGCATCTTCGGGCAGAGCGTGCCGCGGGTAAAGGGATGGCCGGGATCACCCTGCACCCTGACGGCGGTGCCGTCTCTGACTTCGACCAGCAGCGAACAGGCGTCGGGGCAGTCATAGGGGCAGACGGAGCGTTTGATTGCGGTCGGCATGAAGTACTCCTGCGCGGGCGCTTTGCAGAGGACAGGCTGACATAGATCAGGAACGAAACGGATCGGACCAATATAGGGCGCTTGTCTGCAGAAATCAATCGCCGGCCGCCGACCTGCCGGCCGGCTCGAACCGCATCCGGCAAAGCGAAGGGGCTGCTACGTTTTGCGGCCTGCCGACACGGGACCGCGAGGCAATATATTCAATTTATATTTTTCGACAATGTCTCCATTGCCCTGAATCCCCCTTGTGCGACAGGGGGGGACAAACTATTCCACGGCAATCCCGTCCCGACGCAATTGCTCGGCCGAGGCCTGCCCGGCCACCGTTTCCGGCGGATGGCGGTACCAGCCGGGATCCTCGTAGGCGGTGAGCCCCGGATGGACCTTGACGATGGTGAACATTCCGGCCATGTCGATATGCGCGAATGGACCCTCTCCTCCCGCCATCGGGATGCTGTTGCGCGGTACCGGCATCCCCATCGTCCCCATCCCTCCCATGCCGGTCTGCCCCATGGTCATGTAGCCCGGCAGATAGCGCCGCAGCCGCTCGTCCAGATCTCCCGGCTCCATGCCGACCATGTTGGGGAGGTCGTGCCCCATCTGGTTCATCAGGTGGTGGGTCATGTGGCAGTGCAGCGCCCAGTCGCCCGGGGCATCGGCCGTGAATTCGATGTCGCGGCTGCTCCCCACCGGCACCAGCACCGTCGTGTCCGGCCATTGCGCCGAAGGCGGGATCTTGCCGCCGTCGGTGCCGGTGATGCGGAACCGGTAGCCGTGCAGGTGGATGGGGTGATGGCTGGTGGCGCTGAGATTGACCAGGCGGATACGGACCTTCTCCCCCTGGCGGACGACCAGGGGCTCGGTGCCGGGAAAAACCCGTCCGTTCATGGTCAGGATGTCGAAATCGATCATCTCGGAGGGGTTCGGGCGGGCCGTACCCGCCTCGATCAGCCATTCATTGAGGAGGATGGCGAAATCCCGGTCGACCCGGAAGGCCTGCGGATCGCGGGGGTGAATGATGAAGAGGCCCATCATCCCCAGGGCCATCTGGGTCATTTCATCGAAATGCGGGTGGTACATCTGCGTGCCGTGCTGGCGCAGGGTGAATGCGTAGCGGTAGGTCTGCCCCGGCGGAATCGGCCCCTGGTTGAGGCCGGCCACCCCGTCCATGCCGTTGGGCAGCAGAATGCCGTGCCAGTGGACGGTGGTCGGCTCCGGCAGCCGGTTGGTCACGTAGATGCGCACCCGGTCCCCTTCCACCGCTTCGATGGTCGGCCCGTGTACCCGGCCGTTGTAGCCCCAGCAGTTGGCGACCAGCCCGGGGGCAAACTCGTGCCGGACCGGCTCGGCGACCAGGTGGTAGACCTTCACCCCGTCCACCAGGCGCCAGGGAAGATTGACGCCGTTGGGGGTGATGACCGGCAGGTGACCCCGCCCCGAACGGGCCGGCTGATCACCCCCTTGAGGAGTCGAATCCGCACGAGGCAAAGCTTGAGCGTGCGCCTCGTCCAGACCCTTGAGCAGGGCCGATCCCCCGGCAAGGGCCGCGGTGCCGCCGACCAGCAACTGGCGTCGAGTGATGTTGTTCATCGACAACTCCCTATCTATGAAAGCGGCCTCACGCGACGACGCAACGACGCGACGTCAAATCAGAAGTCATTGAGGGTCTTTTCAAACCGTTTAAACAGGGATGAAGGGGATAAAAGGGATAAACCCCCAATTCAGACCATTTCTTTTGAATTATCCCCTTCATCCCTGCAGT
>DASWJX010000009.1:0-2153 GCA_036396915.1 Geopsychrobacteraceae bacterium | reverse complement strand
CTGCTGCAGGTGCTGCGGCACCCCTATGCCGAGCAGCCGCAATACGAAAAGTACGCCGCCAAGCGGCCCGAATGGGCGCGCCACCGTGCCGGCTGCTCGATGCTTTCCTGCAGTTCCTAGGAGGCTGTCCGAGAATAGGGCTACCGGATCAGGGCCGACCACCGCGCAAACCGAGCATCCCGCCCGCTATCCCCCCTGCGATCTGCTATCATTAACGATGATCGGATTGTCCCGCCCCGGAGACTGGACCGATCGGGCGACCGTTCATCGCAAGACGCCACAACTATTCAATCGTCCGGCCCGCAGGGGAACCGGAACCAACCCAAGGAGGTGTGTCCATGAAGCATACGGTCAAGCAGGTACTGGAGGAGAAGGGGCATCAGGTCTGGAGCATTACCTCCAACAGGACGGTCTATGATGCGCTTGAAAAGATGGCGGACAAGGAGACCGGCGCCCTGCTGGTGGTGGACGACGACAAACTGGTGGGCATCCTGACCGAGCGCGATTACGCCCGCAAGGTGGTGCTCAAGGGCTTCTCATCGCTGAAGCTCATGGTCCGGGATATCATGACCACCAAGGTTCCCTACGTGACCCCGGAGAACACGATCGAGGAATGCATGGCCCTGATGACCGAAACACGCTGCCGCCACCTGGCGGTCATGGAGGATAACCAGCTGATCGGCATCCTCTCGATCGGTGACCTGGTCAAGGCCACCATCTCCCAACAGAAGTTCCATATTCATCAGCTGGAAAATTACATCAGCGGCGATTTCACCACCGCCTGAACAATACATCCCTTAAATGGACCAGGAGCCGGGACCGCCGTTCTGCAGTCCCGGCTCTTCATTGCTGCCGCCAAGTGACGTCCTTCGCCCTTCGGAAACCCGCCTTGGACCGACCCCGCGCATGGCCCGACTTTTTTTCTCTACCGGATTTCCTACCCCCACTTTGCTGGTTTCCCCCATTGAGGGGGGCGATCACGAGGCCTATAGTTTTAAAAGAGGGAGACCGCTTCGGGCCCTTTCAAAACCTCCGGAAGATCCGGCGATCAACGCCGGGGCAGACAGAAACGGCGAAATATAGATGAGGATTGAGAAAAAAAAGGTTCTCCGCATCCCGGCCGGGAGTCTGCTGTTCCTTCCGGCTGTTCTGCTGAGCTGTCCCGGCCTGGCTGTCGCCCACGTGAAGTGGTTTGTCGACGAGAATTCCATGGATCCGATCGAGGTGATCCACTTCGCCATTGAAGAGCCGGCGGTGCTGATCTGGGTCGGGGTCACCCTCTTTTGCATTGCGGCGGCAGCGGTGCTGGATCGTTACCTGCGACAACCCTCCGCAAGGCTCCTGTCTCTCGCGCAAACCCACCGCCAGGAGATCATCCGGCTGTTTCAGATGATGGTCGGACTGACGCTTCTGTTGACGGCCGTGAAAGGCGCCATCATCGCTCCACATCTGGAAGAGCAGGGCCAGATCGGACTGCTGCTGCGCTTCGTCGAAGGGGGAATCGGCATGCTGTTGATCTCCAACATCGCCATTCCCGTTGCCGGGGCGCTGCTGGTGGTCCTGTTCGTCGTCAGTGCCGGTCTGTTCGGTTTCATCTCTTCGCTTGAGTATTTCAACTTCCTCGGCATCGCCCTGTTCCTGCTCTTCAATGCCGCTGCGGCAGACAGCCGGGCCAGGGAGTATGCGCTGCCCCTGCTGCGCATTCATACCGGCATCGCCCTGGGGGTTCTCGCCTGGACCGAGAAACTCTACGCTCCGCACCTGGCGATGCTGTTTCTGCGGGAGAACAAGATCAACTTCATGCAGACACTCGGCTTCGACGCCTTCTCCGACCGGCTTTTCGTCCTCAGTGCCGGGAGTACCGAGTTGATTTTCGGCATCATTTTTCTCCTGGGCCTGATCACCCGCCTCAACACGCTGGCGCTGGCCGGATTTCTGATCTCCAGCAACCTCTACTTTTTCCTGATCGGCAAAACCGAGGAAGCCTTTCTTGAGTTGACCGGCCATCTGCCGCTGCTGGCGATTGCCATCCTGTTCATCCTGTTCGGCGGAGGAAACCGGCTGCGTCTGCCCGTCCGTTCTGCCCCGGAGGGCGAGGGGGAGACTTCGAGGGATGAAAATACCGAAAAAGAACCCCTATCAATCCGTTGATT
>DASWJX010000008.1:0-23020 GCA_036396915.1 Geopsychrobacteraceae bacterium | reverse complement strand
CCGATCTCCGGCGCCCGATCGGTTTCGGAATCGTCCGCTGCGAACCGGTCCGCTTGCGGCCCGTCAGCGGCTTCTTCTTCATCGAAGCCGAAATCGATGGTGTCGGAGGAGCCGTTCGGTGCGGCGGAAGCAGCGGCAACCCCGAACTCCTCGGGCGCCGCCGTTTCTTCGGGCGCATCCGGCGTTTCATCAAAGCCGAAATCGGTGTCTCCGAACGGATCATCGCTGCGGTCGCCGCTGCCGGCAACGGTGAAGTCGGACGCGGCGGCGGCGTCTTCGGCGGGGGCGGCGCTCTGCGGAGCCGCGCCGCCTGGTTCCGGCCGAGGCGGCGCGGGCTCTGCGCTGTCGGCGCCGGGCGGCGGAGTTTCAGCGGCCGGGCCGGCAGCGGGCTCTTCTTCCGGTTTTACAAAAAATATATGCCGGCAGCGAGCGCAGCGAAGCCTGGCGCCCCGGGCTGGAATCTTTTCAGCAGAAACACGAAATTTTGTGGAGCACTCCGGGCAGCTAATGACCATGGTGTGTCTCTCCTCGGGAATGAAAACTCGCTTCGCTGTGCAGGATCGGAACATCGGTGGTGCAGAATCACTTACCGCCTGGTCTCATCGACCAGATAGATGTCGGGCAGGTTACGATAGCGCTCGTCGTAGTCCATTCCGTAGCCGATGATAAAGCCGTCATCCATGGCGATGCCCACGTAGTCGGCCTCGATGTCGGCTTCCCGCCGTCCCCGCTTGTCGATCAGGGTGCAGATCTTCAGCGACCGGGGATTCTGCAGCAGCAGCTTGTTGTAGAGACATTCAAGCGTGAAACCGCTGTCGACAATGTCTTCGACAATCAGGACGTCGCGATCCCTGATCGACATCTCCAGTTCCTTGCGAAACTCGATGATGCCCGAAGACCGGGTTTCCGACCCGTAGCTGGCCAGTCGTACAAAATCGACAACCGAAGGGACGCTGAGCGCCCGGATCAGATCGGCAACGAAAAGAAACGAGCCCTTCAGGACCCCGACCAGCATGATTTCGCGGCCGGCAAAATCGGCGCTGATCTCGCGGCCGAGTCGCTGAATCTCCTCGGCGATCCGCTCGCGGGAGTAAAGTACCTTCATGTTCTGGTCGATCATGCGCAGCAAACTCCTGTTGCCCGTTGTTAAACGCATTCTATAGCAGGAAGAAAGGCCTTCTGTCAATCTCACAAAAGCCCCGGCCGGCCCTTCCGGTGAACGGAAAATATGCTATAATTCTGGATCTTTACAATTTACAACCAAACAGATTGAAAGGGATGGAAGATGCATTATGTAGCTGCGCTGCTGTTTCTGCTGATGGCAGCGGTTCCGGCATGGTCCGCGCCACAGGTCACGGCGGAAGTGAAGGAGTACGATTTCGGTGAAATCGTGCAGGGCGACAAGGTGGATTATACCTTCAGGTTTCGCAATACCGGTGATGAACTGCTGATCATCGACTCGGTGCACAGCTCCTGCGGGTGTACCGCCGCCCTGTTGTCCTCGACCCGGATCGCCCCGGGGGACGTCGGGGAGATCAAAACCACCTTCGATTCGAGTAATTTCCGCAATGCCATCCATAAGACCATCACCATGGTGAGCAACGATCCGGAACAGGCCACGCTCAGGTTTCAGATCACCGGCCAGGTGAAGGAAGAGCTGGTCATGCAGCCGGCGCGGATCGGTCTCGGTCAGCTGGCCCCCGGCGAACAGGTCGAGGAGCGGGTGGCCGTCATCAATTCCAGCAGACAGGCCATCACCCTGGAAGCGCCGAAGTCGACCAACCCGAGCATCCAGGCCAGTCTCGACCGCACAACCCTCGCCCCCGGGGAACAGGCGGTATTGAAAGTCACCGCCCAGGTTCCGACGGAGGCCAAACGGCTGAGCGGTTATGTCATGATCGGCACCAGTTATGGCAAAGTGCCGAACTTGCGTTTGCCGGTATCGGCAAGCGTTGCCCAATGATGGTATGCGTTGCTGAACAGGAGGGAAACCATGACTCAGGCAACTGACGGCAATAAGGAAAGACGGACCTTTCTCGGCGTGCTGCTGGGCGGCTTCAGCGCGCTGCTGGTCGCGGCCTTCGGTTGGCCGGTGTACCGTTTTCTGGCTCCGCAACAGGTGGGCGAGGGGGTATCGGTCAGGGTCGACAAAAAGGATATCCCGATCGGCGCAGCTCATTTCTTCAGCTTTCGGGGCAGCCCCGCGGTGCTGCTGCAGCCGAAGGCCGGCGAGTATATCGCCCTGAGCGCGGTATGCACCCATCTTGGCTGCATCGTCAAATGGGAAGCCGACCGGGGGGAGTTCTTCTGCCCCTGTCACGCCGGACGCTTTGCGATGGACGGGACCGTGCTCGGCGGCCCGCCGCCAAAGCCTCTGGAATCACTTTCGGTTGTCCTTGAGGGCGACCAGGTGCTGGTCGGTTAGGAGGGATCATGCGTAAACGATTGTTGGATTTTCTCGATGTCCGTCTGGGAATCCGGGACATCCTGGAGCAGAACCTGACCAAATACCTGCTGCCCCGGAATGTGAACATCTGGTACACCCTCGGCGCGGTGCTGTTGACCCTGTTTTCCCTGCAGTTCGTCACCGGTATCCTGCTGCTGGTCTATTACGTACCGAACCCGGACGAGGCGTTCAAAAGTATCGAGACCATCATGAATGACGTTCCCTACGGCTGGTTGATCCGCTATCTGCATGCCGTCGGTTCCAATGTCATTGTGATTGTCCTTTTGCTGCACATGCTTTCGGTCCTGTTCATGGGCAGCTACAAGAAGCCGCGTGAATTCACCTGGGTCTCCGGGTTTATCCTCTTCAACCTGGCGCTGGCTCTTTGTCTGACCGGCTATCTGCTGCCCTGGAGCCAGCTCTCCTTCTGGGCCACCACGGTGGCCACCGAGGCCGCCGGTGCGGTGCCGGTCATCGGTGACGGCCTGGTCCGGTTCCTGCGCGGTGGCGCCATGGTCGGCAATGCGACCCTGGGGCGGTTTTTCGCGCTGCATGTCATGGTTCTTCCGGCCGGGCTGGCCGCCCTGATCGGCTTTCATCTCTTCTGCGTGCGGCGCATCGGCATCTCCAAGCCCCCCTTCGGCGAGGAGTATGTGCCGACCGAGGTCAAAGACAAATTTGTCCACGAAGAGCACCCGGGCGGCATCCCTTTTTTTCCCAACTACGCCATCAAGGATCTGGCGGTCATCTCCTTCTTCCTGGGGCTGCTGGTGGTGCTGGTCTTTTTCGCACCGGGTCTGTTTATCCCGCCGGCGGCTTTCGAACCGGCGGATCCGTTTACCACGCCCGCTCATATCAAACCGGAATGGTATTTCCTCTGGGCCTACCAGACGCTGAAAATTTTCCCCAGTGAATTTCTCGGCCTGGCGTCCCAGGGCGCCGTCATGGCGCTGCTGGCCTTGCTGCCGTTTCTCGATCGGGGCCGGGAGCGGCGACCCGCGCGAAGACCGCTCTTCGTGACCTGCTATCTGCTCGGCATCTTGCTGTTTGCGGCCATCTCCATCTGGGGGCACTACTCATGATGACTCTCATGGTTCGAAATATCGGCGCACTGATCGTCGTTTTCCTGTTGACGGGTTCCGGCTTTTCGGCGGCACTGGCCGCGGAGAGCGTCTGCCTGCAATGCCACGCTGGCCTGGAGGGCCGTCTCGCCGCCCCGGTCGCGGCATGGGACAGCAGTATCCATGCGCAAAACGGCATATCCTGCCCGGACTGTCATGGTGGCGACCCGACCGATTTCGCCATGGCCATGGACCCCGAGCGGGGTTTTGTCGGGGTGCCGGAACATGGTGAAATTCCCGAATTCTGCGGCCGGTGTCACGTCGGGGTCAAGGAGGATTACTTCGACAGCGGGCATGGCCGGGCGTTGCATTCCGGCGGCCCCCAGTGCGTGACCTGCCACGGCAATCATGCCGTTCAGACCGCGAGTCTCGCGTTGATCAACCGGGAGGATTGCAGCCGCTGCCACGAATACGGCCGGGCCGAGGAGATCAAGGCAGCCATGCTCGACACCGATCGGCTGCTGGCCGGCATCCAGTCGGATCTGGACGGTCTGGCGAAAACCGGAATCCGGGTCAGGGAGATGGAGGGGGAGACCTTTGCGCTGCGGAACGATTTCCACCGGCTCTTTCATACGGTTGACGTCGAGAGGGTGCGCGAACAAACGGCGGCCTTTCAGCAGAGAGGCGGCGAGATCAGAACTGAGATCGAGGCCGTTCAGGAGGAACTGACGACCCGCAAACTGCTCGGCGCCGGCGCCGCCGGTCTCCTCTTCCTGGTCAGCGTGATCTGCTTTTTGATCCGCAAGACCTACCGGGACGAGGAGTAGGGAGTTGGCACAAGCCGGGCACGCTTCAGCGACCTGCCCCGTTGCCGCGCTTGAAATCAGCAGGAATCCCGTTATCCTTTAGCCGTGACCGACTGGTTCAGCCGTAGTGGCGGCAGCGGTCTGTCCGGTGTGAGAAGCTTCTGTCCAAGGATCGCCCGCATGCCCGTCGTTCCCGCTGCTTATCTGCCGCTCTTTACCATCCTGCTCGGCGCTGGCCAGCTGCTGCAGTTGCTCTGGACTGCTGCGCTCGTCGGCGGAATGCTGTTCTCCCTGGTCGTCCTGCTGCAGGCGCAGCGCCACCGCGACCCGCTGCGGATGGGCTGCGCGCGCGAACTGTCGCGCCGGCTGCCCGCCAACGGGCTGTTCGGTCCGCTCTACTGGCTGCTGGCGGCGGTCAACCTGGCGGCAGTCTATAGCCGATACCGCCCGCCGTTTTTGACCCCGCCGTTTTTGGGGAGCGCGCTGGTTTTGCTGGCGGGGGCCTTGACGCTGCTTTTTTTTTATCGCCGGCTGCTGCACCGGCAGCGCTCCGCCGGCATCCCGCTGCTGGTCGGAACGGCCGGTCTGCTCCTGCTGCTGGGGACGCTGGTGCTGTTCGCCTGCGGCGGCGCGGCCCTGCTCAATCCGGAATACTGGCCTCATCTCGATTACAATCCGCTGCATTTTCTCTCCTGGAACGCTCTGGCCCGTTTGCTCCTGTTCCTGGCCCTGGCCCTGCCGCTGAGCGGGGCCGCACTGCTGTCCGGCTCCCAGTCCGCGCCCCCGGACCTGCAGCCCTATCTTGTCCGGCGCGGTATGCTGCTGGCGGTACCGGGTCTGCTGCTGCTGCCGCCCGGGGTGCTCTTCGTCCTGGTGACGCTGCCGGTCATCGCCCGCACTCCGCTGGGAGCGCTGCTTTCGGCAGCCGCCCTGCTGGTGGCCCTGCCGCTCTGTCTGCAGCTCTGTCACCGGCTGCGTGAGGGGCGAGACCTGGCGGGGCGGCCGCTGCTGGCGGCGGTGACATTGATCGTTTTGCTGGTCGGCCTGGGTGATGTTCTGAGCCGCGAGCAGGTCTGGGCCGACGGTACCGTGCTTGCGCGGCAGACGGTGTCGGCGGGCGCTGAGCAGCAGCCGGCCGTGCCCGTCGCGCAACCGGTGGGCCCGGGCGCGCAGCTGTTCCGCGCGCACTGTGCCGTCTGCCATCGTTTCGACAAAAGGCTGGTCGGGCCGCCGTTGCTTGAGGTGCTGCCCCGCTATCGCGGGCGTTCCGACGCCCTGCAGCAGTTCATCCGCCAACCGGTGAAGCGCGATCCCGACTATCCGGCGATGCCGGCCCTCGAACTGCGGCAGGAGGAGATCGCGGCGCTGGCGGCCTATCTGCTTGACCGCCTGGAGCAGCATTGATGGCGTCGCAAAAACTTAAGAGGATGGCGTCGTGACCAGATATTCAAGACAGGAGAGGCGATGGCGCGTTTGCTGTTGAACCTGGGGATAATCGGCTATTTCGGCCTGTTTCTGCTGGCGGCCGTCGCTTTGGGCGGTTACTGGACGGGTGACCGGCAGCAGCCGCAACAGCCGATCGCTTTTCCGCATACGGTGCATGCCGGAACCCTGCAGCTCGCCTGCGAATTCTGCCATCGCTATGCGAAGCAGAGCCGCCGGGCCGGTGTTCCGTCGCTGACCCGCTGCATGAGCTGTCATCAAACGCTTGCCGCCGAGCGGGAGGAAATCAAAAAGCTCACGCGGATTTTTGAAGCCGGGCAGCCGCTGCACTGGAACCGGGTCTATCGGCTGCCCGATTTTATCTATTTCTCCCACAAGCGGCATGTCAGGGGGGGGGTACCCTGTGCGGCCTGCCACGGTGACGTTGCCCGGATGAAAACGGTGCGTCAGGTCCGTTCGCTGGAGATGGGCTGGTGCCTGGCCTGCCATCGCGACCTGGGCGCCCCCACCGACTGCACCACCTGCCATAACTAGAGGCTGTTTATGGAGCGAAGGGATTTTCTGCAACTGCTCGGTCTTTTTTCCGGTGCCGCCATGCTGCCCGGCTGCAGCGAAAACCGCAGCGCCGGCAAGCTGGTCTCCTACCTGGTGCCGCCGGACGAGGGGGTGCTGCCCGGCGCGGCCCTCTATCTGCCCTCCACCTGCGGCGAATGTCCGGCCGGCTGCGGCCTGACGGTGCGGGTCAGTGAAGGGCGGGCCGTCAAGCTCGAGGGGCGTGCGGGGCACCCGGTCAACGACGGCGGCCTCTGCATGCGCGGCCAGGCCGCTCTCTGGCGCCTTTACCATCCCGAGCGGCTGCGCAATCCGCTGCGCCGCGATGGCGCGGGTCAGTTCCAGCCGCTTTCCTGGGATGAGGCGCTGACCCTGGTGGTCGAGGAACTGGAACAGGCCAGGCAAGAGGGCCGGGCCAACCTGTTGCTCAGCGGTCGCACCACCGGAACCCTGACGGAGCTGCAGCAGCACTTCTGCCGGCAACTGGGGGTGGAACCGCTGCCGCAGTTCGAAATCTTCTCCCACGCCGCACTGCGGAAGGCCTACGGGATCCTGTTCGGCCAGGCGGAGCTGCCCCATTACCGTATCGACCAGGCGGATCTGCTGCTCAGCATCGGTGCGGATCTGCTGGAAACCTTTGTCAGTCCGGTCGGTTATGCCCGGCAGTTTTCCCGAGCGATCAAACAGGACGGCTTTCAATGGCTGCATGCCGAGCCCCACTATTCGCTGACCGGAGCCAACGCCACGGAACGGCTGGTGCTGAACCCCGGCAGCGAGGCGGCCCTGCTCAGCTTCCTGCTGCTGCGGATCGAGAGCAGCGGCCAAGAGGGGCGACTGCCGCGGCAACTGTTGAGGGCGCTGCCGGCGGTCTCTGCCGGGCAGGCGGCCCGGCTCACCGGCCTTGCGGAAGAACGGCTGGAGCGCCTGGCAAAACAGCTGCTGCTTGCCGAGCGGCCGTTGCTGATCGCCGGCGGCATCGCCACCGGCCAGCCGAACGGGCTGCAGACGGCTCTGCTCGCCGGGCTGCTGCAGCAGCAGCTGGGCATGATCGGCAGCCGGATCGAGTTCGCCCGGGCCGAAAACTATGCCGCGGTCGGCTCCCTGCACGATCTGCAGCGCCTGGCCGAGCGCCTGGAGCAGGACCGGGTCGGGGTCCTGCTGGTTTGCGCGGCCGACCCGCTGGCCCGGGCTCCGGCCGCACTCGATCTGCCGGGCAAATTCAAGCGGGCCGGGTTGCGGGTCGGTCTCTGCGACCTGTTTGACGACTCGGCTCGCCAGTTCGACCTGCTGCTCCCCCTCTCACATCCCCTGGAAAGCTGGGGTGACGCCGTCCCGCGCAAGGGGGTGCTGTCCCTGCTCAAGCCGGCGCTTGACCCGCTTCACGACAGCCGCAGTGCCGGCGAGGTCTGGCTTGAACTGCTGCGCCGCAGCGCAAAGCCGGCGGAGAGCGCGAGTTACCAGGAATACCTGTTCGATGTCTGGCACCGGCGGTTGGATGAACGGCAGCTGCAGCAGTTTGCCGAGCAGGGCTATCTGTCGTTGCCGGTGGCAGCGGTCCCGCTTCGCCTGCAGGCGGAGCGGGCCGCAGGTCAGCTGGCCGGCGCGGAAACGGCGGTCGCCGCGCCATGGTCGCTGGTGCTGGCGCCGTCGATCCGCAGTTTCGACGGTCGCAGCGGCAGTCTGCCGCTGCTGTCGGAACTCCCCGACCCGCTCAGCACCGTCAGCTACGGGCGCTGGCTCGCCATGGCGCCGGCCGCGGCGCAGGCCCTGCAGCTTGAGGACCGCGATCTGGTCCGGGTCGCCGCCGGCGACTGGTCGGCCGACCTCCCGGTGCGGCTGCAGCCCGGTCTGGCCGCTTCGGTGTTGATGATCCAGGGTGATCTGCTGCCCGAAGCGTCGCTGCCGATCGATCCCCGCAGCGGCGAACTGGTCCGGGTTCTGGACGGCGTCCGGCTGGAAAAGCTGGGAAGCGCGGCACAGCTGGCGATCCTTGCCGGCTCCAGCTCCCAGCACGGCCGCGGTCTGATCCCCGATCCGGCGCACCACGCGGAGATCCCCCCCGAGCAGAGCCGCTTCTACCGCGCCCATCCGCACAAGGAGTACCGCTGGGCGATGACCGTCGACCTGGAACTCTGCATCGGCTGCGCGGCATGCGCCGCGGCCTGTTATGTCGAGAACAACGTGCCGGTGGTGGGGCGGCGGGATCATCTGCGGGGGCGTGAAATGTCCTGGTTGCGGATCGAGCCCTTTTACGATCAGGCCGGGCGGGCCGGCTTCCTGCCGATGCTCTGCCAGCACTGCCACAATGCTCCCTGCGAGCCGGTCTGTCCGGTTTATGCCGCCTACCACAATCCCGAGGGGCTCAACGTGCAGGTCTATCAGCGCTGCGTCGGCACCCGCTACTGTTCCAACAACTGCCCCTACAAGGTGCGCCGCTTCAACTGGTGGCAGCCTCAATGGCAGGCGCCGCTGGAACAGATGCGCAATCCCGATCTGGCGGCGCGCGACCGCGGGGTCATGGAAAAATGCACCTTCTGCGTGCAACGGATTCGCCGGGCCCGGGATCGGGCCCGGGATGAGGAGCGGCCGATCCGGGACGGCGAGGTCGTGACCGCCTGCGGGCAGAGCTGCCCGACCGGGGCGATCCGCTTCGGCAACCTGCTCGACGAGCAGTCGGCCGTCTATCGCCTGGCCCGCTCCGAACGGGCCTACCGGGTTTTTGCCGAGCTGGGAACCGAGCCGTCGGTTTACTATCTGCGTAAAGGATGAGCATGAAATCGCTGGCAGCCAGAGAGAAACTGGAGCAGGACGTGCTCAAGGGCTTGCGCCGGCCCGGCAAGTGGTATCTGCTGGGGCTGGCCTGTTGCGCCCTGCTCTTCCTCGGTGCGCTCGGACTCTGGGGCTATCAGCTGTCCCGGGGGTTGGGGGTGACCGGCCTCATGCATCCGGTCGGCTGGGGGGTCTATATCACCAACTTCGTGTTCTGGGTCGGCATTGCCCACTCCGGCACCCTGATTTCGGCGGTACTGTTTCTGTTCCGGGCCCGCTTTCGCAGCAGTTTCAACCGCGCCGCCGAGGCGATGACGATCTTCGCCCTGATGGTGGCCGGCCTGTTCCCCCTCATCCACCTGGGGCGGGTCTGGATCTTCTACTATCTGTTCCCCTATCCGAGCCAGCGCACCCTCTGGCCCAATTTCCGTTCCCCGCTGGTCTGGGACGTCTTCGCCATCAGCACCTACATGATCGTCAGCCTGGTCTTCTTTTATCTCGGCACCCTGCCCGATCTGGCCATCGCCCGGCGCCGTTTGAGCGGAATCAGGGCCCGGATCTACAGTGTCTTGTCCCTCGGCTGGACCGGCAGCCACGGCCAGTGGAAACAGTACGGTCGCCTCTATCTGTTCCTGGCCGCCTTCGCCACGCCGCTGGTCGCTTCGGTGCATTCGATCGTCTCCTGGGATTTCGCCGTCAGCATCCTGCCCGGCTGGCATACCACCATCTTCGCCCCCTACTTCGTCGCCGGAGCCATTTTATCCGGCACCGCCATGGTCATCATCCTGGTGGTGCCGCTGCGGCGGGCGCTGCAGCTGCAGCCTTATATCAGCATCGATCATTTCGAGGCGATCGCCAAGATCCTGCTCCTGACCTCCCTGATCGTCAGCTACGCCTACCTGGTGGAATACGGTCTGGCCTTTTACGGTCACAACCAGTTCGAGATGGAGCTGTTCCGTTACCGTGCCCTGGGGCATTATCGCGCGCTGTTCTGGCTGATGATCGTCTGCAATTCGCTGGTGCCGCTGACACTGTTCATCAGGCGTCTGCGGCGCAATCTGGCCTACCTGTTCGCCGTCAGCCTGCTGGTCACCCTGGGGATGTGGGTCGAGCGCTTCGTGCTGATCGTCACGTCGCTGGCGCATGATTTTGATCCTTATGCGTGGGGGACCTACACCCCCAGCTGGGTGGAGATCGGCATCACCTGCGGTTCCTTCGGTCTCTTTTTCATGCTCTTTTTAATCTTCGTCAAGACCGTGCCGGTGCTGTCGATGAGTGAACTGAAGGAGCGACTGTGATGGCGCGAACCTACCGCTATGCCGAGCAGGAGGAGTTTATGGACAAGCTGCGGGAACTGCTGCAAAGCGGTGTCGGCAAAGAGCAGTTGCAGCTTTATACGCCCTATCATCTGCCGGAGGTCGAGCAGCTGCTCGCCTTGCCTCCCGGACGGTTGCGCCTCTTTCCGCTCATCGGCGGGCTGGGCGGCTTCTTCGGCGGACTGGCGCTGACCGTTTATACCGCCCTGAGCTGGCCGCTGATCACCGGCGGCAAGCCGATCGTCTCCCTGCCGCCGTTTCTGATCATCGCCTACCTGCTGACGATACTGTTCGGCTCGCTGGCCTCTTTCGCGGGTTTTCTGCTGCTGGCCAGGCTGCCGGAACTGGACAATCTGCTGGACCCAGGCGAGTTCAGCAATTATTTCATTATCGTCGTCGCGGGAGAGCGGCCATGAAGCGGGATACTCAGGCAGTGCTGCTCGCCGCCGGCTGCGGCCTGGCGCTCGCGGTGCTGGCCCTTGGCCCCTTCGGCGGCGGGCTGGGTCCATTGCTGCTGGCGCTCAGCTGCTGGGTCGCCCTGCTGCAGGGCTGCGTCGCGGTGGCCGCGACCTGCGATCTGGTCAAGGCCCGCTGGATCGGCCCGATCAGATCCCGGCTGCTGGCGCCGACGCCGCTGTTACTGTTGTCGGCGCCGCTGTTTCTGCTGTTCTGGCCGCAACTGCAGCACTATCCGTGGAGTGCGGGGGGGGGGCGTTATCTGCATCCGGAATTTTTCATGCTGCGCAACCTGGCTGCGCTGCTGCTGACCGCAGTCGTCGCCCTGGCCTACGCGGCCGCCGCCAGCCGCAAGCAGCTGCTGGCTGTCGTTTATCTGCTGCTGTTCGTGGTCTGCCAGTCGCTGATCGCCTTCGACTGGATCATGTCGCTGGAATATCCCTGGTACAGCAGCATGCTGGGCTTCTACTTCATAACCGAGGCTCTTTACGCCGGGCTGGCGGTAGCCTGTCTGCTCTTCTGGCGGCGACTGCGGGCCGCGGACCCCGCCGACGCGCAAGCGCGCGAACGGTTGCGCGACCTGACCAGCCTGATCTTCGGCTTCTGCATCCTCTGGGGCGGGCTCTTCTTTGCCCAGTATCTCCTGATCTGGTACGGCAACCTTCCCGAAGAGACCGGCTTTATCCTGCGCCGAACCGGGACCGCCCCCTATCGGCAGATGGCCTGGCTGATGCTCGGCTGCACTTTTATGATTCCCTTTCTGGGGCTGCTCAGCGCCCGGGTGAAAAGCTCGCCGGCGGCCGCCGCGGGCATCTCCCTGGTGATTCTGGGCGGGCTTTTGCTCGAGCGCCTGCTTTACATCCTCCCGGTCCTGACCCTGGCGCCGCTGGCGACCCTGGCGCAGTTCTTTCTGCTGGGGGCGCCGGTTCTTTTCGCCTGGCGTCGCCGCGCCGCCGGCGGAGCAGGGGAGTCATGACGGGCAGAGGCTGCTGTTCCGGATGCGACGCCGGCCGCGCTTCTGTCGGAATATGGAGCGCAGCGCTTCGGTGCAGGGAGATCTTTCCGGTTGCAATGAACCGGAGGATAGAGTATATAGTACCGCCTGTGCGCGATTAGCTCAGCTGGATAGAGCGCTGCCCTCCGGAGGCAGAGGTCGCAGGTTCGAATCCTGCATCGCGCGCCATTAAAAAAATCAAGGAGTCAGCGCATTAACGCTGACTCCTTTTTTTGGTTTGCGGGTAGCGGCGGTTGCCGTTGGGCTCAGTCGGTGCGGCTGGTGATTTCGATCAGGTGGTAGCCGAACTGGGTCTTGACCGGGCCGAGGACTGTGCCGATCGCGCCTGTGAAAACCACTTCGTCGAATTCCCTGACCATCTGTCCCGGGCCGAATTCACCCAGCGCGCCGCCCTGTTTGCCGGACGGGCACTTGGAGTGCACTCTGGCGATTTCGGCGAAGTCCTCGCCTTTTTCGATCATGTTTTTCAGGGTGATGCAGTCCGCTTCGCTGGGCACCAGGATGTGCCGGGCGCTTGCTCTGGCCATGATAGATCTCCTTCGATGATTGAGTAAGGGAACGCTATTGTTACCCGATTTTTGCTTGGTTGTCCAATCTTGCGGCAAAGGCAGGGATGCTCCAGCGAGCGCCGCGGCGACGGTTAAAATGCTTTTCGGCAGGATTTGTTCTCGAATTCCCGTCACCTTGCTATAGAATGGAACTATGCAACCACTTGAACAGAAAATTATCGATCTGCTCGGCCGCGGCCAAAAGCGGCCGCTGGGCCGCCGTGAGATTGCCGAACGGCTGCAGCTGCGCGGCGGCCAGCGCAAGCTGTTGACCCGGATGCTCGATCAGCTGGTGCAAAGCGGTGCGCTTCGGGAACGCCAGGGGAGTTACCGCCTGGCCCGGCAGCCGCAGCGCACGGTCGAGGGGGTCTTCTCGCTTGCCGAGAAGGGCTACGGCTTTTTACGCCTGGATGACGCCGGGCAGGAGGACCTGTTCGTCCCGGCGCGGCATGTCGGCAACGCCATGGATGGCGACCGGGTGCTGGCCGACTGCCAGGTTTCGAGCCGCGACCGGCGGACTTATGCGCGGGTGGTGAAGGTTTTGCAGCGGGCGCACAGCCGTTTGATCGGTTTTTATCAGCAGCGCGGCAAGAGCGGACAGGTCTGGCCGCTGGAGAAAAAACTGGGCGGCCCGGTTGAGGTCGCGCGGCAGCCCGAGATCACTCCGGGCGATGTGGTCGAGGTCGCGATCGAACGCTATGCCAGCGGCGAGATCAACGCCGCCGGACGGATTACCGAGGTGCTCGGCGCGGCGGACAATCCGCAGGTGGATATCGAAACCGTGATCCGCAGCCATGACCTGCCCAATCGCTTTTCCGCCGCCGCGCTGGAGCAGGCCGCAAACGTGGCCGAAACCATCGACGCCGAAGAGATCCAGCGCCGCGTCGATCTGCGCCGGCTGCCGCTGGTGACCATCGACGGCGAAACCGCCAGGGACTTCGACGACGCGGTGGCCCTGCAGCAGCAGGCCGACGGCAGCTTTACGCTCTGGGTCTGCATCGCCGACGTTTCGCATTACGTCGAGCCGCAGACCGCGCTCGACATCGACGCGCTGGAGCGCGGCACCAGCGTCTATTTCCCCGGTTTTTGCCTGCCGATGCTGCCCGAGGCGCTGAGCAACGGCATCTGTTCGCTGAACCCGGACCAGGACCGGCTGGTGCTGACTGCCGAGCTGCGCTTCGATCGCAACGGCACGCGGCTCGAAGCGAAATTTTATCCGGCGGTGATGCGCAGTCGGGCGCGTTTGACCTATACCAGGGTTTCGGCCTGTCTGGAGGCGCCGGATCGATCCGAACTGGACAGTGAGCTGACCGGGCAGCTGCTGCAGATGGCGGAACTGGCCGGAGCGCTGAGCCGGATGCGGCGCGCGCGCGGCAGCCTCGACATGGACCTGCCGGAGGTCGAGATTCTGCTGGACGAGACCGGCGCGCCCTTCGACCTGGTGAAGACCGAGCGGAACCAGGCGCATCGGCTGATCGAGGAGTTCATGCTGGCGGCCAATGAGGCGGTGGCCGCTTATCTGAGCGACGCGGGCTGGGGTCTGCTCTACCGCATCCATGAAGAGCCCGAGCTGCAGAAACTGCAGGAGCTGCAGCAGCTGGTGGCCGAATGCGGAGTGGGGCTGGTGCTGGGCAAAAAACTGCAGCAGGCCCTGCAGCAGCTGCTGGTCGACATCGCCGACCGGCCGGAAGCCCGGCTGGTCAACCAGCAGCTGCTGCGCAGCCTGAAACAGGCCTGCTATTCGCCGCACAACAGCGGCCATTTCGGGCTGGCCGCCGACTGCTACTGCCACTTCACCTCGCCGATCCGCCGTTATCCCGACCTGGTCGTGCACCGGGTGCTCAAACTGGCCTTGGCCGGTCGCCCCAAATCAGCCTCGCTGTCGGAGCAGCAACTGGAACAGCTCGGCCTCGATTGCTCTACCAGGGAGCGCCGCGCGATACAGGCGGAACGCGACCTGGTCGATCTGCGGCGCTGTCAGGTGATGGTCGAGCGGGTCGGTGAAGAGTTCGACGGCACCATCTCCTCGGTGGCCGAGTTCGGTTTCTTCGTCGAACTGGACGAGATTTTTGTCGATGGTCTGGTCCATGTGCGCACGCTGCAGAGCGATTCCTACCATTTCGATCCGGCCGCCGTGGCGCTGATCGGCGAGCGTCGCGACACCCGGTTCAAGGTCGGCATGCGGGTGCGGGTGAAGGTGGCGAAGGTTGAACTGTGGCGCCGCCGGATCGATTTCACACTGGTCGAAGCGGGGGCTTAACCCGCCGGCGCTTGTCGCAGCGCCGGTCTCTCCCCGCAATCCTCCCCATGCAGTCCGGATCTTTCCCTCCTGTTCACGCACACCGCGAACGTGCATTTCACCTATCCCTGCCGGAGGACCCGGCAAAGGAAGCAAGGACGTCAAGGCCTGCGGCCGCGGCCGGCGTTGAAGTGCGTTGCCGAGCTGTTAAAATGGGAGAAAGATTCGCTTGCCTTCGGCGACCGAAAACGGTGCCAGTCCAAGGGCGAACCGATGTTGAAACGATGGCTTCCCTGGAACTATCTGGTTAAATTTGCCGCGCGCCGCTACGGCGTGATCGACCCGTTGACCTTGCTGGCCCGTTTGCGGAGCTTTGCCCAGCCGAGCGAAGTCCAGGAACCGATCGAACTGCTGCGGGCGGGCATCGTGTTCCATGCCCGCGGGCTGATCAATACCCGGGCGATCCAGCACAATCTCGACTGGGTGTGGCCTTACTGGGTGGAGAAACAGTTCGATCCCCGGGATCCCTCCTTCATTCCCCGGGCCTTCTCCTTCAGCCACATCAACCTGACCCATCGCAACTGGACGGCGGTCGGCTGTCCCGATCTGCCGCTCTATCCGCTGGTCGATCCGCGCGGCCTGGTCACGCCGCTGTTCGACGGCTGGTCGCTGGATGCCTGGCTGCTTGCCGCCGACGGCCGCCGCCTGTTTCCTTCCCGGCTGCCGCGGGTCAGCCAGGAGTGGCTGCTCGGGGAGGATCTGGCCGTGCTGACCCGTTGCCAACTGGACGACCTCAGCCTCAGCGGGCAGGTCTGGCTGGACGGACGGGAGGACCCTCCGCGGGTGTGTTGGCAGCTGCAGGGGGGCGGGCCGCCGCAAACCTGTCTGGTCGTCAGTCTGCGCCCCTACAATCCCGAAGGGGTCCAGTTTGTCGAGTCGGTGCTGTTCGAGGAAGCGCACAACAGCTTGCTGGTCAACGGCGAGACCCGCATCCGCTTTTCCCGCCCGCCGAGCCGCCTGCTCTTTGCCGATTACAAACGGGGCGATGTCAGTCATCATCTGGAGGAAACCGGTCAAGGTACCGGCATCAGCTGCGACGTCGGCATGGCAACCGCCGCGGCGGTTTTCCCGTTCGACGCCGGCCCGACAGAACCCCTTGAGGTCCGGATCGATCTGGCCGGGCGGCTCGCCGGCGGCAGCCGCACGGCCGCGCAGGGCGCGACCGCCGGCTGGTCCGGGACGCTTGCCGCGACCGCGCGTTTGGAGATTCCGGACCGCCGCCTGCGCTTTCTTTACGATGCCGCGGTGCGAACGCTGGTCCTGCTCTCCGCCGGCGATGTCATTCCGGGGCCGTATACCTACAACCGCTTCTGGTTCCGCGACGCCTGCCTGATGCTCAACGCCATGCTCTGTCTCGGCATGGAGGATCGCGCCTTCCGCTGTCTCGACAGTTTTCCCGCCCTGCAAAAACATTCCGGTTACTTCCTCAGCCAGGAGGGAGAATGGGATTCCAACGGTCAGGTCCTGTGGATCTTCGACCGGGCACTCCGGCTCAGCGGCCGCTCCCTGCCGGAAGCATGGCAAAAGGCGATCCTCAAAGGTGCCGACTGGATCTGTCGCAAACGGCTCAAAGGCGACGGCAACAGCCTCCATGCCGGGCTGTTGCCGCCCGGCTTCAGCGCCGAGCATTTCGGACCCAACGATTATTATTACTGGGATGATTTCTGGGGCGTCGCCGGTCTGCAGGCGGCCGCCCGGATGGTGAGCCGGGCCGGCCAGGCCGCCCGCGCCGCCCGCTACGCCGCCGAGGCGGAGGAGTTTTCCGCGGCCATCTGGCGCAGCATTGCGCAGATCCCCGAGCAGCGCAGCCGGGGGGCGATCCCGGCTGCGCCGGACCGGCGCCTGGATGCCGGCGCCATCGGCTGTCTGGCGGCCGACTATCCGCTGCAGCTGGTCGACGCGGACAATGTTCGGATTGCGCAAACCGCGGCGTATCTCTATGAAAACTGTTTTCTTGATGAAGCCTTTTTTCAGGACATGATCCATTCCGGGATTAATCCCTACCTGACCCTGACCGTGGCTCAGACCTTTCTGCGCCACGCCAATACGGATTTCCGGCGGCTGGTCAAACGCGTGGCGGCCCTGGCGACGGATACCGGGCAATGGCCGGAGGCGATCCATCCCCTGACCGGAGGGGGCTGCATGGGCGACGGCCAGCACGGCTGGGCCGCCGCTGAATGGATCATGATGCTGCGCAACATGTTCGTGCGGGAGGAAGGGGACGGTCTGCTGCTCGGCTCGGGGATTTTCCCCGAATGGCTGCAGTCGCGGGAGACCCTCAGCTTCGGTCCGACAGCGACCCCCTGGGGGCCGGTTACCCTGCGCCTGATCAAAAGCGAGGGCGAGCTGTTGCTGGAAGTCGCCGCCGATTGGCGCGGCGCAGCCCCTGCCGTTGAAGCCCGACTGCCGGGCTATCGCCCGCAAGCGATCGAGACCGGCGGGCAAGCGCAGCGGATGATTCCGGAGTCTCCATGAAGGTCTGCATGTTTACCAATACCTTTATGCCGCACGTCGGCGGGGTCGCCCGATCGGTGGCGGCTTTTGCCGAGGATCTGCGGCAACGGGGGCATCACGTGCTGGTGATCGCCCCGACCTTTGCCGGTCTGAAAGCGGGGGACGACGATCCGCGGCAGGTCGTCCGGGTGCCGGCGATACAGAATTTCAACGGCAGCGATTTTTCGGTACGGGTGCTGCTGCCGGGACAATTCAGTGCCCAGCTCGACCGCTTCGCTCCGGACCTCATCCACAGTCACCACCCGTTCTTGCTCGGCGATGCGGCCATGCGCACGGCCCACTATCGCGGCTTGCCCGTCGTTTTCACCCATCACACCCTCTATGAACGCTATACCCATTATGTTCCGTTCGATTCGCCGGTCATGCAGCGCTTTGTCATTGAACTTGCGACCCGCTTTGCCAATCTTTGCCAGCAGGTTGTCGCTCCCAGCGAAAGCATTGCCGAGCTGCTGAAAAAACGAGGTGTTACCGCGCCCTGCCGGGTGGTTGCGACGGGGGTCGATACGCAGCATTTCAGGCAGGGCCGGGGACGAACGTTTCGCCGGCGGTTCAACATCGCCCCCGAAGCGTTCGTCCTGGGCCACCTGGGCCGACTGGCCCCGGAGAAAAACCTGAGCTATCTGACGGCGGCGGCCATCAAAGCCTGCCGGGCGCTGGAAAACGGGATGTTCCTGGTTGCCGGAGCCGGCCCGTCCCAGGAGGAGATGCAGGCGGACTTTGCGGCCGCCGGTCTGGCCGAGCGGCTGGTCATGCCCGGCCAGCTGCAGGGGGACGATCTTCCCGACTGTTATGCCGCGATGGACCTGTTTCTGTTCGCTTCCACCTCGGAAACCCAGGGCATGGTCCTGACCGAAGCGATGGCGGCCGGTCGGCCGGTCATCGCGCTCGATGCGCCGGGCGCTCGGGAAGTCGTGGTCGACCGGGTGAACGGCCGGCTGTTGGCAGCGACCGCGACGGTCGAGGAATTTGCCGCGGCAATAACCGCGGCCGCCGATGCTCCGCAGCCGTTGGCCACCTGGCGGGAACAGGCCTTGAAAACCGCGGAAAAGTTTTCCCGGCAGTCCAGTGTAGAGCGCCTTGAGGCTGTGTATCGCGAAGCCCTTGCGCCGACCGGCGGCGGTCCGGCGGGCAAGCTCCATGGCTGGGACGGACTGCTGGAATCGTTGCGCGCCGAGTGGGAGCTGGTCAATTCCAAGGTCGGGGCCCTGATCGAAGCGGTCAGCGACCGGACAAACGGTCATGGAGAGCAGGATTGAGTCACTCAGCGGCGCGAAAATGCGATGCTTCCGAATCGGGCATTATTCTCCTGCAGATCGACGGGCTGGCCTATGTCCAGTTCCGGCAGGCGCTCACCGAGGGCAGGATGCCTTTTCTGCAGAGTCTGATCGAGAAACGGAACTATCGGCTCGAAGCGTTTTACTCCGGCCTGCCTTCGACCACCCCGGCCGTTCAGGCGGAACTCTTTTTCGGCATACCCGCCGCCGTTCCGGCCATCCGCTTTTTGTCCCGGAGCTCCGGTGAAGACTGCCTGATGCTCAATCCACGGCGGGTTAAGGAGTTTGCCGAGCGGTTGTCGCGGCGGCAAAACGGTCTTCTGCACAACGGCTCCTCCTACTCGAATATTTATGCCGGCGGGGCCTTGAGCGCCCGCTACTGTATTGAGACGCTGGAGCCGCGGAATCTGCTGAAACGGATGCGACCGTTGCGGACCTTGTGGACCCTGTTTCAGCATCTCGGCAAAATCGCGCGGATTTTCGGCCTGGCCCTGGTTGAGAGCGGCCTGGCCCTGGCGGACCTGCTGCAGGGCATCCGGCAGAAAGAGCCGGTTTTCAAGGAGATCAAGTTCGTTCCGACCCGTATCTGGATCTGCGTCGTGCTGCGCGAGTTTATCCGCTTCTGGGTCAAGCTCGACATCCGCAACGGCGTTCCGATCATCTGCGCCAACTTTGTCGGTTATGACGAACACGCCCATCGCCGCGGCCCCGATTCAGCGTTCGCCCACTGGTCTCTGACCGGCATCGACGGGGTACTGCGGGATATCTGGCACAAAGCGCGGAAATCGAAACGGCGGCAGTATCAGGTCCTGATCTATTCCGACCATGGACAGGAAGCGGTGATCCCCTACCTGACGGCCTGCAAGCGCTCGCTCAGCGCCGGGCTGCGCAATGCGTTCATGGCCGGTCCTCTGGCGGGCCTTGAAATTTCCTGGACCGAGGAACTTATCGGGCAGTTTTATTTTTTCAAGCGCGGCCGCAAACTCCTGAACACGCTCCAGCAGAGCGACCGCGAAAGCCCCGCCGGGCCAGGGCGGGTGGTGGTGACCGCGCTCGGACCGCTGGGACATATTTACCTGCCGCACGCCCTTGCTGCTGACGAAATGGCCGCATATGCGCAGCAACTGGTGTCGGTCGGAGACATCCCCCTGGTCCTTTATCGCCCGCCGGGCAAAGAGGTGCGGGCGATCAACCGGCACGGCGCCTGGCAGCTGCCGGAACATGCGGTCCGGATTCTCGGCGCCGGCCATCCCTGTCCGGAAGAGGCCGGCAGCGATCTGATCCGCCTGGTCGATCACCAGGACGCGGGCGATTTTGTCATTTCCGGATGGACGCCGGACGCTGCGCCGCTGACCTTTCCCATGGAGAACGGCGCCCATGGCGGCCCCGGCAGTCGGGAATGCCACGGATTTCTGCTTCTGCCCGAGGCCCTCGCCGGGACGCATCAAGGCCGGTGGCGACCGTCGGTTTTGCGCAAGGTGGTGCTGGACAGCCTCGGTCGCCGCGGAGATGAGCATGTTTGACAGGTCCTTGCCGCGCTGGCTGCTGCCTGCCGTGGCGGCGCTCGCCGGTCTGGCTGTGCTGTTATTTTTCCTATCGGACCATCCGCGGCAGTGGCTGGCGTTTGTCATGGATCGGCAGCTGCATCCCGGTCTGTTTATCCTGTTGATGGCTCTCTTGCCGCTGTTCGGATTTCCCATCATCCCGTTTCTGGTACTGGTCGGGGTCAAGTTCGGTCCGTACTGGGCAACCGTCATAACCGCCCTGATCTTCGCCCTGCACCTCATCATCTCTTTTTTGCTGACCCACTCCTTTTTGCGCCCGAAGATTTCCGCCCTGTTGGCGAAGATCAATTACCGGATCCCGGAAATCCACGAACGACGACTTGTGCCCTTTTCCATTATTTTCATGGCGGTCCCCGGCCTGCCCTATTCGGTCAAGAATTTCGCCCTGGCCACCCTCAATATCCCGTTTCGCCTTTTCTTCCCGGTCGGTCTGGGCTGCAACCTGCTGCTGGCCCTGCCTTTTATCGGCCTGGGCTACTCGGCGATCAAGGATCCGGTCTTCGCTCTCCTGTTCCTTCTGGTGGTCGCCGGCGGTTATGCGGCAAGCCGCTGGCTCAAAAGAAAATTAACCCTGGAGCCGTGACCGGAATCGTCGCTGCCGGGCCGCTTTTTTCCCGCGGCGGCTGGTGCTATAATAAGAACAGAAGAGAAAGGGAAAGAATCCCGGAAAGGAGTTCAGTGATGATCCACAACGTCTGTTCGCGAACGGAAAAGATCTTTCGTGTGATCATCGGCGTGGCTCTGTTCGGCCTCTTCTTCCTCGAAGGCGGCTGGGCTTATCTCGGCTTGCTCGGAGTTGTACCCATCCTCACCGTGATCGTCGGTTACTGTCCGATCAGCCACCTGCTGGGGGTCGATACCTGTACCATGAAAGGGCACCACGCCTGATCAAAAACCGCTCCATCAACGAACAAAGGGCAAGCCTTGCGGCTTACCCTTTGTTCGTTGATGGACGTAATCCGCCCAGAGCGCCACGGCTGAACATTTTCACGCCACCGCTGCCTAACCGCTGTGCATTTTGTCGCCAGGCCAGCTGCCGCCGTGGCGGTCTTTATCGCCAATCCATTGAAATCCTTACGTTTTGATTTTTTGGCACGGCTAGTGCTAAGAAGATGATCGTAACGGTACACAGACGTACCCTTTCCTTGTAAGCAATGAAGCTCACGGTGCAACTTGATGCACCCGTGGGCTTTTTCTATGTTGACTCCAGTGCAACCAGATTCATGCGGCGCAATGATTGAGCCGCCGGGCATTGACGCCCTGTCCGGATCGGCCGGACAGGGCGTTTTGCGTTTTATGTATGCTCCATCTCTTGCGGACACATCAAGGGCGATGCCGCCCCGGAAGAGAACGGAACGTACGCAACAGGATCGACTTCCTAACGAAGTCGTAAAAGAAAGGTATCGAACCATGGCTGAAAAGAAACTTCGTCAAATCGCAATCTACGGCAAAGGCGGCATCGGCAAATCCACCACCACCCAGAACACCGTGGCCGGATTGGCTTCCCTTGGCAAAAGAATCCTGATCATCGGCTGTGACCCCAAGGCTGATTCCACCCGCCTGATCCTGCACGCCAAGGCACAGGACACGGTCATGGACAAGGTCCGCGAACTGGGCACCGTCGAGGACCTGGAGCTGGATGATGTCTGTAAGCGCGGCTACGGCGACGTCATGTGCGTCGAGTCGGGTGGGCCCGAGCCGGGTGTCGGTTGTGCCGGTCGCGGGGTTATCACCGCGATCAACTTCCTTGAGGAAGAGGGCGCTTATACCCCGGACCTCGATTATGTCTTCTATGACGTTCTCGGTGACGTCGTCTGCGGTGGTTTCGCCATGCCGATCCGTGAGAACAAGGCGCAGGAGATCTACATCGTCGTCTCCGGTGAGATGATGGCCATGTACGCCGCCAACAACATCTGCAAGGGGATCGTCAAGTACGCATCCTCCGGCAGCGTGCGCCTGGCCGGTCTGATCTGTAACAGCCGCGAAACTGATCGCGAGGCCGATCTGATCGAAGCTTTGGCTGCGCGTCTCGGTACCCAGATGATCCACTTTGTCCCGCGGGACAACCAGGTCCAGCGCGCCGAACTGCGCCGCATGACCGTCATCGAATACTCTCCCGAGCACAAGCAGGCCCAAGAGTATCGCAACCTGGCGCAGAAGATCGTCGACAACGAGATGTTTGTCGTGCCGACCCCGCTGGAGATGGAAGACCTGGAAGAGTTGTTGATGGAATTTGGCATCATGGAAGCGGAAGACGAGTCGATCATCGGTGTGGCGGAAAACGCATAAATTCAGTGTTTAGGGTTAAGTGTTAGGTGTTAAGAGGGCAACCTGAAACTTAACACTTAATACTTAAAACTGCTTTCGACGAAGGAGCAATACGAATGGCAGAGCGTAAGCCCATCAAGGGCGTCACCATAGAAAAAACCGAAAAACTGATCGCCGATACCCTGGCGGAAATGCCGGCAAAGGCCGCCAAGAAGCGCGCGCCGCACCTCGGCGCCAATGAGCCGAGCGCGTCTCCCTGTGCGGTCAAATCGAACAAGAAGGTCGTCCCCGGCGTCATGAGTCAGCGCGGCTGCGCCTACGCCGGCGCCAAGGGGGTGGTCTGGGGACCGATCCGCGACATGGTCCACGTCTCCCACGGCCCGATCGGCTGCGGCGTCTACAGCTGGGGCACCCGGCGCAACCTGATGCAGGGCGTCCCCGGCGTCACCTCGTTTCCGATGGACTTCACCAGCGATTTCCAGGAGCGCGACATCGTTTACGGCGGCGACCTCAAGCTGGAGAAGCTGCTGCGCGAGGCGGATGAGCTGTTTCCGCTCAACAAGGGGATGTCGATCCTCTCCGAGTGTCCGGTCGGCCTGATCGGCGACGACATCAACGCCGTGGCCAAGAAGATGGAGAAGGAACTCGACAAGCTGGTGGTTCCCTGCAACTGCGAGGGTTTCCGCGG
>DASWJX010000007.1:0-6947 GCA_036396915.1 Geopsychrobacteraceae bacterium | reverse complement strand
TTCAAGGAGGGTGACGGTTTCGATCCGCTCTTCCGGAACGCCGTAAATCAGGGCGCGCGACGCTTGTTTGCAGGGGGAACCCACGGTTCGGTACGCCGGCGCCGCCGGGCCGCGTCCAACGAATCCGGAATTTGCTCGCTTGCCTTTGGCGGGGACTTTTGTTAAAAAGGACAGCCATTCTTAAAAAGAACCGTCATTATTGATAAATCGAAGGAGAAGTAATTCAATGGAATTGATGAAAGGTAAGCGCGGAGTTATCTTCGGCCTGGCCAACGATAAGAGTATTGCCTGGGGGATTGCCCAGCAGCTGCATCAGGCGGGGGCCGAGCTGGCTTTCACCTACCTGAATGAATCACTGGAAAGACGGGTCCGTCCGCTGGCCGAGAGTCTCGGCGCGAAGATCATCCTGCCCTGCGACGTGGTGAACGATGATGATGTCGCCGCGGTTTTTGCCGAGCTGGAAAAGCAGTGGGGCAAGATCGATTTTGTGGTGCATGCGGTGGCTTTTGCCAACCGCGAGGATTTGAAGAATCCCTTCAGCCAGACCTCGCGCGAGGGCTTTCAGCTGGCTCTCGACATCAGCGCCTATTCGCTGATTTCCATGACCCGTTATGCACTTCCGGTGATGAAGGACGGCGGCAGCATCGTGACCATGACCTACCTCGGCGCGGTCCGTTCCGTTCCGCAGTATAACGTCATGGGTGTTGCCAAGGCGGCGCTGGAATCTTCGGTGCGTTACCTGGCGGCCGAGCTTGGCGCACGGGGAATCCGCGTTAACGCGGTTTCCGCCGGTCCGATCAAGACCCTGGCCGCGTCGGGTATCGCCAACTTCAAGGAAAAACTTTCGGTTGCCGAGGCGGGTTCGCCGCTCAAGCGTCTGGTGACCCAGGACGAGGTCGGCAAGTCGGCCCTGTATCTGCTCTCCGATCTTTCCACGGCGGTGACCGGCGAGATCCACTATGTGGATTGTGGTTTCAGCAATAATGCCGGTTGATGGCAGTCGCCGCCGTCTGTGCTAACCCTGGAAAGGCCCCGTATGGGGCCTTTCCTCTTTTTTCGGACCCAACATGATTCACGGCAAGACCAGCGGCTTGAAGGCCGGTCAGATTCAGGCTCTGGAGCGTATCTATCGGCGGCGGATTCCGACCGACCTGCTGATCACCCAGGAGCTGGCGCGCTATCTGGCCGAGCTGTCGCATCGGATTCATCGCCAGATCGGTCTGGTTGTCGACCGGGCGGGGGCGGTGCTGCATGTCATTGTCGGCGACGACCGGGAGATTGTCATTCCCGACCTGTCCGGCTTCGCTCTCGGCCGCAGCGGACTGCGCGGGCTGCGCTGCATCCATACCCATCTGAAGCAGGAACCCCTCTCGCGCGACGACCTGGCCGACCTGGAGCTGCTGCGGCTCGATACGATTGCGGCGCTCGGCGTCGATGAAAACGGTCAACCCGGGCGTCTCGAATATGCGCACCTGCTGCCGACGCGGCAGGCCGCCCAGATTGAACGGGTGGCGGTGCCCGCCGTCCATCGCCTGGATCTCGATTTCGGCGCGTTTATCGGCGCCCTCGACCGCGAGATGGAGCGTCTGGCGGCGGAGACGGTCGACCTGTCCGACGGCCGCGAACGGGCGATTCTGATCAGCGTCGGGCAGGCCTCGCAGACCCAGGTCAAGGATTCCCTGGCGGAACTGAACGAACTGGCCCGCACCGCCGACCTGCAGGTTATCGATCAGGTCATTCAGCGACCGCGCAAACTCAACCCCCGCTATCTGGTCGGGGAGGGCAAGTTGCGCGAGATCGTTATCCGCGCCCTGCAGCAGCACGCGACCCTGCTGGTGTTCGATCAGGATCTCAGCCCCAATCAGGTCCGCTCGATTTCAGAGATCACCGAGATGAAGGTCATCGACCGGACCCAGTTGATCCTCGACATCTTTGCCGGCCGGGCCCAGTCCAGAGACGGCAAGGTGCAGGTGGAACTGGCCCAGCTCAAATACATCCTGCCGCGCCTGACCGGCAAGGGGACCGCCCTGTCGCGGCTGATGGGCGGCATCGGCGGCCGCGGACCGGGGGAGACCAAGCTCGAAATCGACCGCCGGCGCACCCGTGATCGGATCCGGCGCCTGGAGAAGGAGCTGGACAGTCTGGGGCGGGGGCGACTGCAGCGCCGCCAGAAACGGGTCCGCGCCGGGCTGCCGATCGTTTCGATTATCGGCTACACCAATGCCGGCAAGTCGACCCTGCTCAATGCGCTGACCCAGAGCGAAGTGTTTACCGAGAACCTGCTGTTCGCCACCCTGGATACCGCGACGCGCCGCTTGCGTTTTCCGCTCGATCGCGAGGTGATTATCACCGATACCGTCGGTTTCATCCGCGACCTGCCTGCCAGTCTGATGGGCGCCTTCAAGGCTACCCTGGAGGAGCTGGAGGATGCCGACCTGCTGCTGCATCTGGTCGACCTCTCCAATCCGCGTTTCGAGGAACAGATCAACGCGGTGGAAAAAATCCTTGCCGATCTCGATCTGGCCAGGCGGCCGCGACTGCTGGTCTTCAACAAGGTCGATCAGCTGCCGCAATTCGAAGTCAAGGCGTATTGCCGACGTTTCGAGGCCGTGCCGATCAGCGCTCTCGATCGCACGAGTTTTGCCCCGCTGCTCGAAGAGATGCAGCGACGCTTTTGGCCGGGGGATGAGAGCGCGCAGCGGCAACCGGATTGACATCGGCTGCGCATTGCCGTTAGATTATCCCAATCCGGCCGACGTCCCTGCTGCGTGCGGCTTGTTCCGCCGGGTCCTGAACTGTTTCTATTGACGGCTGCCGCTTCCCGCTCGGGCTCGGCCGGCCGGGAGGTTTGCCATGTTGAGGTTTTTTCCGGTACTGTTGCTGCTGATCCTGGTCAGCGGATGCCTTTCCCGGACCGTGCCCCCGCCGGTCGGTCGGACCCAGGCGCTGTCCGAACCAACGGAGCAGCCGGCTGCGACCGTTGCCGCGCCACGTGCGCAAACCGCTGAGCTGCCGGCCGCGGTCGTTGCGGCTGATCCGGTCGCTCCACCGCTGGCCGAGGCGGTTGTTTCCGCCGCGACGGCGCCGTTGGCCGATCTTGTCGAATCCTTCCTGGCCCCCGCGCCGGCGGCCCTTCCCCATGCCGGCGATCTGCCCCTGGCGGAGCACCGCCGAATCGACAAATATCTGAGCTATTACACCGGCAACGGGCGCCGATCGTTCGGTCGCTGGCTGGAACGGGCCGGGCGTCATATCCCCCGGATTCAACTGGTGTTTGCCAACGAAGGGGTGCCGCTCGATCTGGCCTATCTGGCGATGATCGAATCGGGCTTCAACGAACGGGCCTACAGCTGGGCGCATGCGGCCGGCCCCTGGCAGTTCATTGAAAGCACGGGGCGGATTTACGACCTGCGCAACGACTGGTGGCGCGACGAAAGGAGGGACATCGAAAAATCGACCCTTGCGGCCGCTCGCTTTCTCAAGGATCTCAACCGCCGCTTCGATGGCGACTGGTACCTTGCGGCCGCCGCCTACAACGCCGGCGGCGGCAGAATCAACCAGGCCATCAGACAGAGCGGCAGCAGCGATTACTGGGTCTTGACCGAAGGCAACGTGCTGCAGGAGGAGACCAAGAATTATCTGCCGAAACTGCTGGCGGCGCTGACGATTGTTCGGGACCTGAAAGGCCACGGCTTCGACACGCTGGATTTTCAGAGCCCCCTCGCCTACGAAACCGTCATACTGCCGACATCGACCGATCTTGAGGTGGTTGCGCGGCTGGGCGGTGTCGACTATGACGAACTCAAGCTGCTCAATCCGGAATTGAAACGCTGGTGTACCCCGCCGGGGGTGGCCGATTACCGGTTGCGCGTGCCGGTCGGCAGCAGCCTGCGGATTGAGCAGGGGTATGCGCTACTCCCCGCCGATCAGCGGGCCCGTTATCATCGCCATCAGGTCGCCAAGGGCGATACGCTGCGCGATCTGGCCAGGCGCTATCGGATTCAGGTTGATGACATTGTCGCACTGAACAACATTCGCGACGCCCGGACCCTGCAGATCGGCGCCGATCTGATCCTGCCGCTCAGGGAGGGGTTCACCCGCTTGCCGATCGACGAAATGTCGGACGACTATGTGCGCAGCCGCCGCCAAACCTACACCGTGCGCAAGGGGGACAGTCTGTGGGAAATCGCCCGGCGCTTCGGGGTCAAGGAGAAGGAACTCCGGGTCTGGAACCGTCTCGGCTGGAGCAACCTGCTGCGGCCCGGACAGGTGCTGGCGGTTTCCGGCAAGGGGCAGAACACCGTCGCCGCACAGGCCACCCGGGCGCCGCGCAAAATGGTGTACCAGGTGCGTCAGGGAGATACCCTGTGGGGGATCGGTCGTCAGTTCGACGTCAAGACCGAGCAGATCCGCACCTGGAACGATCTGGATCATAATCACATGCTGCAGCCCGGACAGAAGCTGACCCTGCTGGTTTCGCAGACGCAGCGCAGCTGATCAGCCCCTTTTCGTTTTTCCGTTCATGCCTGGGGGGAGCCGGACGCTTCGGACCGTATCGTCCGACACCCGCCTGGTGGATTGCTTTGACTTTTCGGGGCCGGGTTGCTAAAGTTCTGCTCCTTGGCCGGGACGCGCTATCCGCTCCGGCTCCGGCAGTATACATTTCATGGAAAGGGACTTCGCTCCGATGTTTAATCTGGTAATCTCTCTGCTTCTTTCACTGGTTGTGTCGTTTGTTCTCAACCAGGTTGTCGGTCTTGATGCCTGGATTGCCGTTGCCGCCTCGCTGGCGGTCTTTGCGCTCTGCTATTTTCTGATTTCCCGCCTGGTGATGAAGAAGATCGGTGCCCTGATGGAGGCGGCGCAGAGGGATGTGCAGGCCAATCGCGCCGACAAGGCAATCAAATCCCTCAAGGACGGTTTCAAGTACAGCAACTGGCAGTTCTACGTCAAGACGCAGATCAATTCACAGATCGGGACCATTCTCTTCCTCAAGCGGGATTTTGCCGCCGCTTTCCCCTATCTGGAGAAAAGCTTTGTCCGCAACTGGGTGGCGATGGGCATGCTCGGCGTCTGCTACCTGAAGAAGAACAAGCTCGGCAAGATGAGTGAAACCTTCGAAAAGGCAACCGCGGCCAGCAAAAAAGAATCGCTGTTGTGGGCCCTTTATGCCTACTGTCTCGACAAGAGCGGCGAGCGCGCCAAAGCGATCGAGATTCTTGAGAAGGCCCGCAAAAAAGGCTGCAACGACGAAGGGATCACCGGCAACCTGGCCCTGCTCCAGGCGGGCAAGAAGATGAAGATGAAAGTTTACGGCGACCTCTGGTTCCAGTTTCATCTGGAAAAACCGGGCTCCATGATCAAGCAGCAGACCAAGGCCATGACCGGCAGGCGCAAGATGGTCCGTCGCTGATCAACCTTGATGGCGTCGCAAAAAGTCCGCCCTACGGCGTTACGGCGTTTTTTCAGGACCTCGACATACCTGATGTATGCCTTCACCCCTGAAAAACCACCAGGCCTTGTAGGACGAAATTTTTGCTTAGCCATCTGCTATTTTGCTTTCTTATGAAAGCATCAATCTTGCGGCAGGTGCGGGATGGCCAAAAAGAAAAAGACACCGGTGACAACAGAAAAATTTCAAGGCGACCCCTTCAGCGATCTGAGGGGGTTTGCTGCATCTGCGCCCGAACCGGAAGCGCCGGCGAAAGCCCTGCCGGAACCGCTGGCGGAGCCGGAGCTGTCCGGGGAGGAGCTTTTTGACCGCGAGATGAATCTGCTCGGCGTCAGACGTTCGTCTTCCGAGGAAACCGCGGAAAAGCGTTCCGCCGCTTCCGAACCACGGGTCTCGCCGCCGGAAACCATGTCGGACCAGGACCAGTTTCTGGCGGCGCTGGGTGAGATGTCGGTGCGCTTTGAAGATCACCTGCCCGAAGCGGAAGAACCGCCGCAGGCCAGTCCGCGCCGCATGAAGCTGCTGAAGCAGGGGCGCTTGCAGCCCGAAGCGACGCTCGATCTGCACGGCATGTTGCGCCATCAGGTGGTGGAGAAGGTCCGTCTTTTCCTTGAGGGCGGGAAATTCCAGGGCTACCGAACGGTTCTGATTATCACCGGTCGCGGGCTGCACTCGCAGGGCGAACCGGTTTTGCGCAGCGAAGTCGAGCGTTTTCTGCGGAACGAGGGGCGCGCTCTGGCGGCCGAATGGGCGAGAGCCCCCAGACAGTACGGGGGGGATGGCGCCCTGATTGTCTTTCTGAAAGGTAACTCTTCAGCACCCTGACATCGATGCAGCATTTGGTTGCGCTCCCTCCCCTTCAAGGGGAGGGTTGGGGTGGGGATGGGCTTGTTCCAGAACGCCATCACCCCATCCCCCTCCCGACCTCCCCCTTGAAGGGGGAGGAGATAAATTCATCAGTGACAGCTGAATAGTTACTCTGAAAGATTGATGGCGTCGCCATCCTCCCAGGTTTTGAGAGAGCATCAAGATTATGATTCTAGAAGTCGCTACAGAAGAAGAGGGTTTGACCGTCGCCGAGTTTTTGCAGCGGCATATTCCGTCGGCACCGCAGGGCTATCTCCGGCAATTGCTGAAAAAAGGGAAGATCCGCCGCGATGCGCAGCCGGTCGGCTGGCTCGACCGGCTGGCCGCGGGGGATACGCTCCGCCTGCCGGACAGCGCCCGTCTGCAGCAGTTGCGTGATCTGCCCGCCCCGCTGAGCGGTCCGTTGACGGTCCTTTATGAAAGCCGCGAAATTCTGATCGTCGACAAGCCCGCCGGACTGGCCGTGCATAGCAGCCAGGGGCACGAGGCGGATAACCTGACGGCGCGGGTCGAGGCGCTGCTGGCCCGGCGCGGCGAGCAGTTCAGTGTGGCCCCGATCCATCGCCTCGACCTGGAGACCTCCGGGCCGATCCTGTTCGGCAAGGGCAAGCAGGCCTGCGCGGAACTG
>DASWJX010000006.1:0-26118 GCA_036396915.1 Geopsychrobacteraceae bacterium | reverse complement strand
CCTGCGACAAAGGTTTGGCCGCCGGCCAGTTCGCCGCCGTTATCAGCGATCTGGAGCAGGCCATGGATGAGAGTATCGAAGAGATGATTTATGGTAAACAGCACCGCAGCTGTTGCGGCAAGGATTCTTGCTGTCACTAGGAGGCTGTCGGCCCGTACAGTCCGACACCCTCCCGGGTTGCATCGTATTGAGCGCACAGAGAAAGTCACAAAAATATCACCCATAGACCATGTTTTCCTCTGGCCCCTGCGTCAGGATAGCTGCCGCATGTTCAGGCCACATCTACTTTGGCAACGACCAAGGGTCGGATTGTGCCCCACAGGATGAACCTCTAATTTCAATCCCGCGCCGCCTGACGACCAAATGTCGGGTTTTTCAGGGATCACTATTTAACCAAGGAATGGATTTATGTACAAAGACAACCACCCCGAACTTCGTAACGCCGTGAATGTTCATTTGGGGCTCGATACCGGTGAGGCGTCAAAGGCGAGCTTCGAAAAGGCCAAGTCGGAGCTTATCGTTGAGAAAACAGCAATCTCTAAAACGATCAGTCACTTGACCATGGAAAAATACCTTGAGATTGTCGGGCAGAAATCAAAGGTGACGGCGCCTCTTGAAAAAGGCGCCGCCGAGATGGTGGACAGTTACTTTATTCCACTTCCCAGTGAGTCTATCGATGCGGCTTTTGCACGATCCAAACGGGAAGCGATCGCTAAATTAAGGAGCGAAGCGTCTCGGTTAAAGGTTTTTTCCTTTAAAGACTATTGCGTAAAAAGAAAGAGGGCTGTTACCGCGAAAAAAATCCGGACGACCAATTTCGACAATGTTCGTGTCGAAAGAAAGCGGATGTCTTGATATTGGGGATAGGCATCCGAAACAGCAGGGTGACTTCCAAATATTTCATTAATTTCCCAACCCGTCAGCTTGTTTCCATCCCAGATATTGATAGTTGCTTTTGGTTGTCGACTTCGCTCCAGTAAGCCGGAGAGAAGGAACTAGTGAACCAGTGCAAATACGTTCTCACGCTTATTCGCCTTCAGTTCGTCAGCTTTCAACTTGAGTAAAGTGGATAACCGGATCGTTGAAAAACAGTTTCTCGACACGTCAGATGAGCAGGGTGAGATGAGCACCGTCACAACAATCCTTGTCTTTGTTCTCTATTGAGCTACAAGTGAAGCAACATTGAGAACGGAGGGAAGCTTGAAACCGAGCCCGGTCGAAATCCTGTTTGGCATGTATCGACGCAAAATCCTGGCGCTGCTGCTGATGCGTCATGACGAGCGGTTTCATGTGCGCGAGATCGCGCGTCTGACCGCGATCCCGGCCGGGTCGCTGCATCGTGAGTTGAAGCTGCTGGCCGAAGCTGAGCTGCTGATCCGCAGCCGCTCCGGTAACCAGGTCTATTACCAGGCGAATCGCGACTGTCAGATCTTCCCGGAACTGGCGGGGCTGTTCCGCAAAACCCTCGGGCTGGCGGATGTGATCCGGGCGGCCCTGCTGCCGATGCAGGCCACAATCGACATCGCCTTTGTCTTCGGATCGGTGGCGCAGGGGACAGCGCGGACGGGAAGCGATATCGACCTGTTTATCATCGGTGACGCCACGTTTACGGATGTGGTCGGCGCCCTGGCCGATACCCATCAGCAACTCGGTCGTGACATCAATCCGGTCATCATGAGCGGGGACGAATTCCGGGAAAAAGCGTCCGGCGATCCGTTTGTCTCACGGGTGATGGAAGAAACAAAAATCTTTATCATGGGGGGGGGCGATGACCTTGGCAAACTTGCTGCAAACCGGGCAGCTGAAGGAACACAAGACAACCGGTGAAGAGGTTCGCCGGCTGCCGGCGGCGGTCGAAACCTGGATTCGGAACAATCGTCCCGAACTTTTAAGCAAGTGAAAGGGGAGCAGGCCCTCATGCGCTTCATCCACACCGCCGACATCCACCTCGGCAAAACCTACCGTAATTCCCCTGGCGAAGCGGAGCGCTACAACGATTTCTTCCGCTGTCTGGCCGGCATCGTCGCCGATGCCGTCGCGGCAGAGGTAGACTTCGTGCTGATCGGCGGCGACCTGTTCCACGTCGGCCAGATCCTGCCGAAGACCTTCGCCAAAACCATCGAAACCCTGCAGCCGCTCAAGGATGCCGGCATCCCCTGCATCGCCATCGAGGGCAATCACGACTGGATTCACCGCCGCGACAGCATCTCGTGGATGGAGGCGCTGTCGCAGATGGGGTACATCCGCCTGCTGCGGCCGACCCGCACCGAACAGGGCGGCTACCGCTTCGATCCCTTTGACGAAGAGGCGGGGATGGGCGGGCATCTGGCCATCGGCGACCTCAACATCTACGGTCTCGGCTACATCGGCGCCCAGGCCGGCAGCCACGTCGAGCGGATCTGCGAGGCGGTGACCACCGACCACAATCTGCTGCTGTTCCATGTCGGCATCTGGAAGTATTCGCCGGTGGAGATCGGCAACATGAAGCTGGAAGAGGCACACCCGCTGGCCGACACGTTCGGCTACGTCGCCCTCGGCCACGGCCACAAGCCCTACGTCATCGCTACCCCCGCCGGCCGACCCTACGCCTGGAATCCCGGCGCGCCCGAGCGGGTCAACTTCGGGGAAGAGAACTACGACAAGGGCTACTGTCTGGTGACGGTCGCCGATGGTGCGTTCCAGGTCGCATCGCGTCCCACCAACCCGCGACCGATGCTCGTCGCCACGATCGATCTGGACGGTGCCGGGAACGCCGATGAGGCCTTGCAGGGCTGTGTCGCGCAGGTGACGGAACAGCTCAAGGGCATCGGAGACGACCGGCAACCGTTGCTGGAACTGAAACTGGTCGGCCGCGTCAAGTTTCACCCTTTCGAGCTGGGACGCGAACGGCTGCGTATCGCCCTGGACGAGATCGCCGATCCGCTGCATGTGGAGATCAAGAATCACCTGTCGCTGGTCTCGCAGACCGGTGGCGAAGAGACGGTCAAGAAATCCCTCGCCGAGATCGAGCAGGACGTGCTCAAGGACCTGATCGGGGCCAGCAGCGAGTACCAGGGGCGCGAAGAGGAGCTGTCCCGCCTGTCGCTGCGGATTCGTAACCTGGTGTTGCGGGGCGATGTCGAGGACGACGAACTGCTTGGCGTGCTTGACGGGGAGGGGAGCTGATGCGGATTCTCTCGATCAAGCTCAAGAACATCAAATCGCACCGTGACAAGGAATTCAGCTTTGCCCCCGGCATCAACGTGCTCTCCGGTCCCAACGGCATCGGCAAGAGTACGCTCTTCGAGGCGGTCGGCTACGCCCTGTTCGGTGTCGATGCCCGTGATTTTGTCGGCAACATCGAGCGCTTCGTCACCATCGGCGAGAAGAAGGGCGAGGTCGGTGTCGTTTTTACCCCCGGTGACGGGGCTACCTATCAGGCCTCCCGCACGGTGGGCAGCAACGCCAAGTGGCTGCTGGCCAAAAAGGTCGGCGACGCCTTTGAAGTCGAAGATCACGCCAACGCCGAGGAGACGCAGGCCCGCATCAAGGGACTGCTCGGCCTGGACAATGGCCGTTCCTTGTCCGACCAGTTCAAGCTGGTCATCGGTCCCTTTCAGAATGACTTCCTCGGCCCGTTCGTTATCAAGCAGCCGACCAGGCGTCAGGAAGCGTTCGATGAGATCCTCGGTATCGACACCTGGCGCAAGACCTACAAGGGCTCAAAGTCCCTGCTCGATGCGGTGACGCACAAAATCGCGCTGATCGCCGCCGAGGTCGAGGCGAAACAGGAGCAGTTGGCGGTGTTGCCGGACAAGCAGCAGCAGCTCAAGGCGGTCGCAGCGGCGCGCAAGGAGCATGGCGACCGGTTGCAGCGTGAGCAGACCGCCCACGCTGAGATGTCCGCCGCCGTGCAGCAGCTCGACCGGCAGAAAGAGGCACTCGACAAGCTGCGCAGCGGCCTGGAGAAGACCCGTGAAAGTATCCTGCTGGGCAAAGAGCATATCGGTTCGCAGGGCGCGCTGGTCACGCAGGCGGAAGAAGCGATCGAGCTGCTCAACAAGTACCGCCCCGGCAAGGAGATGTTTGAACTGGCCGAGGTTCTGCTCAGGCAGTTGCGCGAGCGCGAACGGCAGCGCCGGACGATTGAACAGGATGTCGAAACCCTGGGCCGGGACGCGCTGCGCCTGAGTGAAAGCTGTGAGCACGAAACCAGGGAGATCGCGCAGTCGCGCCTTGACCTGAACCAGGAACAGCAGACGCTTGAGCAGGAACGCCAGTCGCTCCAGCCCGACCCGCGGGTTGTTGCCGCCGCCGCCGAGCTTGAGACGCTGCGCTCACGGCTGGACGCAGCGCAGACGGCCCGCAATAAGCTGGACGGCAGCCGCGGCGGCCTGCTGGAGGGGCGCGACAAGCTGGCCGAGGGGATCTGCCCGTTTTTCCAGGAACCCTGTCAGAACATCGCCGGCAAAAAACCGCGCGATGTCTTCTCCGACCGCCTGGCTGCCATCGACGAGCAGGGCAGGCAGCATGATCAGCAGATCGCCGAGCTGCGCACCGCGGTCGCCACCGCCGAACAGGCCCAGAAGGCGCTCGATGCGATCAGGGTCCGTGCCGGAGCTCTTGACCGGCAGGCGGAGGCTTTGCTGTCGCGCCGGAAAAAAATCACCGATCGCAGCGCGGCTCTGGAACAACTGGCGAAGCAAAAGGCCGCCGCCGACGCCGGGCTGGCGGTGCGCAGGAAAGACCTTGACGCGTTCGGCACGCTGGACGAGGAGATCAAAGAGGCCGAACAGCAGCGGGTCGCACATCAACAGCAGCGCGACGAGTACAATCGCAATCAGCAGGCGGCAGAGGATTTGCCGAACCGCCGGCAGACCCTCGAAAAATATCAGGCGCGGATGCTGACGCTGGAGAACGACCTGGCGTCCCGGGACCGCGAGGAGCGGATCCTGTCAAAGAGCTACAGCGCCGAACAGCATCAGGATCTGAAGCTGCGGCAAAAGACCCTGCAGGATGCGATCACCACCCTGAAAGAGCAGCTCAACGCTTTTGCTCGCGATCAGCAGCGTCTGGAGACTGAAATCGGCCAATTGGTCAGGCTCAAGCAGGCGATCGACCAGCGGTTGGCCGAGAAGAAGACCTTCGAGGAGCAGGAGGCGCTGGTCAAGTTCCTGCGCAACCGGGTCTTTCGTAACGTATCTGAACAGCTTTCGGAGCGGTTTCGCGAAGAGATCAGCCAGCGGGCGCACAGCATTTATCGCATTATCGCTGAAGTCGACGAGGAGCTCTATTGGGGGGACAATTACCAGATCGTGCTGCGGGATATGGTCGACGGCCAAATCCGCGAGCGTACCGACGACCAGCTCTCGGGCGGCCAGACCATGAGCGCGGTGGTCGCCCTGCGCCTGGCCCTGCTGCAGACCATCGGCGCGCGGATTGCCTTCTTCGACGAGCCGACCAGTAACCTCGACGCCAGCCGCCGCGAGAACCTGGCCCAGGCCTTCCGGGCCATCGACGTCGGCAAGGAGGAGGTCACCGAGCACTGGTATGACCAGCTGTTCCTGATCAGCCACGACGTGGCCTTCACCGAAGTGACCGACCAGATCGTGACGCTGGAATAGGCCGCTGAGGCGCGTTGCGGTCCTGCCATAAACCAGACCCAGAGAACACGGCGGCTAAAGACAGAACCGGGTTACGGTTGCGATCCTGGTGTTTTAAGTGCCTTGGTGCCGCCGTGGTGAATGGTTATGGTTTACTTCTCGGGAATGGTGATGCAGAGACATTCCGCTTCGGCATAAACCGTTGCGCCGCAGCCGATCCGGCCATGGACCATGACCTTGCGACCGGCGGCGGAAATGACCCGGCTCTCCACCGTCACCACCTGCTCCAGCGGCAGCTGGTTGCGAAAGCTGATATTGAGATTGCCGACCACGATCGGGTAGCCCGCCGCCCAGGCCGCCAGGCCGAGCACTTCATCGAGAACCGCCGCCATGGCGCCGCCGTGGGAATGCCCCGGCGGGCCTTCGGTTTCTGGGCCGAACCAGATCCTGGCCCGCAACTGTTGCTCCCGGTCACGGAAATAGCGGACCCGATAGCGGTTGCCGTCCGGTTCTCCGGAGACAAAGCGCAGCGAGGCGCCGACCAGCGACGGCGCGTCAAACGGCTCCCAGCCGGGTTCGCCGCTCAGGTCGACCGGCGGGCAGGGGGGTGGGCATCGGTATTCCTCGCTGTTCTCTTGCACAGAGCGTCTCCTTCGCGCATTTTTCAAATCGATGGCAGGTGTCCCGCGGACGACACCATAGCAGATTCCGCCCCCGCCGGTCATTATCCGCTCTCGCCGCTTGCGGAGATTGACATTCGCCGGCAGTGGTTTAGCTTTTTTAGTAACCCTGTTGCCGGGAAGGAGTGTCTCCCGATGCCGACCGAACTGCCTTTGGCGATCCTGTTTCTGGTGTTTCTCGCGCTGTTCGTGCTGATCGGGACGTCGCCTCTTTTGCCGCGCCTTTTGGCCCTGCTCGGCGGACTGTTGCGCGATTCCCGTCGGGGGCCTGCTGCCGGAACCCGCGAGCCCGGGGCACCGGAGGATGTGCGCTGGAAGGACTCTGCGCTCAACGATTACGAAATTCTCGTGCTGAGAAAACTCGCCATGTCCGGCGGCAAGGGCCTGTCCAGCAGGGCTTTGGCGGATGCTCTGTATTTTCAGCCGCCGACCGTTCGCAAGCATCTGCACTCCCTCAACCGCAAGGGGCTGGTACGCGCGGTGAAACCTTATCCGTTCGGTGAACGTTTTTATCTGTCGGCACCGGGCCGGGAGTATGCCCTTGAGCACGACCTGGTTCCCAGGGTGTCCCGAGCGCGGACCGACGCTTAGTATTTCTGTTTGGCGTAGGGCGATTTCGCCTGGGCCTGGAAGGCGTCTTCCAGGGTGTGGATGCCGTGCGCTTCGAGCAGCGGGATCATTTTGACCAGGACTTCGCCGGTGACGATGGCGTCGCCCAGCGCGGTGTGACGACCGACGATGTGGACGCCGAGTCGTTCCGCCAACCCTTCCAGGGCGTGGGAGCTCTGGTTGGGGTGGATGACCGACGAGAGGAGCAGGGTGTCGAGCACCGGATTGTCGAAACGGATGCCGGTCGCTTCCTCCTGGAGCTGCAGAAAGCGCATGTCGAAGGCGGCATTATGGGCGACCAGAACCGAATTTTCGGTAAACTGGTGGAAGTGGGGGAGGATCTTGTCGATGGTCGGCTGACCGACCAGCAGATGCGGCTCGATGCCGTGAATGGCCACCGATTCGGCGGGGACGTGTCGCTGCGGGTCGACCAGCTGGTCGATGGTTTCATCGTAGAGCAGCTGGCTGTTGACGATGCGGATGGCGCCGAGCTGGATGATTTCGTCGCCGTGTGACGGATTGAGCCCGGTGGTTTCGGTGTCGAAAACCACAAACGTCAACTTGCTGAGCTGCTGTTTGCCCAGTTCCTCCCAGCCCTTCTGGTGGAACAGATCGAACTCGTAGCAGATCGGCCGATGTTCCAGCGAGGTCTGCAGCGGCAGCGGGACGTCCTGCCGGGTCGGCGGGATGCTGATCTGGACGGCACTGGCGGTTGCGCCGGCCTCGGGGTACGCTTTGATTTCACCCTGCCGTTTGCCGATGATTTTGTTCAGGGTCCGGATGTTGTCCTTGGTGTCGGTGCTGAGCGGCGTATTTTTCCACTCGTCGAGCAGCTGCCGGCTGATCGTCCGGCCCGGCCAGAGAATGGTCATGAAGGCGACATCGTCGCTGTCCTTCTCCAGGCTGATCTCCAGTTCGGCGATATTCTCGCGGGTTTTGAGCAGCGCCGCCAGATGGGAAACGGCCTGGACCGTCGAGTAGCTGTCGATCATCAGCCACTGCCCCTCATCGGCCACCCTCTTGACCTTGATTTTAAAACGTTCACTGATATTGTTGGCCATCACTTCAAGCAGATTTTCCGCCAGCACATATTCCATCCTGCTGAGCGAATGCAGGTGGGTCGCATAGTTGATCTGTGCCTGAGCCACCATCTCCGCGATGGCGCTGGAAGATTCGTCGATGGTCCGGCGGTAGGCATCCAGCTTGGCGCGGGGCATCTCCGGTTGGTTGAGGATGGTGCAGATCGAGTTGCGGATGTCCGCCAGAGATTCCTGCAGGTCATCGGTGAGGGACTGGATCAGCATATCGCGCCGGGTGTCGGATTCGATCTGCCGGGTCATGTCCTCCAGGGTCAGGACGAAGCCGGAGATTTTTCGTTGTTCCTGCCGTTCGACAAACACCGGCGCCATGTTGACCCGCAGATACTGGCCGTCGCGCAGGGTCATCATGAAATTGGTGATCGGGCTCGGTTGCCCTTTGTTCAGGGCGGTGTTGAGCAATTCCAGGGCATGAACGATCGGGTCGCGATCGAGAATGCTGAAAATCGACCGACCCAGCCCGATCAGCCCCTGCGGCCGCGTGCCGCTGTTCTGCGCTTTGATGCCGCGGCTGAAGAGTCTCTGCGCCTGAACATTGTAGAGCAGGATCTGGCCGTCGATGTTGCAGACCAGGACGCCGTTTGGCAGTTCGGACATCAGAGCGGCAAAGCGGGTTCGTTCCTCATCCAGTTCGGCCCGAGCGGTATGGATCCGGGCCTGAACGTCCGACTGCAGTTTGCTGAACGCTTCCGCTGATTCATTGATGATATTGGTCAGGTCGATGATTTCCCTGGCCCCGTTGGTGACGATGCGGTAGTTGGGATTGGCCACCGAAATCAGCTTGGTCTCTTCTCCGAGCCGCAGGATCGGCGTGATGTAATAATGAAACAGCAGACTGACCAGGCCACCGACGATAAAGCATAAAACCAGGGCTCCGAGCATGGGGAAGGGCATGATTTTCGGCAGCATCGTCTCGACCAGCGCCTGTTCGGAGGGACCGAGGCTCAGCCAGGAAGCGTAAAAGCTGCCCATGACCACCAGGAAGACGGCAAGACTGATGCCGATGATAAATAACAGGTACTTTGTGGAGGGCTTCATCGATAACCTTCGAATGTCAATCCGCGCCCCTGCTGCGGGACGGGATTCTCCGACCGGAATATCAGGAACGCGTTTATTCTGAATACTGCCACAAATTAGCAAAGATAAAAAGGCATTCTAAAAGTTTATTTTGAGTAAATAAAAATGAAAAATCGGGCGTCCGGCCGCTTCCGAAGCGGGGCCTAAACCTTTGCGTCCGCGATGTAATCCCGACAGCGGCAAACGCTGTGTCGCTGACTCTGTCGTGCGCCGTTACAAAAAAACGCCGATTCCGGGTGACGGAATCGGCGTTTGTGCAAACAGGACCGGCAATGGCTCAATCGGTCAGGCGGTGCAGGGCTTCAAGATACTTCTCGCTGGTTTTTCGTACGATCTCTTCCGGCAGCACCGGCGCCGGCGCCTGCTTGTTCCAGTCGAGCGTTTCCAGATAGTCGCGCAGGAACTGCTTGTCGAAGCTGGGCTGTGCTGCTCCGGGTCGGTAAAGATCCTTGGGCCAGAAGCGCGAGGAATCGGGAGTCAACGCTTCATCGATCCAGATCAGCTGACCGTCCAGCAGGCCGAATTCGAATTTGGTGTCGGCGATGATGATCCCCTTGGTCGCGGCGATATCGCGGGCCCGCCGGTAGATATCCAGACTGATCCGGCGCACCTGCTCGGTCAGCTCCCGGCCGCAGAGCTCAATCGCCTGATCGAAGGTGATATTTTCGTCATGGTCGCCCAGTTCCGCCTTGGTCGACGGCGTGAACAACGGCTCCGGCAACTGACTGCTCTGTTGCAGGTCGGCGGGCAGGTCGATGCCGCAGACCGAGCCCAGCTGCTGGTATTCCTTCCAGCCGCTGCCGGACAGGTAGCCGCGGACGATGCATTCCAGCGGCAGGGGTGCGGCCTTTTTGGTCAGCATGCTGCGCCCTTCAAGCTGGTCCCGGTACTGATGGGTGATCGCCGGGAAATCATCGATCTCGGTGCTGATCAGGTGGTGCGGCACGATGTCGCTCATCTGGTCGAACCAGAACTTGGAGATCCGGGTCAGAACCTGCCCTTTCTGCGGAATGCCTTCATCCATGATGACATCGAAGGCCGAGATGCGATCGGTGGTGACGATCAGCAAGTGCTCGCCGAGATCGTAAAGATCACGGACTTTGCCGCGGTTGACGAGGTTCAGTGCGGGGCAATCGGTTTGCGTGACGATCTTGGTGCTCATGTCAGGACCTCCCGCTGCCGAAACGGTCTGCAAGCTCCGGCGCCAGGGAGATCCGGGACTGATCGCGCAGCTCTTTGAGTTTGTCGTTGACGGCGGCTTCCTGCTTCTGCTGCAGCAGCCTCTCGCGCAGTTCATTGCGGGCGGCATCGTCAAGTTTTTCCGGATCGGCCGGGATCGACTGCTTCAGGCTGACCACCACATACTTGTCGTTGATGGTGAAAACCTGATCGGCGATCGGCTGCTCGGCGGTCAGCTCAAAGGCGGACTCGGCCAGTTCCTCGGAGGTGCCGATTTTCGGGATGAAGGCCCCGAAGCTGCGCTTGATCAGATCGGTTTCATCAACCTCAAGCTGCTGCTTGGCGGCGGCCTGCTTCAGGCTGCCGAGCTCCTTTGCGGTGGCCAGCAGTTGTTCCGCCGCCGCTTCGGCCAGGACCTTCGCCTGTTCGCTGCGGTAGGCCTGCTCGACGGCGGCTTTTACTTCGGTCAGTTCCGGAATGCGGCTTTCCCGGCGCTCTTTCAAGGTGAAGAGGAAAATCCCCTGGGTGGTCTGGATCGGCCGGGCCAGTTCCCCCTCTGCCAGCGCGAAGGCGGCGGCGCTGATCGCCTCTTCGCGACCGATACCGTCGATGGCGTCATCGCGGCCGAACAGGCCGGTCTCCTTGATGCCCAGATCATTGGCTTTGGCCGCCTCTTCCAGGCTGCCGGTCTTGCGGTTGATGTTGTAGGCGTCCATCGCCTTTTCATAGGCCAGGCGCCGGGCCAGTTCGATCTTGAGGCCGGCCTTGACTTCCTCGACGGCGTCGGCCAGCGGTTTGATGCCGGGCGCGATGTATTCCTCCAGCTTGATGATGTGGTAGCCGAAATCGGTGCTGACCAGATTGCTGATCTCGCCGGGCTGCAGGCTGAACGCGGCCGCCTCGAAGGGAGCGACCATCATGCCGCGACCGAAGTAGCCCAGATCGCCGCCTTTGGAGGCGCTGCCCGGATCGTCGGACATGGTCCGTGCCAGCTCGGCAAAGTCCTTGCCGTCCTTGACCTGCTTGAGCAGCGTCTCGGCCAGCTCCTTTTTCTGCTGCCTGATCGCGTCGTCGGCATTCTCCGGAACCCGGATCAGGATATGCGCCGCCTTGACCTGTTCCTTGACTTCGTAGAGGTCAAGGTTTCTGCGGTAGTAACGCTCCAGGTCTTCCTGCGGGAAACTGGAGATCTCTTTTTCGTAGCGGGCCGGGTCGAACTGCAGGTAGCGCAGCGAAAGCTTTTCGGGAAGCCGGAAGTTTTCGCGCTGCTCATTGAAAAAGCTCTGCAGCTTCTCGTCGTCCACTTTGACCTTCGATTCGAAGAGTGCCGGCGCGGTCCGGGCAAAGGCCAGGCTGATCTGATCGTTCTCGTCGCGGTAGGCCTGTTCGATATCGGTCCCGTCGACAGCGACCCCCTGCTGCAGCTGCTGGCGGACCTTGTCGGTCAGCAGCTGACGTTTCTGGATGGCTTCAAACTGTTCCGGGGTGGAGCGCTGGTAGTTCAGGACCTGCAGGTAGCGATCGCGGCTGAACTTGCCGCCCTCCTGGAAGGCGCCGTACTGGGCAATGGAGTCGACCAGTTCCTGGTTGCTGACCTTGATCCCGCGACGATCGGCCTCCTGAATCAGCAGGGTTTCCTGAATCAGTTGCTCCATCGCCTGCTGGCCGAGATTGAGCTGTTTCTCCAGCTCCGGAGTGAAGTTGTTCTGGTAGATGCTCTGGTAGAGATTATAGAGATTGCTGTAGCTGCGCTGATAGTCGGCGTAGCTGATTTCGGTGTCGTTGACCTGGGCGGCGACAGAAGTCTGTATGCCTCCATCGTCCCGGCCTCGTCCCCAGACCAGGAAGATGGTGCCGACAAAGGCGGCAATAATGACCCAGAAAACAACTCTGACCAGCAGTGTTTTCTGCTTTTTTCGAATCAGATCGAGCATCAGCGGGGGCTCCTTGTGCAGAAGATAGGTTGGGTTCAGGCTGCAAAACAGGCCCGCATGTTATCCAGCAATCGGCTGAATTGCAATATTTTTTTCCGGTTTAGGCTCTTGCTAAAACAGGGGCGGTTTGCTAGAGTGAGCCACTTTTTCATGGGGGTCCACACAGGATGATTCAGGCCCGCTTCGGGCAGGGGACAGAAACAGATGCTGAATATCTTCAATGCCGTTTGGGGCATGTTTTCCAACGATCTTGCCATCGACCTCGGAACCGCCAATACCCTGATCTACATGAAGGGAAAAGGGATGGTGATCAGCGAGCCGTCCGTGGTCGCCGTGCAGACCAATATCAACGGCCAGCGCAAGGTGCTGGCCGTGGGGACCGACGCCAAGGAGATGCTGGGTCGCACCCCCGGGTCGATCGTCGCGATCCGCCCGATGCGGGACGGAGTGATCGCCGACTTCGATTATACCGAGGAGATGCTGCGTTATTTTATCCGCAAGGTGCATAATCGCAAAAATCTGGTGCGGCCGCGGATCGTTATCTGTGTGCCGTCCGGAATCACCCAGGTCGAAAAACGGGCCGTGCGTGAATCGGCCGAATCCGCCGGGGCGCGGGAGGTCTACCTGATCGAGGAACCGATGGCGGCCGCCATCGGCGCCGGCCTGCCGATCACCGAGGCTTCGGGGAACATGATCGTCGATATCGGCGGCGGCACCACCGAAGTGGCGGTCATCTCGCTGGCCGGGATCGTCTATGCCCAGAGCGTCAGGGTCGGCGGCGACAAGATGGACGAAGCGATCGTCCAGTACATGAAACGCAAATACAACCTGCTGATCGGCGAACGCACCGCCGAGGCGGTCAAGATCGGCATCGGCAGTGTCTATGCCGTAAATGACGAAGTGCTCAGAATGGAGGTCAAGGGCCGCGATCTGGTCAGTGGCATTCCCAAAACCATGGAGGTCGATTCGACGGAAATCCGCGAGGCGATGTCGGAACCGATCAATACCATCGTCGAGGCGGTGCGGATCGCCCTCGAACGGACACCGCCCGAGCTGGCGGCGGATATCGTCGACAAGGGGATCGTGCTGGCGGGGGGCGGCGCCTACCTGAAAAATCTCGACATCCTGCTGCGGGAGGAGACCGGCTTGCCGGTCGTGGTGGCCGAAGATCCGCTCTTGTGTGTTGTGCTCGGGTCCGGGGCGATGCTTGACCAGCTCGACCTGCTCAAGCAGGTTGCCGTTGCCTCCTGATGCGGTGAGCGCCGGCCCGCTTGCCGGCGGTTGTTCAGTTTTCAACGGGGAGGATCGCATGATCCTCCTCTTCTTCATTGATGCTTTCGCAAGAAAGCATAAATAGCAGATGGCGTCGCAAAAACGGGCCGGCCATGGCCCGATGAGGTAACATGGGCGATTTTTTCAAACGCCAACGTATCGTTGTTCTGGCCATCATGCTGCTTGTCGGCACCCTCCTGCTCTATTCCTACAACCTGCGCCACAAAGGGGCGACGACCCTTTTCGAGCGAACCGTTCTGACCCTGACCACCCCGTTGCAGACCGGGGTCGATGTCTTTACCGACGAAATCGGTCTGCTCTGGAACAATTACCTGTGGCTGGTCGATGCTCGCCGGCAGAATCTGCAGCTGACCGAGCAGAACCGCCGGTTGCAGGGCGAACTGGTGGCGCTGGCGGAAGTTCGTCTGGAAAATCAGCGGCTGAGGCGGCTGCTCGATTTCGTCGACGAAATCGAGCGGCCGGCCCTCCCGGCCCGGGTGGTCGCCGAGGATATCAGCAGCTGGGCGCGTACCATCGTCATCGACAAGGGGCTCGACGCGGGCCTGCGCGAGGGGCTGCCGGTGGTGGTGGCCGAAGGGGTGGTGGGGCGGATCATTAAAACGGCGCCCAACAGTGCCCGGGTTCTGCTGGTTGCCGATGCGTCTTCGGCGGTCGCTTCCCTGATTCAGAGAACCCGGACCCGCGGCGTGGCCAGAGGGCTGGGTGATCATCTGTCCCTCGATTACGCCAGCCGCGAGGATTCCCTGCTGATCGGCGATCTGCTGGTGACGTCGGGGATGGGCGGAATCTTCCCGAAAGGGCTGGTGATCGGTCGGGTCGTGCAGGCCGATCAGGGCAAGTTCGGCCTGTTCCAGAAGGTTGAGATTGCCCCGTCCGCCGATTTTTCGCGCCTGGAAGAGGTGCTGGTGCTGCTGGAGCCGGAACCGTGACACGTCTGATCGTCTATTTTACCGTCGGCCTGGTGTTCATGCTGCTGCAGACCACGCTGCTGCCGCGCCTGTTGCCCGACGCCCTGCGGCCGAATCTGCTGCTGATTCTGATTCTTTACCTCGGTCTGAGCGAGTCGTTCGGTCGGGCGCTGCTGCTTTCGCTGGTCTTCGGTCTGCTGCAGGACAGCTTCAGTTCCACCGCCCTGGGCCTTTACGGGGTGGTGAATTTGGTGATCTTTCTTCAGGTGCGGCTGCTGGTCACCCGTCTGAGCGCCGAGAGTCCTGCCCTGCTGCTGCTGCTGGTCGCCGCCGGCACCCTGGTTCAGAGTGTCCTGCTCGGTTTCTGCCTGACCCTGTTTGCCGAAGCCGGATCGGTGCTGCAAATTCTGTTGCCGGCGCTGCCGGGACAGTTGCTGGCCAACCTGCTGGCCGCGGCCGTCCTGCTCGGCATGCTGCTCCTTCTGCGGCCGCAGTTCGGAGCCCGCCCCGGCATGGCCGGTCTACCGCATCAGAGTCGTCATCATGGGTCTTGATTCCCGCTGGGTCGAACATCCCCGCGTCCAGCGACGCTTTCTGTTCTTCTCGTTTGCCGTGGCGCTGATTTTTCTGCTGCTCGGCCTGCGTCTCTGGTATCTGCAGGTGATCAGCTACGAGCGCTACAACGAGCGCTCCATCCGCAATCGGACCCGGGTGCTTTCGCTCGCCGCGCCGCGGGGGCCGATATACGATCGCGACGGTGACCTGCTGGTCGACAATCGTCCTTCCTTCGACATTTCGGTGATGCGCCAGGATGTCACCGATCAGCAAAGTTTGCTGCAGCGCCTTTCCGAACTGCTCCCCGCCGAGCTGGCCGCTCTCGAAGCCCGTTGGACGGACGGACAACGCTTCCCGGTCTACCGGCCGGTGCCGCTGGCGCATGACGTCGGTCGGGAAACCATGGAGCGGGTTCTGGCGCACAGCCTCGAACTGCCGGGGGTATTGACCGAAGTCCGGCCGGTTCGCGACTATCTGGAGAAGGGATCGGCCGCGCATCTGGTCGGCTACCTGGGCGAGATTACCGAGCAGGAACTGGCCGAGCAGGCTTTTCAGGAGTACCAGCCCGGAGATTATGTCGGCAAGATTGCCCTTGAAAAGGAGTACGAAGCGTATCTGACCGGACAGCGGGGGCAGCGGCTGGTGGAGGTCGATGTCAAGGGCAAGCTGCTCAGACAATTGCAGATGGAGCAGGCCCTGCCGGGCAACAGACTCTATCTGACCCTGGCGCAATCGTTGCAAAAGGCGGCGGACCGGGCGTTCGGCGACCAATCGGGGGCTGCCGTCGCCCTTGATGTCCATAGCGGCGAAGTGCTGGCCATGGTCAGCCGTCCGACCTTCGATCCGGGGCTGTTTGCCCGCGGTATCGCCGGCGACGAGTGGAAAGCCCTGCTGCGCGATCCGCGTCACCCCCTGCAGAACAAGGTGCTCAGCGGACTCTATGCGCCGGCGTCCACCTTCAAGATGATTGTGGCGCTGGCGGCTATGCGCGACAAGATGTCCACGGCCGGGCAGGTCGTCGATTGCAACGGCCACTTCGGACTGGGGGAAGCCACCTTCCGTTGCTGGAAGAAAAACGGTCACGGCCTGACCGGTCTGAAAAAAGCGCTGCGGGAAAGCTGCGATGTCTGGTTTTACACGGTCGGTCTCGAGCTGGGGATTGAAAAGCTGGCGGCCGCCGCCAGGGAGTTCGGTCTCGGTGCGCCGGTCGGGTTTCCGCTGCCCGGGGAAAAGGTCGGCGTGGTGCCGTCCAAACAGTGGAAACAGCGGCAGTTCAACGCGCCCTGGTATGGCGGGGAGACGGTTATCGCGTCGATCGGCCAGGGCTTTGTGCTGACCACGCCGATTCAACTGGCGGTGATGACGGCGGCGCTGGCCAACGGCGGACAGATTTACAAACCGCAGATTATCCGGCGCATCGAGAACTGGGAGGGCGAAATCCTGCTGCAGCCCGAACCGCACCTGGTGCGGCAGCTGGATTATCCGCCCGAAGCCTGGGCGGCAGTGCGCAAAGGCCTGGAAGCGGCGGTCAATGAAGCGCGCGGGACCGGCCTGGTTGCCCGGCTGGACGAGGTCCGCGTGGCCGGCAAGACCGGGACGTCGCAGGTCATCCGGCGCAAATCGGACGCGGAGGAAGCACAGGCCCGGGGCGAAAGCGAGGAGATTCCGTACCGGTTCCGGCCGCATGCCCTGTTCGTTGCCTATGCTCCGGCGGAAGATCCGCGGATCGCGGTCGCCGTGGTGGTCGAACACGGCCAGCATGGCGGCAGCGCCGCCGGCCCGATCGCCAGGGCAATCCTGGAGAGTTATTTCGGCATCGAAAAGGCGCAGGACGCCGTCGTCGTTCACAGTCAGGAGGGGGATGATGTTTGATCGCCGCTTGCTGACCCATTTCGACTGGGTGCTGCTGCTGACCGTCTGCCTGCTGGCCGGGATCGGCATCGCCAACCTCTACAGCGCGACCTCGGGCTGGAACTTTATCGCCACGCCGATCTATCTCAAGCAGGCGGTCTGGCTGTGCGGCGGGGTGGGGATGGCGCTGCTGATCTGCTGTTTCGACTATCGCCACCTCGAACATTTTTCCATTCACGGCTATTTCGTTAGCATCGGCCTGCTGCTGGCCGTGTTGCTGCTCGGCAAGGTGTCAATGGGGGCGACCCGCTGGATCAATCTCGGCGCCTTCAACCTGCAGCCCAGCGAAGTCATCAAGATCGTCATGATTCTGCTGCTGGCCAGGATTTTCGGCCGGACCGCGCAGCCTCTCGGCTATTCCCTGGCGGAACTCTGGCAGCCCGCTCTGCTGCTCGGTCTGCCGATGATCCTGATCCTCAAGCAGCCCGATCTGGGCACGGCGCTGATGCTGCTCTTTATTGCCGTGTCGATGCTGCTGTTCGCCGGACTGCGCCGTGCGACCCTGATCGGGCTGGCGACCATGGGCTTCGGCGCTGCCGTGACCGGCTGGTTTTTCCTGCACGATTACCAGAAAGCCCGGATCAGGACCTTTCTCAACCCGGAAACGGATCCGCTCGGCAGCGGCTATCACATCATCCAGTCGAAAATTGCCGTCGGCAGCGGCGGTTTTTCCGGCAAGGGGTTTCTGTCCGGAACCCAGTCGCAACTCTCCTTTCTGCCCGAACGCCACACCGATTTCGCCTTTTCCGTATTTGCCGAAGAGTGGGGCTTCGCCGGCTGCGGCCTGCTGCTGCTGATCTACCTGTTCCTGATTATCTGGGGCATCCATATCTCCCGGCGGGCCTCCGACCGCTTCGGGATGTTTCTGGCGCTGGGCGTGACCGCGATGATCTTCTGGCATATCGTGGTCAATCTGGGGATGGTGATCGGCCTGCTGCCGGTGGTGGGAGTGCCGTTGCCGCTCTTCTCCTACGGCGGCACCAGCATGGTGACGACGATGATCGGCGTCGGGCTGTTGATGAGTGTCAGCATGCGGCGCTTCAAGTTCTAGGCAGCCGAACGGCTCGCCAGTGGTGGTACCGCTCAGTCCTGCCGTGGCAACGAAACAAACCGCATGGACCGCAGGAAACGCTGCGGCACAGGCACGGCGTGCCGCGACAGACGGGTTCCCTGCCGCGGAGGTACCGCCGGTGGCATGTCTGCTGCCGCTATGATGATGCCTGGAAGAGCAACGGGAGAGACGCATGGAGCTGAAAAGCCGCGAAGCCATACTGAGCGTTATCGACATTCTTTCCGGTCAGTATCTGCAGGGCAAGGTGCGGGCCATCCGCCTGGCGTTGATCTCGCTGCTGTCCGGCGGGCATCTGCTGCTGGAGGATATCCCCGGTCTGGGGAAAACCAGTCTGGCGTTGGCCCTGGCCCGGATTCTCGGCCTCTCTTTCGGCCGTATTCAGTGTACCAGCGATCTGTTGCCGTCCGATATTACCGGCCTGTCGATCTTCGACCGCAAGGAGAACGGTTTTCGTTTCATCAAGGGTCCGATTTTCAATAATCTGGTGCTGATCGATGAGCTCAACCGGGCGATGCCCAGGACTCAGAGTGCCCTGCTCGAAGCGATGGAAGAGCGCCGGATGACCCTGGATGGAGAAACCCACCAACTGCCGGACCCGTTTCTGGTGATTGCCACCCAGAACCCGGTGGAACAGGCCGGGACCTATCCGCTGCCCGATTCCCAGCTCGACCGGTTTCTGGCGACCACCGGACTCGGTTACCCGCCGGTTGCATTGGAACGGAGCATCATTCAGGGCGGCGGCGTCCGTGAGCGGCTGGAACAGATCCAGCCCTGTTTATCCCGGGACGCTATCCAGCAGGCCCGGCAGTCCGTGCGCGAGGATGTCTATCTGTCGGAAAAAATCGCCGGCTATATTCATGATCTGGCCCTGCGCAGCAGAGAGCATCCGCTGGTCCGGTCCGGACTTTCGACCCGTGGTTGTCTGGGTCTGGCCGGCGCGGCGCGTGCGGTGGCCTACCTCGAAGGGCGGGATTTCGTCGCGCCGGAGGATGTCCAGCAGGTCGCCGTCCCGGTCTGCGCACACCGTCTGATTCTCCGCCCGGAAAACGAATCCCTGCGTAAAGAGGAGGTCTTCCAATCGCTGCTGATCGAGGTCCCCGTACCTTTGCTCTGAAGCTGACCCGCTCCGGCACGGTCTATATCGGCATGACTCTGGTGCTCGGATTTTCCGCGGTCAATACGGGCAATAATCTCCTCTATCTGCTGGTCTCGGCGCTGCTCGGCTTTATGGCGGTGTCCGGCCTGCTCGGGCAGCAGAATCTGAACCGCCTGGCGCTGGAGATCGTCCCGCCCGAAGAGGTTTATGCCGGGCATCCGACCCTGATCCGGGTCCGCCTGCTCAACCGCCGGCGCCGCTTGCCCGGTTTTTTGCTGCGGCTGGAACTGCCGCAGGGCACGGCCCTGTTTCCGGTCATCGAGGCCGGAGGGGAACTGTCCCGTCCGCTTGCCTTGACCCCGCAGCGGCGCGGTTATCAGAGCGTGTCGCCGGTCTGGGTCAGCTCGCATTTCCCGATTAATTTCTTTGTGCGCTCCCGCCGTCTGAGCGAGCAACCCGCATTCCTTGTGCTGCCCGCACCGCGCAACGGCCCGCCCGCCAGCGCTGACGGGGAGGAATGGTCCGGCGCAGGGCTGGATCTGCCGCAGCCGGGTTCGACCGGTGAACTTCAGTCGATCAGCGATTATCAGGGTACGGAACCGCTCAAGGCGATTCATTGGAAACTGTCGGCGCGCCACGCTGAGTTGAAAGTCAAGCAGCTGAGCGGTCAGGGGCGGCAGCCGGTCATGCTCGATCCGGACCGTTTGCCCGGAACCGATCTGGAGGAGCGGCTGGGACGAAGCTGCTACCTGATCAATCGGTTGATGCGCAATCAGCAGCCGGTCGGATTGCGCCTGGGCGGCAGGGAGATCGCACCCGCCCTCGGCAAGCCGCACCGACTCCGGCTGCTGCGGGAGCTGGCGCTTTATGATCGGCATTGAACGCGTCCTGCAGGCGGTGATCTATCTGGCGAGCCTGGTCGGGGTGGCGCCGTTGTTCCCCGCTCTCGATCTGTTCACCCGGGTCGTGTTTGTGCTAGCGCTGGTCGGCGGGATGCTCTGCGATCGCCGGCGTCGTTACCGGTTGACGGCGCTGCCCGCATCCCTGTTGACCCTGCTCTTTTTTGTCGGCTATCTGGCGCAGATCAGTCGGCTCAACCTGGCAGTGCCGGTGGCCAATCTGCTGGTGTTGCTGCTGGCGGTGCGACTGCTCAGCGAGAAACAGGGGCGGCACGTCCTGCAGATCTTTGTTCTGGCGATCTTTGCGCTGGCCGCCTCCACGCTGGTATCGTTAAGCCCGCTCTTCCTGGTTTATCTGGTAGCGCTGGTGCTGCTGATCGCCTGCGGCCTGATACTGCTCAGTTTTTACGGCGCGGAGCCCGGCTTGCTGCTGAATCGACGGCAATGGCGCTTGCTGTGGTCGACGGGGCTGCTGTTGCCGGTCGGTTCGCTGCTGCTGATGCTGGTCTTTTTTCTGATTCTGCCCAGAACCCAGCATCCGCTCTGGAACTTTCTCAACGCCCCGGCGCGGGCCAGCATCGGCTTCAGCGATCAGGTGCGCCCCGGTTCCGTCGCTGAACTGTCCGGAGGCGGCCGGACCGCATTACGGGTCGAAATGGAGCCAGTGCCGCCGGCCGATCTTTACTGGCGCGGCATTGTCCTCAACCGGATCGACGGCCAGATCTGGCGGCGGGACGGGGCTCCGCCCGGGGAACGATCGGTGGCCGCAAGCGGCGCGCCGCTTGTCCAGACGATCTACATCGATGCCAAAGACGATCGGTTTCTGCCGGCACTGGATCTGCCGTTCCGGATGCTGGGGCTGGCCAACGAGCCGAGCGCGGATGCCGTTTATAAAGCAGGCCGAGCCCTGAAGAAACTGAGCAGCTACCAGGTTCGGTCGACGCTCGACGCGGTCCGGGTCCTGACCAGCGACCGCGATCGCCCCTATTACCTGCAGGTGCCGGAAGCGGTGTCACCCATGGTTGCTGCCGTTGCGGCTGAGATTCGCCGCAACGGCCGAACCAGCGCGGAAAAAATCTCCGCTCTTGAACGATTCTTTCTTTCCCGGAATTTGAGCTATTCCTCAAGCGGGTTGACGACCACCGCCACTCCGGTCGAAACCTTCCTGTTCGCATCGAAACAGGGCTACTGCGAGTATTTTGCCACTTCCTTCGCCCTGCTGCTCAGGCTTTCCGGGGTTCCGGCCCGGCTGGTCGGCGGCTACCTGGGCGGTGAATACAATCAGCTGGGCGGCTATTATCTGGTCAGCGAGGACCGGGCGCACGTCTGGGTCGAGGCGCTGGATGATGACGGCCGCTGGCAGCGGATCGATCCCAGCCTTTATGCGGTCAATGCCGGAGCCGCCCTCGGTCAGCAGCAGCGCGGTCGGTTTTCCCCGCGGCTGCTGCTCGATACGCTTGATTACTATTGGACCCGGATGGTCATCAGTTATGATCTGTCCGCCCAGTTTCAGTTGTTGCGACAAGCAGGCCGCCGCTTTGAATCGATCCGCAGCCCGGGGGGGAAACGGATCGGGGCAGGGCTGGCCGCGCTCTGCGGATGCTGTCTGGCGGGGTGGCTGCTGCTGCGCATGAAGAACAGACCCGGACGACAGGAACGTTTGCTCGGACGTTATCTGCGTCAGGTGGAGAAGCGCTTCGCGACCGGACCGCTCGACATGCACACCGGTCTTTTTGAACTGGCCCGGCAGACCGGAGCACCGCTCTGTCATGAATTTGCCGCACGTTACGGGCGGATCGTTTACCGTGACAGAAGGTTGACTCGAGAAGATTTTCGACGCTTGAATGCAATTATCCGTCTGCTGGATAAATCGTAATGCCCGGGATTCTGGTTTTATTCCTGGCGCGGATGGCCGTGTAGCGGGGATAATGCTCCTGGCTGAAGCATCTCGCGCACGACAGAGTTGAAAATCAACGGCAACTGTGAAACTATCGGCCTGATGATTTCTCGTTTAACAGGAACGCTTGCGCAGCAGCGTCAACCGTTGTCAGGAGAGGTGCCATGCCCTACATTCAGGTGATGATTACAGAAGGAGCAACAACCGAGCAGAAAGCCAGACTGGTCGAGGGGATTACCGAGCTGATGGTCAGGGTTCTGGAAAAAAACCCGGCGACAACGCATGTCGTGATCAAGGAATCTCCGGCCGAAAACTGGGGCATTGCCGGTCGCTCGGTCAAAAAGCTGCGCGCCGAAGGCTCGACGAAGATTTCACCGAAGTAGTTTGGTGGGCTTCAGCGATTGCAGGTGAGGAGGTATGAGCGTGTCGAATCCTGGTGAATTCCTGCAGGCCTGCGCCGACGGAAAGGTCTGGTTGTTCTGTGCCGCCTGCGATCAGGTGAAAAGCTTCAACGAGGTCGAACATATCGACTGTATTGAAAATCCGCTCTGCTGGGATGCGGAACCCTGGTGGCACGATATCCGGGTTTTCGACTGTCCCGATTGCAAGACCCGCCAGCAGTCGAAACTGGAGCTGCAGCCGGGTTGAGCAGGCCGGCAATGAGAGCCAACCACCACGGGTCGGACGTTTTTCACGTTCGGCCCGTGGTGGTTCAGTAGGGTGAAGAGCCCCCTTTACATCGGCAAATTCCGGCCAGTCAGCCGGCGAGCAGGTCGAGGGCGGCCTGGGCGAGAAAGGCGCTGCCTAGGGGCAGGGCCTCCTCGTCGATCAGCATGAGCGGGTGGTGCAGCGAGGTTGGCTGTCCCTGCGGCGGCTGTGTCCCCAGCAGGGCAAAGCAGGAAGGAATCTCCGCCGCAATGTATGAAAAGTCCTCGCCGCCGAGCATCGGCGGGATGCTGAGGATGCCGGCCCGGGTAAAAATCTTTTCCGCCGATGTTCGGACCTGGGCTGTGACCAACTCGGAATTGACCGTGACCGGAACCGCATGCTGCAGATTGAAATCGATTGCGGTTTCGTGCATCTGCGCCAGATGGGTGCAGATCGTTCTGATGCGGGAGAGATTGTTCCGGTAGACCTGGTTGTCGAGCGCCCGGGTTGTGCCGGACAGGACCACCTTGTCGGCAACGATATTATAACTCGATCCCCCCGCGATGCTGCCGATGCTGACCACCGCCTGATCGCCGGCTGCGACGTTGCGGGAAACGATGGTCTGCAGCAGGCCGACCAGCTCCGCGGCAATGACGATCGCATCGACGCCCTGCTCGGGATTGACCCCGGCGTGAGCCGAGCGGCCGTGGACGACGATTTCGAACCGGTCGGCCGCCGCCAGAACCGGCCCTTCCCGCAGGCTGATGCTGCCGGTCGGCAGCATCGGCAGCTGATGGAGGGCGAGTGCATAGTCGACCCCCTGCAGTGCGCCTTCGACCAGCATCCGCTTGGCACCGGAATAGCCGTCGGGATCGCCGAGGTTGTTCTCTTCCGACGGTTGAAACAACAGCCGGATGGTGCCGGAAAAGCTTTCATCCCGCAGCAGGCGGGCGGCGCCGAGCAGCATGGCGGTATGGGCATCGTGACCGCAGGCATGCATCAGCCCGGGGTGTTCCGACGCGAAGGGAAGCCCGGTCTGTTCGGTGATCGGCAGCGCGTCGATATCGGCCCGCAAGGCGACGGTTTTACCCGGCCCCCGGGCCAGTTCGGCGACCACTCCGGTGCGCGCAATGCCGGTCCGACAGGCGATGCCCAGTCGGTCGAGATGGCCGCGGATCAGTTCGGAGGTTTTTTCTTCCTGGTAGCCGAGTTCCGGAAAGCGGTGGAGTTGCCGGCGGATGGCGACGATCTCGGCGGCGATGTTCCTGGCTTTGGCGAGCATGGTTGAATCCTCATCGATGCATAGGAGGGTGTCGGAACCCTGCCTGCAGAGCGTCGCTGCGCAACGAACGGCAGGAGCGGTCGGGTCGCGGCGAAGATCGGCAATGAAAAGCCCCGGTCCTGGTGCGCCGGGGCTTTTTTGTCTACTGATCATCAGGGTCTGTTCAGTATCCCCCTGCGGAGATGTGATCCCGGTCTGCACCGGGCGGGTTTTGTTCCGGTTTTTGTTAGATGGCACTAAAATGACACGGTGGCTCAGAGACGCTCATGCTGCCTTCCTCCTTTGCTGATAAGAGGGATACTGCCAGGCTGCGAGCCGCTTTTCCAGGCAAGATAACGCGTCGACTTGCCCTTTCGAGCGCTCCCTGCGGCTGGACGTGCCCGCACCCGACCGTTAAAGGGTCTTGTGGGACAGGGTGCACAGACGGCCGGTCTGCCTGGTTTTCTCAACGTCGATCTCTTCGCATTGGTCGACCGGCCAGACCTCTTCACCATGTCCGATCCGGACATTGAAGTAACCGTGGTTGCACATATGAACAAGGCCGGTTTCGTTTTTGTCGACATTCAGGACCATGTGGTCGATCCCCGCCTTTACATCTTCGCAGATTTTGTCATACATGTAGCCGTCCATGGTCTGTTCCTTTCACCCCCCCCGGCTGACAAAACTGTGATTCACCCTTTTACATTCTAGCACAGATGCTTTTTGACTCTGCCGGCCGGGGCGTTTTTTGCAGAAAAAATACACCGGTGACAGTAGGTTTGACCACCTTGCCCTGGCGCGAGGTCACGCCGTACTTGTTGTTCGCAGTCAACAAAAATTTCGCAAGAGTGTAAAAATAGCTCCCCTTCGGAATGAAAATATTGTATTACTGGCGACTTGCAGTCGTTTTTTATTTAGGGAAATACCACTGAGGATCGTCCTGGTGAGCAACGAAGCCGCCCTGGCCTGGCCGTTACGCCTGCCGGCGGCTTTTTCATGGTTTGCTGTCGGCACGTCACTGATAGCGGGTTTTATCACCATTCACTTGAGGAGGTAACAAATGAAAAGCACCCTGCTGCATCTGCTGTTGGTCTGTCTCGCGCTGCTGCTCGCCGTTCCGGCCTTTGCGGCGGATACCATCAAGATCGGTTTCAATATCCCGTTGACCGGTGATATCCCCAAGGTCGGCGAATCATCCAAGCTCTCCGCTGAAATGCTCAAAGCCGACATCAACGGCGCCGGCGGCCTGGAGGTCGGCGGCAAGAAATACCTGCTTGAGTTCGTCTATGAGGACAACGAAGCCAAGGCCGAGTCGGCGGTCACCACCGCCCTGAAACTGATCGAAAAGGACGAAATCCTTGCCATGATCGGCCCCAACTCTTCAAAACAGGCGGTTCCGGCCGGTCAGGTTGCCGACGATAACGGCGTGGTCATGGTTTCCCCCTGGTCGACCAATCCGGACGCCACCCTTGATCGCCCCTGGGTGTTCCGTGCCGCATTCCTTGACCCCTTCCAGGGTCCGGTGGCCGTCAACTTCGCCGTGGAGACGTTCGGCGCCAAAACCGCCGCGGTTCTCTACGACCTGTCGAACGATTATTCCAAGGGGCTGGCTGAAATTTTCAAGGATGTCTTCGAGAAGAAGATGGGCGCCGGCACGGTGCTCGCTTTTGAAAGCCACGGCACCAAGGATCAGGACTTCTCCGCGCAGTTGACCAAGATCATCGCCACCCGGCCCGACTTTATCTTTGTGCCGGACAATTACAACCAGGTCGCTCTGATTGTTCCGCAGGCACGTCAGCTCGGCTACCAGGGGGAATTCATGGGCTCCGATGCCTGGGGCTCGTCCGAGCTGATGACCCTCTGCGGCGACGTCTGCAAAGGGCTGCACTTCTCCACCCATTACGCCGCCGCCGGCGCCACCGGCGCCACCAAGGAATTCATCGACCGCTACGCCGCCAAGTACGGCGAGACTCCCGACGATGTCGCCGCCCTGACCTGGGATGCCACCCGCGTGGTTCTGCAAGCGATCCAGAACGCCGGCAAACTGACCGGCAAACTGAAGCAGGATCGTAAAGCCGTCCGCGAAGGGATGCAGGCCATCACCAGCTTTGAAGGCATTACCGGCAGCATGAAGTTTGATGACCAGGGCGACCCGGTCAAATGCGCCGTGGTGGTCCAGATCAGCCAGACCGGCGCATTCGAATTCAAGCAGTCGGTTTGTCCGGAATAACAGTTGCGCAGGATTCAGGCGCCGGACTTCGTCAAACCTCGATTTCCGGCGCCTGCTTTTTGCCCGGCCCGAATCCTGGCCGCGAGTCCTGAAAGCAAGAGGATTCCATGTTGGAAAGCATTATCCAGAATCTGATCAACGCCCTGCAGTGGGGCAGTTTTTACGCCCTGATCGCCCTCGGCTACACCCT
>DASWJX010000005.1:0-20448 GCA_036396915.1 Geopsychrobacteraceae bacterium | reverse complement strand
TCTTTTTCAACAAGCGTTACAGTCAGACCTGCATGGAACTGCCCATCGATTTTGTCAAACTGGCCGAAGCCTACGGCGCAACCGGGCTGCGCACGGACAAGGTCGACGAAGTGGAGTCGGTCATTGCGCAGGCGTTTGCTACTCCGGGACCGGTGATCATGGAATTCAAGATTGATCGCGAAGAGAACGTCCTGCCGATGGTCCCTGCCGGCAAGGGGATTCATGAAATGGTGCTGGCGTCCTGACGCTTTTCGCTTTATATTGCCTAAGTTTTATTTTAGATGTCAGGTTTTAGCTGGCGGAGAGGATTGACACGATGAAACATACAATTTCTGTTCTGGTTGAAAATGAATTCGGCGTGCTGTCGCGGGTCTCGGGCCTCTTTTCGGGACGAGGTTTCAATATCGAAAGCTTGTCCGTGGCGCCGACCCTCGATCCCGATACCTCGCGGATGACCATCGTCACCCGCGGCGACGACCGGATTCTGGAGCAGATCAACAAGCAGTTGAACAAACTGATTTCGACCATCAAGGTCGTGGATTTTACCGGCGAGGATTTCGTCGAGAGAGAGCTGGCGCTGATCAAGGTGGCCACCGAAACCGAGTCGCGCGCCGAAGTTCTTAGAATCGTCGACATCTTCCGGGCCAAGGTCGTCGATGTCACGGCGCGCTCCTACACGGTTGAAATTACCGGCGCTCCGGCCAAGGTTGACGCTCTGCTGGAACTGCTGCGGCCGATGGGCATCAAGGAGGTCGTGCGTTCCGGGCCGGTGGTTATCGGTCGCGGCCTCAAGGGGGTTGCCGCTTGAACGACCGCCGGGCTGCGCTTCTTTTATCAACTTCTGGGGAAACATAAACACTATGCAGAACCGCCATCAGCCGGTCGCCCGTGAGGGTTACCCGTTTATTGCCCTGTTCGCCTTTGTCACGTTGGTCTTTGCCCTGCTCGGTTGGGCAGTGCTGACGCTGATACTGCTCGGCTTGACCCTCTTTACCGTTTATTTTTTCCGCAATCCCGAACGGATTGTTCCCGTTGGCGAAAAGCTGCTGGTCGCGCCCGCCGATGGCAAGGTTATTTATGTCGGCGACGCTCGGGAGGATCGATACTTCAAGGCGCCGGCGACCAAAATCAGTATTTTCATGAATGTTTTCAACGTTCATGTCAATCGGGTTCCCTGCAGCGGCAAGGTTGTGGAGATGTTCTACAACCGCGGGCAGTTTCTCAATGCCTCCCTCGACAAGGCCGGCCTGGAAAATGAGCAGGCCGGAATCCTGCTGGAAACCGAGGCCGGGCAACGGGTTCTTTTTGTGCAGATCGCCGGCCTGATCGCACGACGGATCGTCACCTATCCGGTGGTCGGTGATCTCCTGGAACGGGGCATGCGCTACGGTCTGATCCGCTTCGGTTCACGGGTCGATATCTATCTGCCGAAAAGCTGCGATATTCAGGTGACGCTGGGTGAGAAGACCGTTGCCGGTGAAACGGTACTCGGGACACTGCCATGAGCGAAGAAGCAACCCGCAGCGAGAAACGGGAAAACCTGCGCAAGGGTGTTTACCTGCTGCCCAACCTGATCACCTCGGGAAGTCTGTTTGCCGGGTTTTATGTCATTATCGCCTCGACCAACGGCAATTTCGTGCGGGCGTCCTGGTTTATCCTGCTCTCCGCCATCCTCGACGGTTTGGACGGCAAGGTGGCCAGGATGACCGGCACCACCAGTAAATTCGGCGTCGAACTGGACTCACTGGCGGATATGGTCGCTTTCGGCGTCGCCCCCGGGGTGCTGATGTACACCTGGGCCCTGAAGCCGTTCGGCAAGCTCGGCTGGCTGGCGGCCTTTCTTTATGTGGTCTGCGGCGCTTTGCGGCTGGCGCGGTTCAATGTCCAGGTCACGACGGTCGAATCGAAACGCTTTGTCGGTCTGCCGATTCCGGCCGCGGCGAGTATCGTTGCAACCTGCGTGCTGCTGTTTTACGAATTGGGGGGTACCGGAACCATCAAAAAGGTTTCGGTGGTTCTGCTGGTGTTCCTGCTGGCCTTTCTGATGGTCAGCAATATCAAATATTTTTCGCTAAAGGACCCGGATCTGTTCAAGCGCCAGCCGTTCATGATGCTGGTGTTGGCGATCATGCTGTTGATCGTGATCGTGGCCCAGCCGGAGATCATGCTGTTCATCATCGGCATGACCTATCTGGCGTCCGGACCGATCGGTTATCTGTACCATCGGCGCCGAAAAAAAACGGGCGAGAAACCGGCTGCCGCGGATTGAAATCGTCCGCCGGCGCCGGAACGGTTCAAAACCGCTTGACTTGTTCGGTGTTTTCCGGTTCAATAATGAATCGTTCAAAAGCGATGAAGAGGAGTAGTAAGCGTTTCCTTCCGTTTCAGAGAGTCGGCGGTCGCTGCAAGCCGATACGGAAAACGTTGAACTCGCCTTGGAGCTGCAGGGATGAAGCCGCATCGGTTAGTTTCTGTCGTGAGCCTGCGTCAAGGGATAAACAAGGTCCGCCGAAGCCTCGGCCAAGGTGGACGAATCAGGGTGGTACCGCGAAGCTGCAAGCTCTCGCCCCTGTTACAGGGCGGGGGCTTTTTCTGTTTGACGACGAAGAAAGGGGGTGGTTCCGGGTGGATGACCTGGGGGACCTGCCAAAAGAGCGACCGATAATCGCAGATAAACCGAACTGGAACTGCCCGGCATGTGACCGCAGGGCAACAATCGAGACGAGGAATAAGCCATGAGTCAGAAAGACAGGGTCATTATTTTCGACACCACCCTCCGCGACGGTGAGCAGTCCCCCGGAGCGAGTATGAACATCGAGGAAAAATTGCGGATTGCCCACCAGCTTGAGCGGCTCAACGTCGATGTCATGGAGGCCGGTTTTCCCATCGCTTCGATAGGGGACTTCGAGGCGGTCAGGAAAATCGCCCAGACGATCAAGGGGACGCAGATCGCCGGGTTGTCGCGCGCCAATAACATGGATATCGACCGCGCCTGGGAGGCTCTCAAGTATGCCGGTGAGCGCGGCCGGATCCATACCTTCATCGCCACCAGCGCCATCCATATGGAACATAAGCTGAAAATGAGCGAACAGCAGGTCCTCGAGACCGCCGTTGCCGCCGTTCAGCGCGCGGCGGGTTATACGCCGAATGTCGAGTTTTCCGCGGAAGACGCGGCGCGGACCCGTTTACCGTTTCTGGCCCAGGTGATCGAGGCGGTCATCGAGGCCGGCGCGACCACGGTGAATATCCCCGATACCGTCGGCTACACGATCCCTTCGGAGTACTTCAATATCATCACCTATCTGAAGGAGAACGTCAGCAATATCGACAAGGCGATCATTTCGGTGCACTGCCATAACGATCTCGGCCTGGCGGTGGCCAACTCGCTGGCGGCGGTTCAGGCCGGCGCCCGCCAGGTGGAATGCACCGTCAACGGCATCGGCGAACGAGCCGGTAACTGCTCGCTTGAGGAAGTGGTGATGACGCTGCGGACCCGGCATGATATCCTCCCCTATACCACCGATATCGTCACCGAGCAGATCACTCCGGCGAGCAAACTGCTTGCGACGATTACCGGCATCCAGGTCCAGCAGAACAAGGCCATCGTCGGCGCCAACGCTTTTGCCCACGAGGCGGGGATCCATCAGCACGGCGTGATGATGAACAAGGAAACCTACGAGATCATGACGCCGGAATCGGTGGGTCTCAACCAGAGCAAGCTGGTGCTCGGCAAACATTCGGGCCGTCATGCCTTTATCGATCGCCTCAAGCATCTCGGTTATGATTTGAACAAGGAAGAGATCGAGAAAGCCTTTGTCCGTTTCAAGGCTCTGGCCGACATGAAAAAAGAGATCTTCGACGAGGATCTCGATGCCATCATCGCGGATGAGGTGTTGCGGGTTCCCGACCATATCAAGCTGCTGCAGATGAACGTCAGCTCCGGCTCCTTTGCCGCGCCGACCGCAACGGTTGAAATGGAAATCGACGGTGAAGTCAGGAAGACCGCCATGATGGGGGACGGTCCGGTGGATGCAACCTTCAAGGCGATTAAGGCGTTGACCGGCAGTGCCGCCCCGCTGCTCAATTTTTCGGTCGGCGCCATTACCGGCGGCACCGATGCCCAGGGCGAATGTACCGTGCGCCTGAAGACCGACGACGGTCGCGAGGTGCTCGGCCAGGGTGCGCATCCCGATATCATCGTCGCCAGCGCCAAGGCCTATATCAACGCACTGAATAAAATTGCCAACGTCGCCAAGCGGACCCAGGCCACGGTTTGAGCAGCTTCAAATGCGAAAAGACAGGAGAATTCATGGGCAAGACATTAGCGGAAAAAATATTTGCAACCCATTTACGGGATGAGCCCTTTGCCGGGACCAAGATCCTCAGCCTCGATCGCGTGCTCTGTCACGAAATCACCACCCCGGTGGCGATTGCCGATCTGGTCTGGCGCGGCAAGGATCGCGTCTTCGACAAGGACAAGCTCAAAGTCGTGATCGACCACGTCACCCCGTCCAAAGACAGCAAAACCGCCACCCAGGCGAAGATTCTGCGCGACTGGGCACGACGGCACGCGATCCCCGACTTTTTCGATGTCGGTCACAACGGCGTCTGTCACGCCATATTTCCGGAGAAGGGTTATATCCGTCCCGGCTACACCGTCATCATGGGCGACAGCCATACCTGCACCCACGGGGCTTTCGGGGCCTTTGCCGCCGGGGTCGGAACCACCGACCTGGAAGTCGGCATCCTCAAGGGGGTCTGCGCATTTCGCGAACCGGCCACCCTCCGGGTCGACCTCAACGGGACCCTGGCGGACGGGGTCTATGCCAAGGACGTGATCCTCTATGTGATCGGTCAGCTCGGCGTCAACGGCGCCACCGACCGGGTCATCGAGTTCCGCGGTCCGGTCGTCGACCGGATGAGCATGGAAGCACGGATGACCCTGTGCAACATGGCGATCGAGGCCGGCGGCACCTCCGGCGTCTGCATGCCGGACATGACCACCGTCGACTATCTCTGGCCGTTTATCAAGGACGAGTTCGCAAGCAAGGAGGCGGCTCTGGCCGAGTACCGCAGATGGGTGTCCGACGACGACGCCGTCTACGACAAGGTGCTGACCATCGATGTGTCGGAGCTTGAGCCGATGGTCACGTACGACTACAAGCCCGACTGCGTCAAGCCGGTCAGCGAGATGGCCGGAACCCCGGTCGACCAGATCTATATCGGCACCTGCACCAACGGCCGGATCGAGGATCTGCGCCAGGCGGCGGCGGTCCTCAAGGGGAAGAAGGTGGCCTCGACGGTACGCTGTATCGTCTCTCCGGCGACCCCGAAAATCTTCAGCGACGCCCTCGCCGAAGGCATTATCCAGATTTTCATGGATGCCGGCATCTGTGTGACCAATCCGACCTGCGGCGCCTGCCTCGGCATGAGCAACGGTGTGCTGGCCGAAGGCGAGGTCTGCGCCGCGACCAGCAACCGCAACTTCAACGGCCGGATGGGCAAGGGGGGCATGGTGCACCTGATGAGCCCGGCCACCGCCGCGGCGACCGCCATTACCGGCAAAATCACCGACGCCAGAAGCCTTTAACCGGACAGGGAGCCGAAGAATGCAGAAAAAATTTGGCGGATCGGCAATCTTTCTCGATCGATCCGATATCAATACCGACGAGATTATCCCGGCCAAGTACTTGACCGAGGTGACCAAGGAAGCTCTGACTCCTTATATTCTCGAAGATCTCAAGCTGGACGGTTTCGACCCGAAAGGGGAGCAACTGAAAAACGCCACGGTGGTCGTGACCCGGGAAAACTTCGGGTGCGGTTCGTCCCGCGAGCATGCCCCGTGGGTTTTCGAAGTCAACGATGTGCACACCGTCATCGCGCAAAGCTATGCACGGATTTTCCGCCAGAACATGTTCAACTGCGGCATGCTGGCCATCGAACTTCCGAAAGCGGACATCGACCGCCTGATGGCCTTGCAGCGTCAGGGTCAGGTCGAAATCGCCGTGAATCTGGATGCGCAGCAAATTGTCGCAAGGGCAGGGACGGAAGAGATACCGTTCTCGTTCGAAATCAGCCAGTTTGACAAGGCCCTGGTCGCAGCCGGCGGCTGGGTCGAGTTTGCCGACGCGCGTTATTGATCAGCCTGAGCTGAGCACTATGGAAAAAGAGCCGGAAGTACACGCTTCCGGCTCTTTTTTCGTCCCCAACAGAAAGACACATAATATGGATTTTCAATCATTCGAGTTTCACAACACTGTCGCCAAAGGGGTAAAGGCCGCCGGTTATGTTACGCCGACGCCGATCCAGGAACAGGCGATCCCTGCCGTCATGCAGGGTGCCGACGTCATGGGCCTGGCCCAGACCGGCACCGGCAAAACGGCGGCATTCGCGCTGCCGATCCTGCATCGTCTGATGCAGGGCAAACGGCGCGTGGTTCGCGCCCTGGTCGTCGCGCCGACCCGCGAACTGGCGGAACAGATTCACGACGCGATCAATACGCTCGGCCAGGAGACGGGACTGCGCTGTATCACCGTTTACGGCGGGGTCAACATCAATCCGCAGAAAACCAAGTTAAAACAGGGGGTCGAAATTGTCGTAGCCTGCCCCGGCCGCTTGCTCGATCACCTCGATCAGGGAACCATCGACCTGAAGAATGTCGAAGTGCTGGTTCTGGACGAGGCGGATCAAATGTTCGACATGGGTTTTTTGCCGGCGATCCGCAGGATTCTCGGCCACCTGCCCCGACAACGGCAGACCCTGCTCTTTTCGGCAACCATGCCCGGTGAAATTAAAAAGCTGGCCGCTGATGTGCTGACCGAACCGGTGACCGTACAGGTCGGCAACACCGCCCCGGCAACCACCGTCAGCCATGCCCTCTATCCCGTGCCCCAGCATCTCAAGACCGCCATGCTTCTCGCGCTGCTGCAGCACACCGACACCGAATCGGTGCTGATCTTTACCCGCACCAAGCACCGGGCAAAACGGTTGGCGGAGCAGTTGATCAAGAATAGTTACAAGGCGGCCTCGCTGCAGGGCAACCTGTCTCAAAACCGGCGCCAGGAGGCGCTCGGCGGCTTCCGCGACGGCACCTTCCAGGTTCTGGTGGCGACCGATATCGCCGCCCGCGGCATCGATGTCAGTCAGATTTCGCATGTGATCAACTACGATATCCCCAACACGCCCGAAGCCTACGTGCACCGCATCGGCCGTACCGGGCGCGCCGCGCGCACCGGAGATGCCTTTACCCTGGTCTCGGATGACGACAAGGGTCTGGTCACGTCGATCGAGAAGATCCTCGGCAACTCCATCGAGCGGCGGACCCTGGAGGGTTTCGATCTCACCGTGCCGGCACCGGCAAAGAACAAGGAATTCTCCCGGCCGCCGCGCAAACCCGCGCCCGGCAGCAGGCCTCCGAAAAGCGGCAAGCCGCCGGCCCGCAAGCAGGAGGCAGCCGGAGCGGCTGCCGGAGCGGCAAAATCCGGAAAAAGCGCTGGACAGCCAGCTCGGAAGAAATCCGCTGACGGCAGTGAAAAGCCGCGCCGCAGGCGGCCCAATCGTTCGCGGCGGAAAGCTCCTTCCGCGTAACAGCTCAGGAGAGAGAGCGGCGGCCGGTCGGGATCATCCCGACCGGCCGCCATTTTCATCAAGGCCGGGTCCGGTCGCGCGCAGAGCGCAAATAAACGTTCAGGAACGGACGGCCCCGCTGCGTTGCGCTCAGTCCCGTAGCGCTTCTGAAAAATCGAGATGAAGCCAGGGCTGGCTGCTGGCTTTGCCCTCCGCTCCCCTGGCCAGGGAGGCATTGGAAAACCAGGCCTCCATGGTCCGGGGCCTGAGGATAACGTTGTGCAGGTTGCTTTTGAGTGAAACCTGCGCGGCGATTTTTTTAAGAACTTCCGGATCGATCGTGCCGTAATGCTCCAGGATGGAGCCGTGCAGCACCTCCCCCCGCGCGCCGCCGTAGACGACATTTTCAATGGCCGGATAGGTGTCTCCCCCCTCTCTTTCATCGACCATATCCGTATTCTCTGCAAAGTTCAGCACCCGGCCGCGGTCGGCGATGAAAAGCCTGCCCTTGGCAGGGCCGGCCTGCTGTTTGGCATCGCCGAAAACAAAGACATAGGAATTGGTGCGTTGCGCCGATTCGATGGTCCGTCTGATCTCCTCAATCGAGTCGGCTTCGCGCATCATTTTGCGAAACAGGAAAACGAAGGGAATGCCTTCAAGGCTTTCTCCGGGGGGATTTCCATACCCCATTTCGCCGAAGGTCAGCTGCTGGTCATTCATGCCGGTGACCGCACCGATAAAGCCCGCGTAGGAAAAGGTCACCGAAGCATGCCCGGTTTCGGGGCGATGCACCAGGACCACCGGCCAGTTCTGCAGATGGAAATAACGGGCCCAGTCGAGGACCCGCAGATGATACAGCTCGCCGTTTGCCGTAGCCCGGTCGAACGCCACCAGATTGCTGCAACTGGTCGGGACTCCACCCTTGAGGAAGCGTTTCTTCGGCCCGTACTCAAAGACCCCGGGAATGGTGTGGATCCAGTGGACCACCCGCAGCGGGACATCAGCACCGTGGGCGAGACCACGCATCTCCTCCTGCTCCTCGCTGGGGATGTAGGGCGCCATCAGGTCGTAGACTTCATCGAGGATGTCGACATCTGCCTTGAACTTGAGCAGACCGATCAGCCGTTTATACATACTCCGGACATCATCGCGCAGCAGGGTTCCGTGCTGGAAACCCATTTCGTAAGGGGTGCCGCGCAGATAGAGGACTTTCACCGGGGTCCCCGAGCGGGGAATCTGCCTGACCTCCAAGGATGCCCTGGCCAGCACGGCCTGTTCCGCTTGCGGGTTCTGGATGACCATGGAGCGCTGGTAGAGCGGCAGGTTGTTGCCGGGAACGCCGCAACCCGCGGACAGGACGAGGAACAACAGAACAACAAGACCGTAAACGCTTCCAGCTCTTCTCTTCATCGGCACTTCCTTTTTCGCTGTTTCCGGTTCTGCCCTCTGCTCTTCATCCCAACTGCTGGCGGGTCGTGGACTCCGGTCGGACCGGACCGGCCGGCAGGGGGTCATTGCAAGTGTTGTTGCAGGAACTTTCTGGACTGGTATTTCACATAATAGATGTAGACGATGGCGCTGTAATGACCGGACCACAGGAGGATGGTCTCCGGATTGCCGATCTTCTCTTTCAGCTCCAGCCCCTTGTGATAGGGGACCACAGCGTCGAAGCGGGCCAATATCATCAGCGTCTTGTCGGCGTCGATATGTTCCGCATAATTGATCGGGTCGCAGCGGATTTTTTCAGTCAACTCCTGCTGCAATTGCTCCGGCGTCAGCGTTTTTTCCGCCAGGAGCGCGTTTCTCCTTTTGATGATCCCCTTGTCGTTCGAACGGGCGAGGATATACGGGAGATCGCCCGCCGCCAGAACCAGGACGCTGGCGCCAATGCGCGGATCCAGGGCGCTGATCAGCGCTCCCTTGATCCCCCCCATGCTGACGCCGAACACGCCGATCCGCGAGGCATCAAGTTCCGGCCTGGACTCGACCCAGTCGATGGCCTGTTTGTGATCGAAGACGATCTGGCACAGGAGTTTATCGATCTCCTTCAGGAATTCCTGTTTCGGATAAATCTTCTGGCGGTGGACCACTGCCGCTGCGAAGCCGTGCCGGGTAAAGTAGCGGGCAAAGGAGGAGGCGATGTTGTTGGACCCGCCGAGGATCGGCAGTACCAAAATAACCGGAACTTTTTCAGCGGAGTCGATGGCGTAATAATCGATGGTGATGTCGTGCTGCTGCGGCAGAATGATGTGGTTTGACGGGAAGCTGATTCGCTTCAAGGTATAATGACGGTTTTGCTCAAGGATCTTTTCCGTGTAGCTGCCCTGGTATCTGCGGTAGGCATAGTCGGCTCGCGTTTCTTCCGAAAGAGGCTTCGGGCCGCCGTAACCCGGCTCTGCCGGGAGATGGATGCAGCCGGCCATCGAAAGCCACAGGACGAAAAGGGTCGACAGCCCTGTAAGGTTTGCCAAACGCTCCCTTGCCATAATCCCTCTGCTGGTCCGATTTTTTCCGGCTTGGAGGAAGCCGGGCTATATCAACAGTTTACACTGCTTCGAGCGAAAAACCATGGCATCGGAAAACGGTTCATCACAAGCGACGGCAAGCGGGGCACTGCAACCGCGGGCTGCTGCTCAGGGGGGAGTTATGCGAGGATCATGCTTTTGCATGAAAAAAAGGCCGGACACGCGTGTGTCCGGCCTTTAGCATTGCCGAGGGGAGAATAAAACTACAGGCTGCGAAACGCCTTGCCGGCGGCCTCGATGGTCTTGTCGAGATCTTCAGTGGAGTGGGCGGCGCTCATGAATCCGGATTCGTACTGACTCGGCGCCAGGTTGATCCCCTCTTCGAGCATCGCGCGGAAGAACTTGGCGAAGATCCGCGGCGTTTCCGCTCGGACATCGGCAAAGTTAAACACTTCTTCGGCCTGGAAGTAGGTGCAGAACATGCCGCCGACCCGCTGCAACGAGGTTGCCACACCGGCCGCAGCGGCCGCTTCGCTCAGCCCCTTGCACAGATACGCGCTCTTCTCCTCGATCAGGTCGTAGAAACCCTCTTCCTTGAGCAGGTTGAGGGTGGCGATCCCGGCGCTCATGGCCAGCGGGTTGCCGGAGAGCGTCCCGGCCTGGTACACGCCGCCGTCAGGGGAGAGGCAGTCCATGATCTCCTTCTTGCCGCCGAACGCGCCGACCGGCAGGCCGCCGCCGATGATCTTGCCGAGCGTGACCAGGTCGCCGCGCACGCCGAAACGTTCCTGGGCGCCGCCGTAGGCGACGCGGAAGCCGGTCATCACTTCATCGACGATCAGTACGATCCCTTCCGCATCACAAAGGGCGCGCAGCCCTTCGAGAAAGCCGGCTTTCGGCGGAACACAGCCCATGTTGCCGGCGATCGGCTCCAGGATGATGCAGGCGATTTCGCCCTTGTTGGCGGCGACGATCGCCCTGGCATCTTCCAGGTCGTTATAGATGGCGGTCAGGGTGTGTTTGGCAAAATCGGCCGGAACCCCCGGCGAGGTCGGGACGCCGAAGGTGGCCAGTCCGGAACCGGCCTTGACCAGCAGGCTGTCGGCGTGTCCGTGATAGCAGCCGTCGAACTTGAGGATTTTATCGCGACCGGTGTAGCCGCGAGCCAGGCGGATAGCGCTCATGGTCGCCTCGGTGCCGGAAGAAACCATGCGGATCATTTCAATGTTGGGGTACGCGGCGCAGACCATCTCGGCGAGGATGATCTCCGTTTCGGTCGGTGCGCCGAATGACGCGCCGTTTGCCGCTGCCTGCTGAATCGCTTCAACGACTTTCGGGTGGCAATGACCGAGGATCATCGGTCCCCAGGAGCCGACGTAGTCGATATATTGATTGTCGTCCGCATCGAAAATATAGGCGCCTTTGGCCCGGCTGATGAAAATAGGATTGCAGCCGACCGATTTGAAGGCACGGACAGGGCTGTTGACCCCGCCGGGAATGGTTTTCTTTGCCGCGGAAAAAAGTTTTTCGGATTGCTGATGGTTCATGTTGAGACTCCTTTACGAGACCTATGCCGGATGCTTATATGCCGCGCCTTGATCGACACCGTGAAAGTTGCAATTGGGTAGATTAATAACACCTTGCGCGGAGAAAAAAAAGGTCTGTCTTTCCCTGCCTTCGGATCATGGTGTAAAATGACCTGTTTTTGATCTCAGTCAATGCGCAGCGGACCGCATTCGGGTAAATTCACTCAAAAATAACGAGAAAATCTGATTCGTTCAGAAATCATGCAACCTATAAGGAGATAATCATGGCAATTCGTGAAATGGTCACTATTGATGAAGAAAAATGCGACGGATGCGGGCTCTGCGTCCCGTCGTGCGCCGAAGGCGCCATTCAGATCATCGACGGCAAGGCCCGCCTGGTGGCGGACAACCTCTGCGACGGTCTGGGGGCCTGCCTGGGCGACTGTCCGCAGGGCGCGATCACCATTGAAAAACGTGCCGCCGCCGAGTTTGACGAAGAAGCCGTGGCCCGGCGTCTTCAGGAGATCGGTCGTGAGCCGCTGTCGCACAGTCCGTCTCCGGTGCCCTCCGCACAGGGCGGGGGCTGCCCCTCTGCTCAGGTGAAAAGCTTTTCCGCTGCGGCCCACGGCGGCGGCTGCCCTTCGGCGCGGCCGGTGGATTTTGCCGCCAAGCCGGGTGCCGCGACCGGCGACGCGGGGCAGCGCCCTTCCGAACTGCGTCAGTGGCCGGTGCAGATGCACCTGGTGCCGCCGACCGCTCCGTTTCTGCAGGATGCGGAGGTGCTGCTGGCCGCCGATTGCGTTGCATTCGCTTATGCCGATTTTCATAAAGATATGCTGAAAGACAAGGCGCTGCTGATCGGTTGTCCCAAGCTGGACGACGGCCAGGCCTATCTGCGGAAACTGACCGATATGCTGCAGCATGGCTCCATCCGTACCTTGAGCGTTGTGGTGATGGAAGTTCCCTGCTGCTCCGGACTGGTTGCCATCGCCCGCCAGGCCCTGGCCGCCAGCGGCAAAGAGATCCCCCTTGAAATCATCACGGTCGGTGTCAGAGGGGACATCAAACAGTAAAAGAGCTTTCCCCCCTCCCGTTTCCTGAACAGGGCCGCCGGTTTTCCGGCGGCCTTTTTTTATTTGCGGTGCCAGGTTGCTGTTCCGGGCCGCGGTAAATCTGATATCATCGTCACCATGAACGAAGAGCGAGTCCGTGGCCGGTCGGCACTGGCGACAGCGGGAGGAGCGTGATGCGGAGTTTGCAGGGGAAGACCGTTTTTATCACCGGCGGCAGTCGCGGCATCGGCCTGGCCATCGCCTGCCGGGCAGCACAAGAGGGCGCCAACATTGTCATTGCCGCGAAAACGGTGCGTAAAAACCCGAAACTTCCGGGCACGATCCATACCGCGGCACGCCAGATCGATGCCGCCGGCGGAAAGGTTCTGCCGCTGGCGGTCGATATTCGTGACGAGGTTCGTCTGCGGCAGGCCGTGGCAGAGGCGGCAGACCATTTCGGGGGCATCGATATCCTGGTCAACAATGCCAGCGCCATCTATCTGGCCGGGGTGCGGCAGACGCCGATGAAGCGCTTTGACCTGATGATGCAGGTCAACCTGCGCGGCACCTTTGCCGCCAGTCAGGCCGTGCTCCCTTATCTGCTGGAGGCTGAAAATCCGCACATCCTGACCCTGTCGCCACCGCTGAATTTGGCGCCGCGCTGGTTCCGCGATCACACCGCCTATACCATCTCCAAATACGCGATGAGTATGACGGTTCTTGGCCTGGCCGAGGAATTCCGTGAGCAGGGGATCGCCGTCAATGCGCTCTGGCCGCGGACGGTCATCGCCACCGATGCGCTGGCGATGCTGGGCGGCCTGGTGCCTCCCGAAAAATGTCGCAAGCCGGAGATCGTCGCCGATGCGGCCTGTGCGCTTTTCAGACGCGACAGCCGGCGCTGCACAGGAAACTTTTTCACCGATGAACAGATCCTGCGCGAGGCGGGCGTCAGCGATTTCTCGGGCTATGCGGTGGACCCGGAGCAAACGCTTTTTCCCGATCTGTTTCTCGACCGGTAATTTTCTCAGCGCCGCGCTCGGCGTCGATTGCTCCGGCGCGACACGTGTGTTAGCTTGTTTCTGTCCGGAAACGGCCCTTTTCCGCAATCTCTGCGTCAATCTGCAGCCTTGCTTGTGCGACGTACTATGTACGTCTCCGCGCAAGGCCTTGATTTCCTTGACCTTGCGAAAAATTGCTCGTTTCCGAATCAGAAACGCGCCGGTATCCATCCGGTGTTTCCGGATGAATACTCGCTTGTTGCGGCCCGAAGCAACTGACCGAGAGGGAACGCGGCGGGCTCGAAGTCAAGCCGCTGGTATCGTTTTGCAGGACAGGATCAGGGTGAAAAAAGAACGCTTGGATAAACTGCTGGTGGACCAGGGCCTGGCCCAGTCCCGGGAACGTGCCAGGGCTCTGATTCTGGCCGGCAAGGTGATCGTCGATGACCATCGGGTCGACAAGGCGGGAGCCCGTTTTGACCCGGCCGCCGAGCTGCGCATCAAGGGCGGCGATATCCCCTATGTTTCCCGTGGCGGGTTGAAGCTCGAAAAGGCCCTGCGGCACTTTCCGGTCGATCCCACCGGACGCGTCGCCATCGATGTCGGGGCCTCGACGGGCGGCTTTACCGACTGTCTGCTGCAACACGGCGCCGCCAGGGTCTTTGCCGTTGACGTCGGTTACGGGCAGCTGGCCTGGAAGCTGCGCGAAGACGAGCGGGTGGTGAATCTGGAACGCTGCAATATCCGCAATCTAACCCCTGAAAAGCTCAACGCCCGGCCGTCACTGGCGGTCATCGACGCCTCTTTCATCTCCCTGGCGAAGGTTCTTCCCGGTACGCTCGACCTGCTTGCCGATGACGCTGAAGTGCTGGCCCTGATCAAGCCGCAGTTCGAGGTCGGGCGCGGCATGGTCGGCAAGGGCGGGGTGGTGCGCGATCTCGATCTGCAGCAGCAGGTTGTCGAGGCGATCAAGGAACTGGCGATCGCTCTCGGCTGTCGGGTCGGCGGCGTTACGGAAAGCCCGGTTCTCGGCCCCAAGGGGAACCGCGAGTTTCTGATCTATCTGCAAAAGGGTGGCCCTGAATGAAGCGGGTATTCTTTATCGGGGCCGGACCCGGCGACCCGCGGCTGCTGACCCTGCAGGGCAGGGATTGCCTGGAGCAGGCGGGGACGGTGTTTCTGCTGAAGCCTTACGATGAGACCTTTGCCGGATTGCTGTCCGGCAAAGAGGTTCTGGTTCCCTTCGATTACGATTACCAGCCGCTGCTCGACCTGGTCCGTGAACGCTTGAAAACAACCGATGTCGCCTTTCTGATTCCGGGCGATCTGACCTTTTATGCGCCGTTTCAGGGGATTGTCGATCACTTCGGGGAGCGCGCGACGGTTGTTGCCGGGGTCGGCGTGGCGAACGCGGCATCCGCCGTGCTGAAACGGACTCTCGATCTGCCCGAGATCTGCGAGCGGACGGTTGTCGTCTCTCCGCGCACCCTGGGGGCCGGAGACCGGGCAGCGGCGCTTCAGCGCCTGGCCGGCCCCGGAGTGACGCTGCTGATCTACATGAATACCTTCCCCCTTGAGCAGCTGGTGGCGATCCTGCGGCGCGGTTACGGACGGAATGTGCCGATCGCCCTGCTGCACCGCCTGACCCTGCCCGGAGAAGAGGTCGTCTGCGCCACGCTCGACAGTCTTGTCACGGCCTGTGCCGGGCGCGATTTTTTCAGCCGGGACCAAGCTGGCAAATCATCCTTGACCCTGGTGGTCGTCGGCGAGTCTCTGGCCGCTCCGGTCGATGGCCGCTGGTGGGACAGTAAAAGAAAAACCACCTGGAAAGACATGTCCCTTGAACGTCCCGCTGGTGGCTCATGAGCAGTGCCGCAATCCGTATTCAGGGCCATTTTGCGATACCCCGATCGAAAAATGTTTGTTAGAATCATCATTAACAGACGCGTGAGGATCTGAAGTACTCAGGATCAAAAGGAGCGGTTTATGGCTGCCGACTGTATTTTCTGCAAGATCGCTGCCGGTGAGATTCCGGCAAAGATCCGTTATCGGGATGACGAAGTCATTGTCTTCGATGATCTGAACCCCCAGGCACCGCATCATTTTCTGATCGTGCCGCACAAGCATATCCGCACCACCCTCGATCTGACCACCGCCGATAATGACCTGATCGGCCATATTTATCAGGTGGCCGGTAAAATGGCGCATGACCTCGGTTTTGCCGAGGACGGCTTTCGGGTGGTGAACAACTGCAACGAAGGGGGAGGTCAGGCGGTCTGGCATCTGCACTTTCATCTACTGGGCGGTCGTGACATGCTCTGGCCGCCCGGTTAGAGCTTTTAAGCTGCGAGAACTGGAAATAATGTAGATTGTATGGGGAAATTTGACGAAAAGACCGAAAAACGCATGATCAACGATATCATGGTGCTGCTGGTCACGCACTATGGCGGCGGTCTGTCCGAGGAACGTCTGGATAAGGAATTATCCGCCGTTCAGCAGGCGTACAACCAGGCGCGCTTGTCTCACGGGGATCAGGTGCGGAAATCGGGAGAGCCTTACATCTTCCATCCGCTGCGGGTTACCCATCTGGCGGCCCGGCACTGGATGGATTTCCCGTCCGTGATCGCTGCTCTGCTGCACGACGTCGTCGAAGATACCCCGGTCACCCTCAACGAAATCCGTAAAAAATACGGTGAGGAGGTTGCGCTGCTGGTCGATGGTCTGACCAAGGTGACCGCCAGCGAATTGAACAATCGCGACGATTTGAATCGTCAGGACCTGAAGGAAGCAACCTACAAGAAGACGGTTCTGGCCGCCATCAAGGACATTCGGGTCCTCTGTCTCAAGTTCTGGGATCGGATCGACAACCTGATGACGATCAATGCCCTGTCGGAGGAAAAGCAGAAGCTGATTGCCGAAGAAACGCGGGCCATCTACGTGCCGCTGGCTCAGCATCTGGGGATGGGTTATGTGGCGACCGAGCTCGATTCGCTGTCGCTGCAGCTCATCTATCCCCGCCAGGCCGAACGTTACAAACAACAGGTCGCCAAAGTCAGGGAGCAAAACAGCGACTATCTGCGCAAGGTGCGGGCGAAAATCATCAATGCCTGCGAACAGCACCGGCTCGACGTCTCCCTCAAGGACCGCTGGCGTCCGTTTTCCATCGCCGGAGCCCGGGAGATGCAGCGCGGTTTCGGGGCGCTCTACACCCTTGAGGTTCAGGTGGATCGGACCCAGGATACTTATATGTTTCTCGGGCTTTTGCACGGAATGTTCCCTTCCATCCCCGGCAAGTTGCGGGATCACCTGAACGTTTCGTCGCGGTTCGGCTATCAGGCGTTAAAGACCACGGTTCAGGTCGGCGAACAACGGATGCGGGTCGAGATCACCACCCGCAAGCTGGCCCGCTTTAACGATTCCGGTGTGCTGGCGCCCGGTTTCGAGTTCAAATGGGACAACTTCCGTGACCTGATGCGTTCGCTGATGGAGGGGGAGTCGGCCTTCGACACCGCTTCGCTCAAGCTGGCCTCGGCGACCATTCAGGTCTATACCCCGCGCGGCGATGTCCGGATTCTTCCCGAGGGGAGCAGCGTGCTCGACTTTGCTTTCGATATCCACGAATCGCTGGGCCTGAACGCGCGCCGCGGGCGGATCAACGGCCGAACCCGACTGCTTAAGTCCCGCCTGCTTGATGGCGATCAGGTTGAAGTCGAGACGGCGGAACGTCCCGAAGTCCTTCCCAAATGGCTGGAGTGGGCTGTCACGCCTAAAGCCCGCAACACGATCCGGCGCTATCTGCGTAACAAGGTCCGGACCGCCTGACCCTTTTCGGAAAAAGAATGTTCATGACCTCTTTAAATTTCAGGCTTTTCGCCGCAACGTTGCTGGTCGTTTCCCTTCTGCCGGGAGTCTCCTGGGCCGGCGCCAATGTTTTTCTTTATCATCGCTTCGATGAGTCACGCTATGCTTCGACAAATATCGACAGCGCGGTTCTTGCCGAGCAACTGGCCTATCTGCAGGAAAACAAATATCGGGTTCTGTCCCTGAAGGAGATCGTTCGTCGCCTCGAAACCGGCGAGCCCTTTCCCGAAAAATGTGCGGCACTCAGTGTCGATGATGCGTTTGTGTCGTTCAAGGACAAGGCCATGCCGTTGCTGCGCAAGTATCAGTATCCGGTGACCCTGTTCGTCAACGGCGCCGCGGTGGGGACGCAGGGCTACCTGGACTGGAAAGAACTGCGTGAACTGGTGCTTGAGGGGGTGGATATCGGCAACCATTCGTTCAGTCATGATCACCTCGTCGATCTGCGCGAAGGTGAAAGCAGGGAGGAATGGCGCACGCGGGTGCGGCAGGATATCGCGGCGGCACAGTTGCTGTTCGAAAAACACCTGAAGGTTTCACCGACCCTGCTGGCCTATCCCTACGGGGAGTACAGTCTTGAACTGATGAAGCTGGCGGAGGAGATGGGTTTTGACGCGGCTTTCGGCCAGCAGTCCGGGGTGATCCATGAAAAGAGCAATCTGCTGAATCTGCCGCGTTTTCCGATGGGCGGCCCCTATGCCACCATCGAGGGGTTCAGGGAAAAATTACAGATGGCTGCGCTGGTCGTTACTGAAGAAAACCCCGTCGAGCCGGTTTTGAGCGGGTCCAATCCGCCGCGGCTGCAAATCCGCATCGACGCGGGCGCGGCGGATCTGCGCCGGCTGAACTGTTTTGTGCAGGGGGACAACAGTTGCCGGGCGGTCCCGGTTGACGGCGATCCGGGGCTGTTTGTCGTTGAGGCGGAACGGCCGCTGACCGGGCGCCGGAATAAATATACCCTGACCGCACCGCACAACAAGGGGCGCGGCTGGCACTGGTACAGTCATCTCTGGATCAATTCACCGGCGGCGGTCGCAGCGGTCGAATAAGCGAAAAGCCAAGGTGCTGCCTTCGCAAAAACACGGGGGCTGGCTAAGGAAAAATTTCGGGTCAGCTTTTTCTCAGGGCGGCGGAGGCGTAGCGGTCGAGGCGGTTCTGCTTGATCAGTGCCTGCAGGTCCCTGATGTATGCCTCTCGGCGTGTCGAATAGTGCAGAAGACCGTTGGCCAGCTCTGCGCCGCTCGGTTCCTGCTCGCGCGAGCGGGCCGTGGCGCGTAACTGTCGAAAAGACCGGTAGGCCGAGTGGGTGTTGAGGTTCTTCTGATAGGAACGGATCGAGTCGAGCAGCGAGTTGAAGCGGCGGACTTCGTAAAGCTCCCCTTCCGGTCGTCCTTCCGGTACGATGCCGGTTCCCGGCGTGAATGTCCATTCACCGAAAAGATTATTCGCCAACAAGGAAAAACGCGAAGTGCCGTAGGCCGACTCGTTGGCCGCTTGAGCCAGGGCCAGATCGGTCGGGATGGTATCGATCCTCAGCAGCAGCTTGTCCAGGGTCGCGCGGGGGTTGTCGGGAACCAGTTCGACGCCGTAACGCGTGGCCAGCGTTTGCAGCAGGCGATAATCGAGCTTGGAGAGCGTCGAGCCTTCGGCGCGGGCCAGCTTGTCGAGCTCGAGAAGGAGCAGGCGTTCCCGTCTGATCTCATCGTTGGCCAGCAGGACCATCGGCAGCAGGCTCTGGAAAAAGACCTGTTTTTTCTTTTCCGAAGAGTTCAGGGCGGCAAGTTCCCGCGGAAACGCTTGCAGGATCAGGGGCGGAACCCCGTCCTGCAGTCGGCTCATGTCATAATTGTAGCGGGTGAAATGGTGTTCCAGTTCACTTATTTTTTTCGCTTCGATGATCTTTACGGTGGTTCCTGCATAAACGGGAGCGATGCTTTCCGAACAGCTGGCCAGTAACAGGATCAGCATCGAACCGAACAGCAGACTGTATTTTCCCGATTTTGTCTTCATGTTTTCCATTATACTCAGTTGTGAAGCGTAGTGTGACTAGTGCGCCGCATTATATATAGAAGGAAATGGGCACCTGTCAACACCGATTGAGTTTTAATAGTATATCTTCATTTGTCGGAAGTGCCATTTAACTGACAATCCTTTGATAAGGTCCTGATATTGAATGGTAATGATGACAGCTTCTCGCTCATTGGATAGCTGCTAATAAAAAATCTTTTTCGGAGGAATCGATGAAATCATACCGCAAGGAGCTCTGGTTCGATATTCCGACCCGCAGGCAATTCCGGAATATTACAGGAGAGATAGAAGCCTGCCTGGCCGAGAGCGGCATCCGCGAAGGGTTGCTGCTGTGCAATGCCATGCACATTACCGCCTCGGTTTTCATTAACGATGATGAAGGCGGCCTGCATCAGGATTTCGATCGCTGGCTTGAACAGCTGGCTCCCCATCAACCGCTGAGTCGTTATCTCCACAACAACACCGGAGAGGATAACGGAGACGCTCATCTGAAGCGCACGGTGATGGGGCGTGAAGTCGTGGTGGCAATCACCGAGGGAGTACTTGATTTCGGACCCTGGGAGCAGATATTTTACGGCGAGTTTGACGGCCGCAGGCGGAAGCGGGTTCTGGTCAAGATTGTCGGCGAATAGCCGCGCGCTGGTGCGTCAGGGTTTGGGTTGCGTCTGAATTTATAGGCAATCCTGAATGCTTGTGCTATTATTGGCCTCGTATACAGTGCGGCAGGGAACATAACAAAACCGAAGAGGTAGATCGTGGAAACCATCAAAACGGCGAGTTTCGAGTATCTGATCGGACTGGCCAAGGAAAATCCTGAAGGGGGATATACCTTCACTCTGGACGGGTCCTCCTACCGGATTGAGGATGTCCTGGAAATATCAAAAATTGCTACTGAGCATGGCTATATCATTATCTATTGATGCTTTTGCAAAAAAGCACCAAGGTGGATGGC
>DASWJX010000004.1:0-41959 GCA_036396915.1 Geopsychrobacteraceae bacterium | reverse complement strand
TCTCAAGAATCTCATGGCTCTCCTGAATCACTTTTTTGATTCGGGTTTCTGCGTCCTCGGTCATCCCATCCAATTTGACCCGTTTGTCGTCCACCATGCCTCGCAGCTTTTCGCGTGACGCCGCCCCGGAACGCGGCGCAGTCAACAAAGCCAGCCCCCCTCCGATGAGCGTACCCAGAGTAAACGCCAACAAAGTCTGGCCCAATCCGCTCGTATTTTGTTCTGACATACACTGAACTCCTTAGTTTTTGGTTTCTTTGGAAAAAACCCTGATGGCCACCCTGAGACCCGTTATGAGGCAGGCGGCATTATCGGCAAGATGACGAGCATCATGACGAAAACCATGACTGATCTGGCGCACCGATTCGACAATCTCGTCGAGGGATTTGATTAAATTTTCAGCATGCCCGCTCCCCTTTTCAATCTTCACCGAGGCTCGGTTGATGCGCTCCGTTATCTCCCTGAAGTCCTTTAGAGTCGGAATCAGCTCGCGGCGCAATTCGCTCAACAGCGCATCTGCCTCCCGGCCGGTTTTTTTCCACTGCCAGATCATCGGCAGCAGCATTGCCGCAAAAATAATGACAACCACCAGAATGCTCAGTGTGAAGATGTCGACTTCGACGGTCATGTATCCTCCGGTTCTGGGAAATCGCGCTCTCTATACACTTGCTCCATTGGCCCGACATCCCCGACTGCCCGTGTGGTCCGAGGTTTGTTCAACCGGCGAGGAACCAACCCTTGCCTGCGAAGCTGTTCAAAATCGTTGCTGCCGAAGGTGCGATAAACCCGTGCGAGCATAGCGATCAGCAGCCCCAGGGTCATTACACCCGCGAGATGTCCAGTCCACAGCTCTCCGGTTATTGCTCCGGTTAAATAGTTCATCATTTGGATCACGCTAACCTCTTTTGGGCGGGCTGCATTTCATCCCGCAGCTGCAAACGTTATTTCCGGCTCTGGCCTGGAACAGAACGTCATGTTCTGCCACCCTCGTATAATCGCAACAATCGGGCCAAAGAGGATGGCCTGCTTAACAGGGATAAGCGCTCGATTTTAAATGAGAAAATATTGTGATGAAAATCGGTGGGTGAAAACACTTTTGGCGGAAGCCGTCATATTTAGCGTTTCCACCATATGCAACAGGGTCAAATTCCGGGGACCGGGCTACGGGAGGCCGTATCGGGTGCAGAATGACTTGCGGCGGGATGCCTTGCTCATTAATTTTACTCGAAGACAAACGACAACGGACGCACCTAGAACACCCTGACCGTATGGGTTCTTGTTGCCGGCTCCACTTTATCTTTGGCGGTGAAATAGGCAACGGCAAGCACAGCACCATCCATAAGGGCGGTTTCTACTTTCCAGTCCCCCGCTTGACTGCTGGCCTGGATGTAACTGTACGTGCGCCAGCCTGCCTTGCGACCCCCGACCATCGGCAGCGGGACCACACCGCTGGCTGTCCAGCTACCGAGCTGCTCATTCCACAACCACCAGCGTTGTTCCAGGTCGACCGTGACGTGCGTCGGTGCAAAGACCGCGCTCAGGTTGTAGATCTTCTCCCCTTCAGTAATATGGATGACGTCACCACCAAAGCCCAGGGCCCGTGCCAGAGACTGTCTTTCGGCCTGACACTGATAGACCCCGTTCTCGCTACTGAAGTCCTTGCAGATATAGCTCTCCTTCAAGACCAGCGGCACGGGTGGAATGAGTTGAAACTGATACAGAACCACCAGCAGGGCAACCACTGCCAAAGACGGGGCCATCTGGTGTAAATCCCTGAAATACTGTAATTTCTTGATTGCAATGGTCATCGATTCGCGTTGTTTGGCGTACGCAAAGCCGTGAATCGCGAAAACCACCGCCAGACTGAAAATGCAACTCAGGTAAAACCAGATCGGTTTGACGGAATGGACGACATGCGGGATGAGAAAATTAAGATACATGGTGCCGCAGGCGGCAAACATGGTCCAGGTCAGGGTCCGACTCCGATATCTTTCGGTAATAAATTCGTTGGAAACCAGCATCAGAGCCAGGAATATCACGACTAAAAAGGTGTAAAGGGAACCGGAACTCTTGAAATAAAAGACCACCAGCGCGCTGAACAGGCCGCCGTAAAAAAACTGGATAAGAAAGGTGAACCAGTTCTGCCACTGGGGCTGGACCTCACGCACCAAAAGGATGAGGATCAGACCCGCGCCGAAATAGTAGGTGGTGAGAATCAGCAGGTCATAAAATGAAACCATTTTACCCATGGTCACCGAATCCCAGGTAAAACCGCAAACAAACGCGAGGCCTGGCAAAAAGCGGCGAATGGTGGTAAGCCGTGGTTCAAGCTGCTGGTATAAGGTGCCTAATCCCATAGAAAAAAATCCGATGGCGGTGCGGCCGAGACATCTGCGCCGCCCCACAGCCTTTTAAGTTGGGCGAGGTCAATACTTAGATAGAAGCTGAAGGATGTCATGTCGTAAAATTAAGTACAAGATAAGATCTGGAGCGTTTTCGTTAATCTGAGCTCCGGGGGAATGTGGAAATAACAACCCTATTGTTTTTACACCCCTGAGCATGGCTTCTGCCTGGCGACGGCAACAAGCGGGCCTGTTCTCTGGCTAGCTGCCCGCTCCGCCCCCGACGAAAAAAAGGGACCCCCCGAAGGAGGTCCCTTTTTTTCGTCATGCCGGATAACGCTTACTTGTGAAACGCCTTGGCGTTCTTGGCGGCCCAGGCCGTGTCACGACTGGCATGACAGCTGAGGCAGGCGTACTCAAGGGAGACGAAGCCCTTGGCGAAGGTCGACTTCTTGCCTTTTTCTTCCACGGTCGTGAACATGTCCGCATCTTTGTCGGTATTGATCTTGAAGATGTGGGTCCGAACGTCGCCGATGTAGCTGGCCACCGCGATGGCCGACTTGCTGGCCTTGGGCATGTGGCACTCGATGCAGCGGGTCCCCTGCTTGCCGTGGATGTTTTTCGCGTATTTCTCGGCCACCGCGCCGTGGCACTCGGCGCAGTTGTCTTTGGCCAGGATGGCGCGCTGGTGCGGATCATGGCAGGTGATGCAGTCCAGATCCTTGTGAACGCCGGCCTTGAGCTCGTTGATCTGCTCATGATGCTTGATGAAGCCGCCCTTGGCCGGCGGCTCGGGGCCCATGCCGCCGCGCTGGTGGCATTTGCCGCAAGACTCGGCGGAAGCGCTGATCGTGATATTGGCCTTGCTCGGCTTGCGGATATGCTCACCGCCGGCGCCGTGGCATTCTTCGCAGCCGATGCCGTCCTCCGACCAGGTGCCGATCATGCCGGGCATGCCGAACTGGTTGCCTTCCGCACTGTAGTTGGTCATGTGGCAGGGACCGCACTTGTACGGTTTCTTCTCACCCTTGTGATAGAACGACCAGCTGCCATCCTCGATATTGTACTGGGTCTTGGCTTCGCTGCCGTCCTTGGCGGTGGTGATGATATAGCCGTTGTTGTCGATGAAACGCGCCTTCTTGTTGGCGCCGCCGATCACGTAGGAAACGTCGTCCCAGCTGTAGCCGGGAGGCAGGGGCAGCTTGGCGTAGCGGGCCTTCTCCATCTTGCGCAGCTTCCAGGGATGACCGCTCGCCTGCCAGTCGTTGAACTTCTGCTGATGACAGCTGAAGCACTGATCCGAGCCGACATAGTCGGCCGCGGCCGCCGGCAGGGAAAACATGAACAGAGCGAGAACACAAAGACCCCACAACATTGCCTGTCTCTTCATCATTCGATCTCCTTTCAGTAACAGTTGATATTATGAAATTCCGATCCCGATCGGAAGCACACGGCAACGCGCGGCGTCTTTATCAAGCCTGACCGCAGCGGAACATGCCGCGGCCCGCTGCGGACAACGCATCAAGAGTACCCAGCGAATTAAAAATTCTCAAGGGGAGCTTTCTTCCCATCTCCGGCGAAAATGTGAACAATACTTCACACTTCCGCTATTAAACCATTCCATATCAAGAGCTCATTATGCCGCAAAGAGCAGGGGGTAAGGGCCGAACTCATGCAAGCCCGGACAAACGCAAAGGGCCCGCCGGTTGGCGGGCCCTTTTTGGGAGTTAATAAATAAATTTTCTGCTGCTCAGCTGAAATACCGCTTCAGCAGCCCGGCAAACGCCGACCCGTGACGCGCTTCGTCCTTGCACATCTCATGGACGGTGTCGTGGATGGCATCCAGGTTCAGCTGCTTGGCCCTGGTCGCCAGATCCTTCTTGCCCTGGCAGGCGCCGTGCTCGGCATCGACGCGGGCCTGCAGGTTGGCCCTGGTGTCGGCGACCAGCACATCGCCGAGCAGTTCGGCAAACTTGGCGGCATGCTCAGCCTCTTCCCAGGCGATCCGCTTGTAGGCTTCGGCGATCTCGGGATAGCCCTCGCGATCGGCCTGGCGGCTCATGGCCAGGTACATGCCGACCTCGGTGCACTCGCCGGTGAAATTCATCTTCAGGCCTTCGATGATCTCCGGATCGACATCCTTGGCGACTCCGATGCGGTGCTCGTCGGCCCACTGCAGGGCGGCAGTGGCATCCTGCACGGTGAATTTCGATGCCGGGGCCTGGCACTGGGGGCAAAGATCCGGAGCGCAAGCTCCTTCGTGAACATAACCGCAGATGGTACAGATAAACTTTTGCATTGGCTGGACTCCCTTGTTGTGGTGGCGGGTTGATAAATGACGAAATCGGTAACGATTATACATGCTGCCCTTTTCCTGTCAATCTCCGTTTTTCATTTCCGTGATTGTCTGTCCTCCGGCGAAGGGGTAGGATGGCAGCTCCCAACCACGGCTTCCGGAGTCATTGCATGTTCAAGATCGGCCTCATCTACCTGATCATTATCGGCGGCGCCTATCTGCTCCTGCAGCGGATCGACCGGGACAAGACCCTGCTGGCGCTGCAGGTGGCCGGCCGCTCGCTGCGCAAGCTGATTCCGCTGCTGACCGCGGTCTTCGGCCTGGTCGGGCTGTTCCAGGTGTTCCTCTCCCCGCAGCAGGTGGAACGGGCGCTGGGGGAGGGCAACGGCTGGCTGTCGCTGTTGCTCGGCGGCGCTCTGGGGGCGGTCGCCATCGGCCCGCCGCTGGCCGCCTACCCGCTGGCCGGTTCGATGCTCGACGCGGGGGCCTGGCCGCCCGCCGTGGCCGCCTTCGTCATCTGCTGGATCTCCATCGGCATCATCACCCTGCCCTTTGAAGCGTCGATCTTCTCGCTCCGCTACGCCCTGCTGCGCAACGGCATCGGCTTTGCCGTCGCGCTGCTGATCGGCCTGCTGCTGGGGGTGCTGCTGTGAGCCCCCGCTCGAAATCGGGCTTCTGGCGGCAGCTGCGCGAGCAATGGCTGCTGCTGGCGGTGCTCGGCCTCTACGCCTGGGCCTTTCGCCACAGTCCGGAACAGGCCTGGCAGGCCCTGCGGATCAGCGCCGCCACCCTGGCCTCGGTGCTGTTGCTGATCGCCGCCGTGTTCGGCCTGGTCGGGCTGCTGCAGGTCTGGGTTAGCCGCGACCTGATCGTGCGCCTGCTGGGGCGGGAAGGGGGGCTTAAGGGGCTGCTGCTGGCCGCCCTGTGCGGCACCTTGCTGATCGGCCCGGCCTACATCATCTTCCCCTTGCTGATGAGCATCCACAAGCAGGGAGCCCGCTGGGCGGTGGTCACCATCGTCCTCGCCGCCTATGCGGTCAAGCTGCAGATGATCCCCATCGAGATCGAATTCCTCGGCTGGCCGTTCGCCCTCGGCCGCTCGCTGCTCACCGTCGCCCTGGCGATCCCCACCGGCCTGCTGGTGGAGGCGTTGATGGAGCGGCGGAAGCTGTAGCCAGCCGGATCTCCCTCCCCCGGCGGCAGAGCCGAACTGTCGGATCGGGCAGCGTTTTATACTGGCTATTTGACTTTGTTGTCAGCACTATATGATAGTTTTCTTACAGGCTTTTTAACTATGCACCTGTCGCTTATGAATTTATCTCCTCCCCCTTCAAGGGGGAGGTCGGGAGGGGGATGGGGTGCCTGCGTGCTGGAACCGTCCCATCCCCACCCCAGCCCTCCCCTTGAAGAGGAGGGAGCTTAACCTAAGTGATACATCGATGTCAGGATGATTTCCGATGAACATACCCGCCGGCAGAATTATCTCCTTCGTCCTCCTGGCCGGACTGGCCGCCGGACTGTTCTGGGCCTTCGGCCCTTCGCCGCAAGCCCCCGACGACTCCGCGGCCCGCAAGGCCGGGGTGCGGCAAACGCCGGTGGAGGTGATGCCGATCGAGCGGGGGCCCATCGCATTGCGCCGAACCTTCAGCGGGGCGCTGGAGCCCCGGGCCGAATTCGTCGTCGCCCCCAAGGTCGCCGGACGCCTGGAGCGGTTGAGCGTGAACATCGCCGATCCGGTCCGGCGGGGACAGCTGGTGGGCCAACTGGACAACGACGAATATGTCCAGGCCGTCAACCAGGCCCGGGCCGATCTGGCGGTGTCCAGGGCCCATCTGGCTGAAGCCCGCAGTGCGTTGGAGATCGCCGACCGTGAGCTGGCAAGGAGCAGGACGCTGCGCCAGCGCGGGGTGGCTTCGGAAGCTCAGTTCGATGCGGCCCAGGCCAGGCAACTGACCAGCCAGGTCGAGCTTGAGGTGGCCCGGGCGCAGCTGGCCCATGCCGAGTCGGCGCTGGAAACCGCCAATATCAGGCTGGGCTACACCCGCATCAGCGCCGACTGGAGCGGCGGTGAGGAGCGGCGGGTGGTGGCGGAGCGTTATGTCGATGAAGGGCAAATGGTGGCGGCCAATGCGCCGCTGTTGCGCATCGTCGAGCTCGATCCGATTGCCGGGGTGGTTTTTGTCGCCGAGCGCGATTACGCGCTGTTGCGGCCGGGACAAACGGCGGTGCTGAGCACCGACGCCTTTCCCGGCGAGGAATTTCAGGGCCGCATCGAACGCATCGCTCCGGTCTTCAAGCAGGCCACCCGCCAGGCCCGGGTCGAGCTGACCATCGAAAACCCCGGACAACGTCTCAAGCCGGGCATGTTCATGCGGGCCACGGTGGTGCTTGACCGCGTATCCGAAGCCACCATCGTCCCCGAGCAGGCGCTCACCAAACGTGGCGATCAAACCGGAGTGTTCCTGGTCAGCGCCGATGGCCGTTCGGTCAGCTGGCGCGAGGTGGCGGTCGGCATTCGCGACGGCCAGCGGGTGCAGATCCTGGGCGAGGCGCTCTCCGGCCGGGTCGTGACCCTCGGCCAGCAGCTGCTCGATGACGGCTCGGCGATCAGCATCCCCGCCGGGCAAAACGCTTCGGCCGAGGACGGCGACCGGGAGTCCCGCTGATGAATCTGCCCGGGTTCAGCGTCCGCCGGCCGGTCTTCACCACGATGATCACCCTGATCGTCATCGTGATCGGAACGTTTTCCCTCAGCCGGCTGAAAATCGACCTGCTGCCAGATATCGAACTGCCGACCCTGACCATCCGCACCCAGTACGCGGGGGCCAGCCCGGTGGTCATGGAGCACCTGGTCACCCAGATCATCGAGGAGATCGTGGGCACCATCCCCGGGGTAGAGGAGATGACCTCCCAGTCCTCCGAGGGGAGCAGCAGCGTCCGGGTCACCTTCGTCTGGGGGACGGACATCGATACGGCCGCCCTGGACGTGCAGGCCCAGCTCGAGGACGAGATCAGCGAGCTGCCGGAGGAGATCGTCCGACCGCGGGTCAGCAAGTTCGACGTAGCCAGCTTCCCGGTGGTGATCCTGGGGATTTCCAGCAGCCTCGACCCGGTGGAGCTCACCCAGCTCATCGACCACCAGATCCGCTACCGCTTCGCCCGGATTCCGGGCGTGGCCCAGGCCGACCTGTTCGGCGGCTTCACCAGGGAGGTCAGGGTCGAACTCGATCCCGACCGGATCAAGTCCCTGGGCCTGCCCCTCGACCGGGTGCTGCAGACGCTCCGCGACGCGAACCTCGACCTGCCGGCGGGCAGGATCGAACAGGGCAGCTACGAGGTCACCCTGCGCGCCCCGGCCGAGTTCACCCATCTCGACCAGATCCGCAATACGGTGATCTTCCAGCAGGACGGAGCCGCGGTCACCCTGGGTCAGGTGGCGCAGGTCCGCGACACCTACGAGAAGCTGCGCCGCCTGGTGCGGGTCAACGGCGAGCACGGTTTGCGCATCGGCATCCGCAAGGAGGCCGACGCCAACACCGTGGAGGTCTCCAAACGGGTCCTTGAGGAAATCGAGGCCGTCAACCGGGCCTATCCCCAGGTCCGCGTCGTCCCGGTCATCAACCAGGGGAACTTCATCGAGCGCTCCATCGCCAACGTGTCCCGCTCGGTCCTCTACGGCGGGGGGCTGGCGGTCTTCGTCCTGCTCTTCTTCCTGCGCAACATCCGCAGCACCCTGGTCATCTCCCTGGCCATCCCCATCTCCATCATCGCCACCTTCGCCCTGATCTATTTCGGCGGCTTCACCCTCAACCTCATGACCCTCGGCGGACTGGCGCTGGGGGTGGGCATGATGGTCGACAGTTCGGTGGTGGTGCTGGAAAACATCTTCCGCCGCAGGCAGGAAGAGGGGGAGGACCAAACCGTGGCCGCGGTGGCGGGAGCCCGGGAGGTCGGCCCGGCCATCGTCGCCAGCACCCTGACCACCCTGGTGATCTTCCTGCCCATGGTCTTCGTCCGGGGGGTGGCCGGCCTGCTGTTCCAGGAACTGGCCTACGTGATCATCTTCTCCCTGGTCTGCTCCCTGCTGGTCTCCCTCAGTTTGGTGCCGATGCTCGCCTCGCGCCTGCTCAAGCCCCGGGAGGAGCTCGCCGCCTGGGGCCATGTCGGCTGGATTCGCGACCTCTCCCGCCGGGCGGATGCCGCTTTCCGGGGTCTGGACAATCGCTATCGCGACCTGCTGCGCAGCGTGCTGCGCCACCGCTGGCGGACCATCTTCGTTGCCGCGGCCGTGCTCGGCGCGAGCCTGCTGCTGCTGCCGCTGATCGGGACGGAATTCCTCCCCCCCAGCGACGAGGGGGAGATTCGGGTGACGGGCGAAATGGAGGTCGGCACGCGCCTCGATCTGCTCGACCGACAGGCACGGCGCATGGAAGGGATCGTCTACCCCGCCGTGCCGGAGACCGTCTCCTCGACCATCAGCATCGGCGCTTCCGGCTTCCGCCCCGGCAACGCGTCCCGGGCGGAGATCCGCCTCTCCCTGACCCCGGCCGCCGAGCGCGAACGCTCCAACAAGGAGATCGCCGCCGATCTGCGCCGCCGCCTGGAAGGACAGATCCCCGGCATGACGGTGCGCATTCGGGCGCCGCAGGGGCAGTTCCTGCTGGAACGGCTGCTCGGCGGGGACGAAGGGGTGACGGTGGAGGTGCGCGGCTTCGACCTCGCCACGCTGGACGCCCTGGCCGCACGGGTGGAGCAGGCCATCCGCGACGTCCCGGGCCTCACCGATTTTGAAACCAGCCTGGAGGCCGGCATTCCCCAGCAGGAGATCCGCGTAAACCGGCACAAGGTGGCCGACCTCGGCCTCAGCGTGCGCGATGTGACCAGGGTTCTGGAAACGGCGATCGCCGGAGCCAAGGCCGGCGAATTCCGTGCCCAGGGGAATTCCTACCGCATCTTCGTGCAGCTCCAGGATGCGGAGCAACGCTCGCTGGACGAGATCCTCGATTTGACCCTGGCCACGGCCGACGGCGAGCAGGTGGCCCTGCGCAACCTGGTCGAAACCGAGCCGAGCCGGGGGCCGATGCTCATCGACCGCAAGGACCAGCAACGGCTGGTGACGGTGCAGGCCAACGTCGCCGGCCGGGACCTCGGCTCGGTGGCGGCGGAGATCCAGTCCCGCCTGGAACTCATCCCCCGCCCGGTGGGCTACGACCTGAGGATTGCCGGCAATTTCGAGGAGCAGCAGAAAGCCTTCCGGGAGCTGATCGTCTCCCTGCTGATGGCCCTGCTGCTGGTCTACATGGTGCTGGCCTGCCAGTACGAATCGCTGCGCGACCCCCTGGTGGTCATGGTCTCGGTGCCGGTCGCCGCGGTGGGCGTTCTGCTGATCCTGTTTTTCACCGGAACCACGCTCAACCTGCAGTCCTACATCGGCTGCATCATGCTCGGCGGCATCGTCGTCAACAACGCCATCCTGCTGGTCGACCAGGCCGGACAGCTCCGCCGCGGCGGACTGGCGGTCCGCGAAGCGGTCGCCGAGGCCGGCCGGCGGCGGCTGCGGCCGATTTTGATGACGACCCTGACCACCATCCTGGCCCTGCTGCCGCTCGCCCTGGGCATCGGCGAGGGGGCCGACGCCCAGGCCCCGCTGGCCCGGGCGGTGGTCGGCGGCCTGACCGGATCGACCCTGATCACCCTGGTGCTGATTCCGGCGGTCTATTCCCTGTTCCATCCGGAAGCGAAAGGACCTGAGCAATGAGGTTCCTGAACAATGCCAAACGGTTGCTCCTGCTGATCGTCCTGTTAGGGCTGGGCCTGGCGAGCGCCTGCGCTCCGCTCGCAGCGGGGGACCGTTCTGCCGAGAGCCCGCTGCCGCCCGAGCGGCCGCTCAGCTTCCAGACCCGGCCGGCGGAAGATTCCGTGCGCCCGCCGCTGGCCGCCGATCTGGCCGCCGATCTGGCCGACGAACTGGCCGAACTTTCGGTCGAAAAGGCAGTGCTGCTGGCGCTGCGCAACAATGGCGACCTGCAGGTCCGGCAGCAGACGCCGGTGATCGTCGGCGCCTTCGAACAGATTGAACGGGGCGTCTTCGACCCGGAGCTGTTTGCCGAAACCGAATATTTCAGGGAGCGGACCAGCGAGACCTCCCGTTCCACCGGCGAAGAGTTCGAGGTGACGGGCGATGACCTGACCGCTGTCGCCGGCCTGCGCCAGCGCCTGCCGACCGGCACGACCCTCGAAACCAGCCTGAGCCAGCAGCGCACGACCTCCAGCCGGACTCCCGAGCAGCAGACGGCGCGGCTCGGGCTGAGCGTGACCCAGTCCCTGCTGCGCGGCTTCGGCCCGGCGGTCAATCTCGCCACGGTCCGCCAGGCCGAACTCGACACCCTGGCCAGTATCGACGAGCTGCGCGGTTTCAGTGAGGCGCTGCTGGCCGACAGCGAAATCGCCTACTGGAATTATGTGCTGGCAAAAGAAGAGATCGCCATCTTCGAGGCTTCGCTGGAGGTCGCCCGCAAGCAGCGCGAGGAGGTTGAATTACGCATTGAGGTCGGGATCCTGCCCGAGATCGAGGCGGCCGCCGCCCGGGCCGAGGAAGCGTTGCGCGTGCAGCTGCTGATCAACGCCCGCAGCCTTCTGGAAGAGCGGCGGCTGCGCCTGCTGAGACTGATCAGCCCGAGTGCCGACGGCCACCTCGACCGGCAGCTTACCGCGATCAGCGACCCGCGGCTGCCGCCGCAGCCGATCAGCGATCTCGACGATCGTTTGCAGCTGGCCGAGCAATCACGCCCCGACCTCAACGAAGCCCGGCGGCGCCTGCAGCAGAGCCGCCTGGAAACCGTCGTCACCCGCAACGGCCTGCTGCCGCGGCTCGATTTTTTTGTCGCACTGGGCAAATCCGGATTTGCCGACAGCTTTGCCGAATCCTTTCGCCGGCTGGACGGCGACAGCTACGATCTGAGCGCCGGCTTGCGGCTCAACTATCTGCTCGGCAACCGTCCGGCCAGGGCGCAGAACCTGGCGGCCCATGCCGGCCGGCAACAGGCGAGCGCCGCGCTGGCCAATCTCAGGCAACTGGTCCATCTCGATGTACGCCTGGCGGTCAACGAGGTGGAGCGGACCCGCCGGCAGATCGACGCCAGTCGTGCCACCCGCATCTTCCGGGAGCAGACCCTGGCGGCCGAGCAGGAACGGTTTGAGGTCGGCACCAGCACCGCGCTGCTGGTCGCCCAGGCCCAGCGTGATCTGCTGGAGACCCGGATTGCCGAGAGCCAGGCGATTGTCGACTACCGCATTGCCCTGGTGGGACTGTATCGGGCCGAAGGCAGTTTGCTCGACCGGCGCGGCGTGGCTATCGTCGCTGCGCCAGCGCCCGCGGCGCTGCGCTGAGCGAACGGCCCTCAAAAAAGCCTTTCTGTTCGGAGTCATGAGGTAAGGACGGGCCTGCTTGCCTCACTTGTATAAAGCAATTGCCCTTGCAAATGAGGCAAGATGCCCGTATTCTTGAATCAATAAATGATGCAAGAAGGGTTGATAATGACTCACTATATCTGGCAAACACCTGATTGGCCGAATTTCCAGCTGAACTATGATGCTCTCTCCATACCTCTGGGCCGCTGCCGCCATCTGCAGGGACAGCTTTTTCAGCAAATCAGAGCCCTCGGCATGGAACTCGAACGCAACACCCAGCTCGAAGCCCTGACTCAAGAGGCAGTTCAGACAGCGGCCATTGAAGGTGAACGTTTGAATGCCGACTCGGTTCGCTCCTCGATCGCTAAACGTCTCGGGCTGCCTTCTGCCGGTCTGCCCCAGCCAAGGCGGGATGTCGACGGTTTGGTCGATGTCCTGCTTGACGCAACAGACAACAATCCGCAGCCTCTCACTACCGAAAGACTCAAAGGCTGGCATGCAGCGCTATTTCCCAGCGGCTATTCAGGACTCTACAAAATTCGTGTTGCCGATTGGCGTGAAACGCAGATGCAAATCATTTCCGGCCCGGCAGGGCGGGAGAAAGTTCACTACGAAGCCCCCCCCGCGGAGAAAATTGAACAGGAGATGCAGAAACTGCTGACCTGGTGGCAGGACACCGTCCCGACAAAAGCTGTCATAGACCCGGTAGTGCGGGCGGGAATCGCCCACTACTGGTTTGTCGCCATCCACCCCTTCGATGACGGTAATGGCCGCATCGCCCGCGCCCTGACCGACATGGCTCTGGCCCAGGCCGACGGTGCCACAAAACGCTGCTACAGCATGTCTGCCACTATTATCGAAAACCGTAACAGCTACTATCAGGTTCTGGAGCAGACCTCAAAGGGGACAGGGAACTTAAGCACCTGGATGCTTTGGTTTCTGGACTGTTATGAGAAATCGATGCTCCACACCCAAAAGACCATGGAGAAGGTCCTCGGCATCTCCCGTTTCTGGCAGCATGTCGCCCCTCTCGCGATGAACGAAAGGCAGCGAAAAGTAGTGAGAAAACTTCTTGAGACCGGAGAGGGCGGTTTTACCGGAGGTCTGACGGCTAAAAAATATCTCGCCATGACCAAAACCAGCCGCGCGACCGGAACCCGCGATCTGGCCGATCTGGTGGCGAAGGGAATCTTGCTATCGGAAGGAGAGCGGGCCGGAACCCGCTATGAATTGAACTGGGAGTTGGCGAAAAAGGGCTGAAATGTACTTTTCGCGCAGACGTTTTTTGACAAGCAGGCGACTGATCTGTCAAGTGACCCTTATCAGATAAAAGCTTTTGTTCTCAATGCGACACTGCCCGAAAAGTGATTTTACAGCAAGAGAACCCTACAGCCCCTCAAAACCGACCAGAGCCGTCCGGAACGCTTCCGGCAGACGTGCCACCTTGCGGACCCGATAATCGAATGCCACCAGATTGGTGCGCCCCTCGGCGGCCAGTGCGCCGTCCCGCTCGATCCGGTACTCCAAAGTGAATGCAGACCGCTTGACCTGGCTGGCACGCACGCCGATCGTCAGGCTGTCGTGAAGAAACAGCTCCGCGCGGTAATAGACGTGCGCTTCGGGCAGAATCATCCCGCAACCGGCGCCGATATCCATCTCTGAAAACGGACCGAGTTCGGCCAGATAGCGAATCCGGCCATCCTGGAAAAAACTCAAAACCGCGGCGTTGGAAACGTGCCCGCCGTAGTTGACGTCGGCAACCCGCACATTGTAGGGCATGACAAAACGAAATCCGTCCATGGGAACCTCCGGGATATGGGTGTAGTGGGACATCATATCGGGAAAACAAGATCTTGACAGTCCATGTGCAAGCGGCTGGAAAAAAAATCCGCTTTGGAGTAATCTGCGCCTCGTCAGTTCGATCAACGAGTAAAATCCACGTAAAAGATGAATCATGGCCAAAGACAAGATATACGCCGATCCGCGGCAAGCGATCAAACCGTTCGAATTCAACCGCCAGGTGGTCGAAGTGTTCGACGACATGCTCGGCCGCTCGGTCCCCCTCTATCGGGAAAGCATCCTCCGCCAGGCGCAGCTGGCCGCCCGATTCTACCGTCCGGGAACCCGCATCTACGATCTGGGCTGTTCCAACGGCAATCTCGGCATGGCGCTTTGCCGCGAGATGGGGGAGCGCGCGTTTGAACTGATCGCCGTCGACAGCTCGGCGCCGATGCTTGAAACCTTCGCGCAACGTCTGTCCGACATCGCATCCAGCGAGCGGGTGAAGCTGGTCGAGGAGGATATTCGCCGGGTGCCCCTGAAAAACGCCTCGGTGGTCATCATCAACCTGACCCTGCAGTTTCTGCCGCCGGCCGACCGCGAAGTGCTGATCCGCACCATTTACCATGCGCTGGTACCGGGCGGCGTGCTGCTGCTGACGGAAAAAGTGCTGCATGAGCAAACCACGCTGAACGATCTGCAGCAGGAGTTTTATTATCGCTTCAAGGCCGAAAACGGCTATTCGCAGATGGAGATCAGCCAGAAGCGTGAAGCGCTGGAAAACGTGCTGGTCCCGGAAACCCTGGAAACCCACAAACAGCGGCTGCGGGACAGCGGCTTTGCGGCCATCGACATCTGGCTGAAATGGTTCAACTTTGCCTCGCTTTTGGCGATAAAAGACCGATGAGCATAAACCGACTGCTGAAGAATGCCGAAGCCTTGGGCTTGAGCCCCTATCTTGACGCCCTCTCCAAACTGATCGAGGAGAAGGAACGCCACATCTCGCAGGTCGACGGCAAGGGGAAGCGCTATCTGGGAGTCATGGAGCGGGCGTTTTCAGCTACGCCTTCCTCGTGTGATTTCAGCGCCGACGCGGTCGCCATCGGCCGCCCGGACGACCTCAGTCCGCAACAAAGGGAAGACCTTACCAAACTGCTGCACGAGCTGGACCCCTGGCGCAAGGGCCCTTTCAATCTGTTCGGCATCGAGATCGACAGCGAATGGGTTTCCTCCCTCAAGTGGCAGCGGGTCAGCAGGCAGATTGCCCCGCTGACCGGCCGCAAGGTGCTCGATATCGGCTGCAGCAACGGCTATTACCTGTACCGGATGGCGGCGGACCGGCCGCGACTGCTGCTGGGGGTCGAGCCGTACCTGACCTTCTATTTCCAGCAGCAGCTGCTGCAGCATTTCGCCAGGCTGCCCGACCTCTACTGCCTGCCGGTCACCTTCGAGGAACTGCCGCCCTTCAGCGGCTATTTCGACACGGTCTTTTCCATGGGCGTGCTCTACCATCGCCGCTCGCCGCTCGACACCCTGGCGGCGATGCAAAAGACCCTGCGGCGCGGCGGACAGCTGGTGCTGGAAACCCTGATCATCGAAGGGGATGAGGATCTGGCGCTCTGTCCGCAAAAACGTTACGCCAAGATGAACAACGTCTATTTCCTGCCGACCGTCGCCTGCCTGAGCAACTGGCTGGCGCGCAGCGGCTTCACCAACGTCCGCTGCATCGACATCAGCCGCACCACCTGTGCCGAACAGCGCCGGACCGAGTGGATTCAGACCGAATCGCTGCAGGATTTTCTCGACCCCGCCGACCCGTCCCGCACCCTGGAAGGCTACCCGGCGCCGCTGCGCGCGACCTTTACCGCCGAGGCCAAATAGCGCTCGCTCCGTTTGCCGCGCCGCTGCGTCCATGGTATACACAGTCATATCGCCATCCAGACGGAGCCCGCCATGCCCAGCAGCTGCCCCAACCAGCCGACATCCATCTTTGCCCCGCGCAACTGCCGGGTGCTTGCGGTCAGCGACCTGACCCCGCAGGAAAAACTGTTCCGCCTGCAGCTGGAAGACGGCTCCGAGCTGAACCATCAGCCGGGGCAGTTCGTGCAGGTGTCGATTCCGGGCCTGACCGAAGCGCCGATCTCGCTGGCCAGTGCGCCGAGCCGCAACGGCTATTTCGAGCTGGGAGTCCGGCGGGCGGGCAGTCTGACCGGCGCCATGCATCGGCTGCGGCCGGGGGACCGGCTCGGCATCCGCGGCCCCTTCGGCCGCCCGTTCCAGATCGAGGCGCTGCGCGGCAAAAACCTGCTGCTGCTGGCCGGCGGCTGCGGGCTGGCCCCGCTGCGCTCGCTGATCGAGTACTGCCGGGACCATGCCGAGCAGTTCGGCAGTATCGCGGTGCTCTACGGAGCCCGCTCGCCGCAGGATCTGCTGTTCAAGGATGATCTGCAACGGTGGCGGCAGTCCGATGGCGGTTTCACCTGCTGCTATACCGTCGACCGGCACCCGGCCGACAGCTGCTACGACGGCGAAACCGGCCTGCTCACCCAACTGCTGCCGGAGCTGAAGATCGACCCGGCCGCCACCTGTGCCGTGGTGGTCGGTCCGCCCCCCATGTACCGGCCGGTGATCGCCGCGCTGCGCGACAAGGGGCTGCGCAGCGAGCAGATCATGCTTTCGCTGGAGCGCAACATGCGCTGCGGCATCGGCAAATGCGGCCACTGCTCCATCGAACACCTCTACTGCTGCAGCGACGGACCGATCTTCTGGCTGCACGAAATCGAAGAGCTGCGGGGGGCGCTGTGAAACCGACCCTGACCGTCTGCCCCTACTGCGGCACCGGCTGCAAATTCCACCTGCTGCGGGATGACTCGGGCCGGCTGAGCGGCGTCGAGCCGAGCGGCGGCCATCCGGTCTCACGCGGCCAATTGTGCGTCAAGGGCTGGAACGCCCACGCCTTCGTCGCCCACCCCGAGCGGCTGACCACGCCGCTGATCCGCCGCAACGGCACGCTGCAGCCGGCCGGCTGGGAGGAAGCGCTTGAGCTGATTCACCGCCGCCTGCGCCAGCTCGCCGACCGCCACGGCAGCGACAGTCTGATGTTTCTCAGTTCGGCCAAGGTCAGCAACGAGGAGAACTACCTGCTGATGAAGCTGGCGCGGGCCGGCTTTGGCACCAACAACATCGACCACTGCGCCCGCCTCTGCCACTCCTCCAGCGTGACCGGGCTGGTGGAGACCCTCGGCTCCGGCGCGATGACCAACAGTATCGACTGCATCGACCGGACCGACCTGATGCTGGTGATCGGTTCCAACACCACCGAACAGCATCCGCTGATCGGCAGCCGGATGCTCCGGGCGGTTCGGCGCGGCGCACAACTGATCGTCGCCGACAGCCGCAAGATCCGCCTCAGCCGCCATGCCGACCTGCACCTGCGCCACCGTAACGGCACCGATGTCGCCCTGCTCAACGGCATCATGCACCAGATCCTGGTCGAGGGGCTGGGGGACCGGACCTTCATCGCGCAGAGAACCGAAAATTTCACCGCCCTGAAAAACTCCCTGCAGGCCTGGACCCCGCAGCGCAGCGCCGCAGTGACCGGTCTCGACCCGGAGCAGATCATCGCCGCCGCGCGCCTGTTCGCCACGGCCGACCGGGCGATGCTGATCTACGCCATGGGCATCACCCAGCACAGCCACGGCGTCGACAACGTGCGCGCCGTCTCCAACCTGGCGCTGCTCACCGGCAACCTGGGCCGCCCCGGCACCGGCATCAACCCGCTGCGCGGGCAGAACAACGTCCAGGGCGCCTGCGACATGGGCGCGCTGCCCGATGTCTACAGCGGCTATCAGCGGGTTGCCGACCCGGCCGCACGGCACAAGTTCAGCGCCGCCTGGGGCGTGCCGCTGCCGGAGCAGCCGGGGCTGATGTCGACCCACGCCATCGAGGCGGCACTGGCCGGCACCCTGAAGGGCTTTTTCATCCTCGGCGAAAACCCGGTGCTGTCGGACGCCAATCAGGCCCATGTGCGCCGGGCACTGGCGAACCTCGATTTTCTGGTAACCATCGATATCTTCCTCAACGAAACCGGCGAGCTGGCCGACGTGGTGCTGCCCGCCGCCTGCTACGCGGAGAAGGACGGCAGCTTCACCAACACCGAGCGCCGGGTCCAGCGCGGCCGCGCCGCCGTGGCCCCGCCGGGGGAGGCGCGAGCCGACTGGCGGATCCTCTGCGAGCTGCTGAAGCGCTGCGGCCTGCCCGCCGACTATCGATCCCCGGCCCAGGTCATGACGGAGATCGCCGGCCTGACCCCCGGCTACGGCGGTATCAGTTACGACCGGCTGGAAGGCGACGGCCTGCAATGGCCCTGCCCGGACCGCGACCACCCCGGCACCCCGGTTTTGCACCGCCAGCGCTGCAGCCGCGGCAAGGGCCGTTTCAGTCCGGTCGACTACCGCCCCGCCCAGGAACTGCCCGACGCCGACTATCCGCTGCTGCTCTCCACCGGCCGCAGCTATTTTCACTGGCATACCGGCACCATGACCCGCCGCAGCCACCTGCTCGACCGCGAACAGCGCCGGGCCTTCGCCGAGCTGAATCCGCGCGACGCCGCACAACTCGGGGTCAAGGACCGGCAGAGGATCCGCATCAGCAGCCGCCGCGGAACGATCGAGGTCACGGCCGAGGTGACCGACCGGGTGCCGCCGGGCCAGCTGTTCGTGCCGTTCCATTTCGCCGAAGGCGCGGCCAACGTCCTGACCAACAATGTCCTCGATCCGGAATCGGGCATTCCCGAATTCAAGGTCTGCGCCGTGCGGCTGGAAACGTTATGAAACGGTTGCAGCGCAGTGATCTGGACCGCTTGCTGAGCGGCCTTGCCGCGGACTACCGGCTGCTGACTCCGCAGCGGCTGGCAGACGGCACGCGCCTGCTGCGCCCCGCGCAGGAAGGAAAGCTGGAGCTGAGCGGAGAGCCGGTGCAGCGCAAGCCGACCGAGTTTTTTCTCCCCCAGCTCGATCCGCTGCTGAACATCGATCCGGCAGGCGCCGTGCAAAGCCTGGCGGTCCCGGGAAAACCGTACTGCCTGTTCGGCCTCAATCGCGCCGACCTGCAATGCCTGGCTTTCGTCGATCGTTTCTGCGCCGCGGCGCCGCGCGACGACGCCTATTTCCGCTACCGCCATGACGCCCTGCTGATCGGCCTGACCGGCTACTGCGGCCCGGACCGGCAACTGCTGCCGCTGGCGGGCGACCTCTGTGATCTCGAACTGGTGACGACGGAAAACGGCTGGCTGGCCCGCGCCTTCGGTGAGCGCGGCGCGCGCTTGCTCGCGCCCTTTGCCGCCGCCGCACCGCAGGCCCTGAAGAGCATCGAAAAACTGAGCGCTGAAACCATCGCCGAGCAGTGGCAGCTGCTGAACCGGGCCGCCCGGATCGTCCAGCGGGAGCTGATCCCCGACGCTTTCTGGCGCGAGATCGGCGACCGCTGTATCCTCTGCAGCGGCTGCAATCTGGTCTGCCCGACCTGCACCTGTTTCTGCGTTCAGGACCGTAGCGGCGCCGGCGGCACCCTGCGCAGCCGGGTCTGGGATTCCTGCCAGTTCGACGGCTTCATGCGCGAGGCGAGCGGCCACAATCCGCTCGGCAGCGAAGCGCTGCGCACCCGCAGAAGAATCCACCACAAACTGGCCGCCGATCCGCGGCGCTGGGGCGAGATCAGCTGTTTTCTCTGCGGCCGTTGCGACCGCTCCTGCCCGACCGGGATCGGCATCCAGGCCGTCGCTGCCGAAATCGTGCAGCGCTTCGGCTGAGCAGGCGGGCCGGCGCCGATCCCGGAGTTTTTCCTCAGCCCGGGGGAGCAGAAAAAAAAACCGGCAGGCGAGTGAACAACTGAACTTGACAGAAATGCGTAATTTACCTTTAATCTAAAGAATAAACCTTCTATATTCAAGACGTAGCGTGATCTGCGCGAGCCGCCCCGGGCGAACCACAGAGCAAGGCGCCGGAAAAACGCGGAGGGGGTGCAGGCATCGCGCAACCGTTTGCTGAAGAAAGTTCCTGTCAACACAAGGAGGTGTGATCTTGATCGAGACCTATGTCGGAGTGGCCGGAGGTATCACCAAGCCTGAGGAAGTCAACATGCTGCGGCGCGCCATGCCGGAGTATCCCTTCAGGCGCCTGGCGATCGGGGCCCTGGTCAACGAGAAAACCCTGCATGATGAAAAAGAGACGGAAAAACCGAACCGCTATCTCGATATCCACAACCTTGCCAGGATTTTCCAGAGAGATCCGTTATTGATCAATCTGATTCATCTCAGCCTTGAAGATTCGCGCGGTCTCTTGTCCGACCTGGAAAGGCTGACCATGCTCGGCGGCCCGAACCTGAGCGGTTTTCAGCTGAACATCAAATGGCCCGACCCGGAAAAACTGAACAAGTTCAGAATCAAATGGCTTGAAACCAGAAGATCGCAGCCCTGGGTGATCCTGCAGATCTGCAAAGAGGCCCTGGATGAAATCGACAACTGCTCGGTGGCCCTGTGCCGCAAGCTCCTCGATTACAATGGCTGCATAACCGACGTCCTGATCGACCCGAGCGGCGGAAGCGGCGTGCTGACCGATCTCGGTAACCTGGAAAAATTTGTCAGAGCCATTACCTTTGAACACCCCGGAGTGGGGATCGGGCTTGCGGGAGGCCTGTGGGCGGAAAACATGAAAATCGTCGAGAACCTGTTGTGGAAATTCCCCAATCTGAGCATCGGGTCGGGGCGCATCCTCTGCAATGAAGACGGAGCGATCAACCTTGAGCATGCCGCGGCATTCATCAAAAAGGTTTTTACGATTCAGGAATGTTTTATGGAGTAAGCAGGGCCGGTCCGGACGGTCAAAGACTGATCACCGGACCGCTCTCCTGCAGCTGCCGCCACAGCTGCTCGACGTTCTCCTCGGAGAAAACCCGTTCATCCGCGGGAAAAACCTGCCAGACGCCGTGTGCCAGCTCCATCTCCAGCTGCCCCGGCGCCCAGCTCGCGTAGCCGAGAAAAACCCGGAATTGAACCGCCTGGCCCCGCTCCAGCAAGCCGAGAATCTCGCCGATGCCGGTGAGGTGGATCGTCCGCAGAATTTTTTTCGACGGCTGCGGCGGCTGTTCCCCGAAGAAAAGAACCGAAAGGAAGAGGGGCTCGACCGGTCCGCCGAAGTAGATGTGCTGCAAGCCCGGAACCATCTCGGGCGGCACGCCTTCCAGCGGCAACGCGGCCCGATTGTTCAGAACCAGACCGATGGAGCCGGCCCGATTGTGCTGCAGAAGCAGAATGACGCTCTCGGCGAAGCGGGGATCGCCGATCGCTTTGTCGGCCGCCAGCAGCCTTCCGGTCCGGGCATGGAACCCGGTGTGCCCGGCCTCCGCGGCGGGCACACCGGTGAGCAGCAACGCGCAGAGCAGAACGGCTCCGCCGCCGCGCATCAAGCACTGCTTCAGCCGCGTATTTTTCATCCCCCGCAAACGAACGGGGCCGCAAGTGCGGCCCCGTTCGTTTACTCGTTCTCGTTGCGAGGTTCTGTCAGTCCAGCGATTTCGGTGCACAGACATTCTCCGCCTTGTTCACCTTGGCGCCGCAGTTGGTGCAGACAAAGTGCGGATCCTTGAACAATTTTTCTATTTCGGCGTGCATCTCCTTGGCCTTCAGTGCGCAGACATGCAGAGGGTGGTCTTCAGGTTGCAGACACTCGTCACGTTCGCTCATCGTCACCTCCTGGAAATTATCCGGTTGTCGTTGTTAAAAGCCTAATCGACGAGGGGACAAAGTCAAGCGGCGGTCACAGTTCCAGGCTATAACCGTCATGGGCGAGGGGGAATTCAAGTTCGCTTTGCCGCTGCAGCAGCTCCTCCCCCGCATGGGTCAAAACCAGCTGCCGGCAGTCGAGCCGCGACCGGTTCGCCCGCAGGGTCAGGTAGTCCAGATGTGACGGGATCGGCTGGTCGTACTGAAAACATTCGCAGATCAACAGATCGGCCCCGGCGGCCAGCGGCAGCAGATTCTCCGTCCACTCGGTATCCCCGCTATAGGCAATCCGTTTGCCGTCGACCGCAACCTGCAACCCGAAAGCCCCGCTGCTGCCATGCTGCATCCGCCAGGCCCTGATGGCCAGCGCACCGTGCTGCAAGGTGCGCTCCGGGTCCAGCTCCAGATAGGTCAGCGGGAAACCGAAGCCGCTGTCGCGGGTCCCCGGGTAAAACGCGTCGAGCGCCGCCTCAACCTGTGTCTGCAGGCCCGGCGGACCGATGATGGTCAACGGATCCTGGCGCCGGGACTGGTATTTGCCGTCCAGCAGCAGAAAAGGGATCCCGCCGAAATGGTCGCCGTGCAGATGACTGACCATGACCGTATCGATCCGCTCCACGGCGATATTGCAGCGCCGCAGTCCGATCAGACTGGAGCAGCCGCAATCGAGCAGGCAGTTCCCCTGCGACCAGGCAACATGGATGCAGGCCTGCAACCGGCCGCCGCTGCCGAATGCGTCGCCGCTGCCGACGAACCGGATCCTGACCGGCTGTGACATGACATCCCCCTAACGGCCGGACTTGGCCAGTTCCTCTTCGATCATGCGGGTCATCTCTTGGGCGCTGCGTTCCTGCACGCGGCGGCCGTTGATGAAGATCGTCGGGGTGCCGCGCACGCCGATCTCCCGGCCCTGGCGAAGATCTTCCGCGACCTGCCGCTGCAACTGCGGGTCGCGGCGATCCCTCTCGAAGCGCTCCGGATCGAGCCCGGCCCGTTCCGCCAGTTCGCTGATTTTCCGCGGATCGAGTCGATTGTAATGTTCGAAGAGCAGATCGTGGTAAGGCCAGAATTTCCCCTGGCGCTCGGCTGCCAGCCCGGCGATCGCCGCCGCTTCGGCATGACGGTGCATGGCCAGCGGAAAGTTTTTGAAGACCAGCCGGGACTGCCGCGGGTAGGCCTGCTGGACCTGTTTCAGCAGCGGCACGGCCCTGGCGCAATAGGGGCACTCAAAATCGTCGAAAACCACGATCGCCACCGGAGCATCGGCCGGTCCCAGGGTCGGAGCGTTGCGGGTCTCGATCTCCTCACTGATCTCCAGAGCGACCAGGATCAGCTCCCGGCGCGCGGCTTTCTCCAGCAGCAGCTGATCCGGCCCCTGCGGGGTAATCCCGGTCACCTCGCTGCCGACCTGAAAGCCGCCGAGCCGCTGGCCGTCCGCCGCGTAGACCTGAACCGCGCCGCTGCTGTCCAGCACGTAAAAGCGCTTGCCGTCCGCGGTTGCCGCCACATCGAGCGCAGGCGTCGCCAGCGGCAAGGTTTTCAGCGTCCGGACGTCGACGGTCGCGGCCACCAGGGGAGACGCCATCATCAGCAGCAGGAGACTGCTTAGCATACTGCGCAGATAAAACATAACGGATCGATCCTTTCCACATGAATGCGTTGATGCCTGATTGACAGCCGTCCGGCGCCAACGGATGGAGCTGACGCGACGCCAACGATGATGCTTTCGCAAAAACTCCGTGGATGGCTAAACCAACCGCATCCGCTGAATCAGGGCCAGATCGGCCAAAACCAGCGCCGCCATGGTTTCGACAATCGGAACCGCCCGGGCAACAACCGCGGGATCGTGACGACCCTTGGCCGCCAGCGTCACCGGCTGCCCCTGATAATCGACCGTCTGCTGCTCCTGGCCGATGGTTGCCGGCGGCTTGAAGGCCACCCGGAAATAGACCGGCTCGCCGTTGGAGATACCGCCCTGGACGCCGCCGCTGCGGTTGCTGAGGGTGCCCAGGCGGTCGCCCTTCTTGACAAACGGGTCGTTGTGCAGCGAACCGCGCATCCGGGCGCCGGAAAAACCGGAGCCGATCTCGAACCCTTTCGAGGCCGGAATCGAAAGCATGGCCTGTGCCAGGCGGGCCTCCAGCCGGTCGAAAGCCGGCTCGCCGAGACCGGCGGGCAGATTTCTGCAGACGCAGCTGATGACCCCGCCGACCGAATCCTGCGCCCGGCGGGCGGCAAGAATCTCTTCCGTCATCTTTTCGGCAGCCGCGGCATCGGGGCAACGCACCTCGCTGGCGTCGACCTGGCGGCGACTGATGCTCTCCATGGCGATTTCGGACGCATCCACCGCACCCACCGAACTGACCCAGGCAACGATTTCGATTCCGTAGTTTTCCAGCAGAAATTTTTCGGCAATGGCGCCGGCGGCAACCCGGCCGATCGTTTCGCGGGCACTGGAGCGGCCGCCGCCGCTGGAGGCATGAATGCCGTACTTGGCGCGATAGGTGTAATCGGCATGGGACGGCCGCGGAATATTGCTCATCGTGCCGTAATCGCCGGGACGCTGGTCCTTGTTGGCGACCAGCAGTGCGATCGGGCTGCCCAGCGTCAGACCGTTTTCGACGCCGGAGAGAATCCTGACCCGGTCCGCTTCATCGCGGTCGGTCGCCAGTTTGCTCTGGCCGGGGCGGCGCCGGTCGAGCTGTACCTGAATATCTTGCTCGGACAGCGCCATCCGCGGCGGGACGCCGTCGACAACGGCCCCGACGCCGGCACAATGCGATTCGCCGAAGGTGGATACTGTGTAAAGAGTGCCGAAGCTGCTGGACATATGCTCCCTCTCGTGATCATGGTCGCTGTAACAAAAGCCCGGCGCGTGCGCTGCCGGAGCCTGGCGGTGAAACGGACAGCCGGCATCCTAACAGAATCCCGCCTTCCGGGCTAATCGGCAGGCTCCGCGCCGGCGCCGGTGAGCATTTACAGAAACGGTTTGGTTTTATTTGAAATAAAAAACTTTATCCTGGATAAATTTTTCCTTGACCCGGCCCGTCTCCGCCCTGTATAGAAGAACGCGGAGTTGCCGCGCAACGCACGCCGCGCGGCATTGAAGCTGCTCCGTTATGTCTCTCCATTTTGCGCCCGTTGCCCGACGCGGCGCACTTTTTTTTCCAGTGTGCTCCCCCGGACCAGCATCCGTTCGCTGCTGATGCTACAAGGCACCTTCGGGATCTTGGTTGATCTGGACAATGCGCCCCTTTTTCACCTGCAGCAGGAACAGCGGCTTGACCGCCTCGCCGACAAAGTCGAAGCTGGTCGCACCGGTCACTCCGGGGTAGTCCTTCATCTGCGCCAGGGCCTGCCTCAGCTGCTCCCGACTGCGGATGTCCGCTCGGGACGTCAGGTCGAGAAGCATATTGGCGATATCAAACGCCTGCGCTTCAAGAATCGAGGGTTCTTCCCCGTATTTTTCCAGATACAGCTCGACAAATTCCCGAACAAAAGGATACTCGCTGGCGGGGAAAAAGCCGTCGACAAAGACCGCATTCCGGACAAATTTTCCGGCCAGACGGATCAGGTCCGGAGAGTTCCAGCCGTTGATCCCCAGCAACGGCAGATCCTCGATACCGTAAAACGCCAGCTGGGGAGCGATCAGACCGATGCGATCCGCATAGTCGGGAATAAACAGGGCATCGAAGCTGACCGACGGATATTCCGGCAGGTCCGGCAGAAGCAGATCCTCCGGCTTTTCTTCCTCGCTGCGCGGCACAGCGGCGACCTCGTCCCTGGCGTCGGGGTCCTTGCCCATGAACAGCTTGATCTGACGACGAAAATCGGTGGCATCCTCGGCGTAGCCCTGCTCGTCGGTGACCAGCCCGCCCAGCTTGAGCACTTCCTCGGCGAACAGCTCGAGCATCTCTCTGCCCAGCCGGTTTTCCGGGTACATCACGCCGAACGAGGTCATCCCCCGTTCCTCGACGGCGTACCGCGCCAGAGCCCGTACCTGCAGTTGACTGGTCAATGAATTACGGAAGATCTGATCGCCGATCGACGGCAGGTTGGCCCGCTGCGACAGTGAAAGCAGCGGGATTCCGTCCCGTTGAGCCTGGTCCGCGGCAGCGATCGCTGCCGAGCCGGTCAGTGGTCCGGCGATCGCCATCACCCGTTCCTCGTTGCTCAGGGCGGCGGTCGCCCGGCGGGCGGCGGCCGCCTCGCCCTCGGTATCCCGATAGAGAAAACGGAGCGGAGGCCGGTTGGCGTTGTGCAGTTCGAGGGCCAGCTCCATGCTGCGCTTGACCAGTTCGCCGAAGGCGCTGTAACGGCCACTCAGGGGGAGCAGAACGCCGATGGCATCCTGCTGCAGCCAGCTCCCGGGGCTGAAGCGATCCATCAGGCGGGCCGCTTCTTCCCGGTAGGGAAAAGCGACCGGAGAGTCCAGGATCGCCTGCAGCTGACGACTGGCCAGAGCATCGTCCTTCTCGGCCAGCGCCAGACGGGCCAGTTGCAGGCGGGCATCCAGACCGATCGGCCGGTCGTGGAACATGAATGCGGCTTCCGCCAGCTGGCCGGCGCTGAACCGCTTCTGCAGGAGCTGGTGGACTTCCTCCAGGATCGGCTCCGGCTGTTCGGCGTAGGAGAGCGCCCGCTCGAAAAAGACCAGAGACTGCAGCGGCTGCTGCTGCCGAAGCGTCGCCATGGCCAGCCCGTAGTAGAGGCGCCGGCTGTCGCTATTGCTGAAAGAGTTTTCGCCGAGCAGGGGGCGCAGCAGCTGTTGTCCGGCCTCCGCTTCACCGGAGAGTACCAGGCAATAACCGATCAGCAACCGCGCCTGGGGGGTGCGCTGCGCTGCCGGAATCCGTTCCAGATAGAGCAGGGCGTCGGTGTAGCGCTGCTTGAGGACGAAAATCCGTCCCAGATAGGTGTAGGCTTGGGGAATCTGTGCCGAATCGTGCCGGCGCAAAACGAAATTGCGCAGCAGGGAAAGCGCCTGGTCGTAATCTCCGTCCTGAAAACTCTCCACCCCGCGGGAAAACGACTCGTCGGCGCCGCTGAAGGGCCGGGCGGCGCCGGAGCGACCGCTCGCAGGGTCCGTCTGCGCCAGAGCCGGGCCGAACAGGGTCGCGACCAGAACCAGGGCAACCACCAGACTGAGAATCCGTATCATTCCACCATCCCACCTGTGAAGCGGCAAAAAGAAGCGTTCTTAACCGAACAGCTCCTTGACCTTGTCAAAAAAACCCTTTCCCAGGGGATGAATATCCTCTCCACCCTCCTTGGCAAACTCTTCGAGCAGTTCCTTTTGCCGGGCATTGAGCCGGGTCGGGACTTCAACCCGCAGCACCACCAGTTGATCGCCCCGGCCGTAGCCCTGCAGTGAAGCGATGCCCTTGCCCGACAGTCGCAGCACCTTGCCGGTCTGGGTGCCGGCCGGGATCTTGAGTTTCACTTTCCCGTCCAGGGTCGGCACCTCCAGTTCACAACCGAGGGTCGCCTGAGCAAACGAGATCGGGACCTCGCAAATAACATCCTGCCCCTCGCGCTGGAAAATCGGATGGCTCTCAACGCTGATGACGACATAGAGATCGCCGGGAGGTCCGCCGTAGGTTCCGGTTTCGCCTTCATTGCTCAGCTTGAGCCGGCTGCCGGTCTCGACCCCGGCCGGGATTTTCAGCGAGAGGGTGCGTTGCTGCTTGACCCGCCCCTTGCCGCGGCAGTCGGGACAGGGGTCCTGAATAATCTTGCCTTCACCGCCGCAATCGGGGCAGGGCCTGGTCATGGTGAAAAAACCCTGCTGGTAGCGGACCTGACCCGCGCCGCGACAGGTGCCGCAGCTCTGCGGCTGGGTCCCGGCACGGGCCCCGGAACCGGAGCAGCTTGCACAGGGCTGGTGGCGCGGCAGTTTTAATTTTTTCTCGGCGCCGAAGGCCGCTTCTTCAAACGAGATGGTCAGATTGTAGCGCAGATCATCGCCGCGGTGGCCGCGGCTGCCGCGCCGTCCGCCGCCGCCGCCGCCGAAGATGTCGCCGAAGATGTCGCCGAAGATATCCTCGAACGGCGACCCGCCGAAATCGAAACCGCCGCCGGAGAACCCTCCGGCACCGCCCATTCCGGCGTGTCCGAACTGATCGTAGGTGGCACGTTTCTGGGCATCGGCCAGGACCGTATAGGCCTCGGTCAGTTCCTTGAACTTATCTTCCGACTGCTTGTCTCCGGGGTTTTTGTCCGGATGGTACTGGACCGCCAGTCGCCGGTAGGCCTTTTTGATTTCCGTCTCACTGGCATTGCGGTTGACCCCGAGAACTTCGTAATAATCGCGCTTAGACAAATCTGACAGCCCCTGTCAAAAAACGACAGTCGGCACCCTATGGTGCCGACTGTGCAGGTTCAAAACTATTGAATTACTTCTTGTTGTCGTCGACGTCTTCAAACTCGGCATCAACAACATCATCGGCAGCGGCAGTTTCGTCAGCGGCCTCACCACCGGCCTGGTCCTTGGACTGGGCATACATGACTTCGGCCAGCTTGTGGGAGGCCTGCGCCAGCGCTTCGCTCTGCTTGCGGATCGCTTCGGCGTCGTCCGCCTTCATCGTCGTTTTCAGCGCCTCAAGAGCCTCTTCGATCTGCTTTTTGGTCTCGGCATCGACCTTTTCGCCGTGCTCCTTGAGCGATTTCTCGGTGGTGTACACCAGGCCGTCGGCCTGATTGCGCGCCTCGATCAGCTCGCGCTTCTTATGGTCCTCGGAGGCATGGGCCTCCGCTTCCTTGACCATCCGCTGGATCTCTTCGTCGGACAGACCGCTGGATGCGGTGATCTGGATCGACTGCTCCTTGCCGGTCCCCAGGTCTTTTGCCGAAACATGCAGAATGCCGTTGGCGTCGATATCGAAGGTGACTTCGATCTGCGGCACGCCGCGCGGCGCGGTGGGAATCCCGACCAGTTCAAAATTACCGATGGTCTTATTGTCGGTCGCCATTTCCCGCTCGCCCTGAAGAACATGCACCGAAACGGCCGGCTGGTTGTCCGCTGCCGTGGAGAACACCTGGCTCTTCTTGCAGGGCACCGTGGTGTTCTTTTCGATCAGCTTGGTCATGACTCCGCCGAGGGTTTCGATCCCCAGCGAAAGCGGTGTGACGTCGAGCAGCAGCACGTCCTTGACATCGCCGGCCAGAACCCCGGCCTGGATGGCGGCGCCGATGGCGACAACTTCATCGGGGTTGACGCCCTTGCTGGGCGCCTTGCCGAAGATCTCCTGAACCTTTTGCTGAACGATCGGCATGCGGGTCATGCCGCCGACCAGAAGCACTTCGTTGATCTCGCCCGCGGTCACCCCGGCATCCTTGATCGCCATCTTGCAGGGGGCCACCAGGCTGGCGATCAGGTCCTCGCAGATGCTTTCCAGCTTCGAGCGGGAAAGCTTGATGTTGAGGTGCTTGGGACCGTTCTGATCCGCCGTGATAAAGGGCAGATTGATATCGGTTTCCATCGACGAAGAGAGTTCGATCTTGGCCTTTTCGGCGCCTTCCTTGAGACGCTGCAGGGCCATTTTGTCGTTGCGCAGATCGATCCCTTGCTCCTTGAGGAACTCGTCCGCGACATAATCGATGATCCGCTGATCGAAATCCTCGCCGCCGAGGAAGGTATCGCCGTTGGTCGATTTGACCTCGAAAACGCCGTCACCCAGTTCCAGAATCGACACATCGAAGGTCCCGCCGCCCAGGTCGAACACGGCGATGGTCATTTCATGCTTCTTGTCCAGGCCGTAGGCCAGGGCTGCCGCGGTCGGCTCGTTGATGATCCGCTGGACGTGCAGTCCGGCAATCTTTCCGGCATCCTTGGTCGCCTGGCGCTGGGAGTCGTTGAAGTAGGCCGGTACGGTAATCACCGCATCGGTCACCTCTTCGCCGAGATAATCCTCCGCGGTCTGCTTCATTTTCTGCAGAATCATCGCGGAAATTTCCGGCGCGCTGTATTGTTTGCCGCGGGCCTCGACCCAGGCATCGCCGTTGTCCGCTTCGATAATTTTAAACGGGCTGATCTCGATATCCTTCTTGACCGCTTCCGAGTTGAACTTGCGGCCGATCAGACGCTTGATGGCAAACAGGGTATTCTCCGGATTGGTCACCGCCTGGCGCTTGGCCTGCTGACCGCTGACCCGCTCTCCGCTCTCGGTGAAGCCGATCATCGAGGGAGTGGTCCGCGCCCCTTCGGAGTTGGCAATAACAACGGGTTCTCCACCCTCCATGACCGCCACGCAGGAGTTGGTGGTGCCCAGATCGATTCCGATAATTTTTCCCATAATCGTGTTCCTCCTAAAGTTTATTTATTCATCAGGTTCGTTTCGCACTGGTTCTATTCGGTGTCTTCGGTATCCTGCGTGTCGGCGGCCTCCGCCCGGGCCACCGGGGCCTTGGCAATCATCACCATGGCCGGCCGCAGCAGGCGCTCGTTGAGCAGATAACCCTTCTGCAGCTCCTGAACAACGGTATTGGCCGGATAATCTTCCGTCTCCAGCTGACCCATGGCCTGATGGTGAGCCGGATCAAAAACCTGCCCGAGCGCTTCAATCGGCACCACCTGGAACTTTTCCAGAACCTTGCTGAACTGGTCGAGGGTCAAGCGCACCCCCTCCAGCAAGCCGTCGGTGGTCTTGTCCTCAACCGCGTGCGCCACGGCCCGCTCAAGATTGTCGATGACCGGCAGCATTTCGCGCAGCAGGGTTTCGTTGCCGAATTTTGCCAGGTCTTCCTTTTCCCGCTGACTGCGTTTGCGCAGGTTGTCCATGTCGGCCATGGCCCGCAGATAGCGTTCATGATTGTTCCGCGCTTCCTCGCGGCTGGCTTCAAGCTCCAGCTGGAGCTGTTGCTCGCTGGTCGCTTCCACGGCCGCTGCGCTGCCGTCGACCTCCTGCTCACCGGCAACGGCGGCACGGTCCGTTTGCGGTTCCGTTGCAGCCGTCTCTGCGCTTTTCTTTTTGTGCCCCTGCTGTTTCTTTGCCACTGTTTCCAACTCCTTATTCCGTTTCCCGGTCGAGAATACGACTGACCAACCGGGCGGTGAAATCAACGATGGGAATGACCTGCGAGTAGTTCATCCGGACCGGACCGATCACCCCCAGCGTCCCGATCGCGCCCTTTTTTCCGGAAAAGGGCGAACTGATCAGACTGCACCCTTCGATAGAACTATGCTGACTCTGACTCCCGATAAAAATCTGCACCCCTTCGGCGGCCTGGCTCTGGTCGAGCAGTTCGATGAGCTGCTGCTTGCTCTCCAGGGTCTGAAAGATTTTTCTCATCTGCTCGGGCGACGAGAACTCCGGCTGCTCGAGCATCCTTGAGGTTCCCGCGACATAAACACTGTCCTCGATCTCTTCATCTAGGGCCGCTTTTGACAACTGCAGCGCCTGCTTGCGCAATTGATCGAAGCGATCCTGCTCCTGCCGCACTTCATCCGCCAGCTGGGCGCGGATCTCCTGAACGGTCAATCCGGGCAGGGTGCGGTTGAGATAATTGGTGATCCGTTCCAGATCCTGCCGGCTCCAGTCGACTTTCGACTCGATCACTTTATTCTGCACCAGCCCGGCTTCCGAGACGAAAATAACCAGCAGCCGCCCCGGCGACAGCCTGACAAATTCAATCTGGCGAAATACCGTCGAGGAGAACTTGGGCGCCAGCACCAGGCCCGTGTAGCTGGAGATGCCGGACAGAACCCGGCCGACCTCCTGCATCACGTCTTCCATCCGCATGCCCTTGAATTGATAGCTGGTGGTCAACCGGGCCTGTTCGGCGCTGCTCAGCTCGCGGACTTCGAGCAGGGAATCGATATAGTAGTGAAATCCCTTGCTGGTCGGAACCCGGCCCGCGGAGGTATGCGGCGAACAGAGAAAACCCATCTCTTCCAGATCGGCCATGACATTGCGGACCGTCGCCGGTGACAGCTTCAGGGCGTGGCGCCGGGAGATCGCGCGGCTGCCGACCGGCACCGCAGAGGCGATATAGTCCTCGACAATGGCCGCCAGAATATCCTGGCTCCGCGTATTGAGTTCTTCCGACACCGTTGTTACTCCAAAAAAGTGCAGCACGCCTTGAATGCAACCGGCGTTAGCACTCGCCGGTACGGAGTGCTAACGCCACACAGTAGCAACGGCAACCGCCTTTGTCAAGAGGGTCGGGATGCGAAAACAGCCGGCCGGAAAACACCCGGCAGGCTGCGGTCGGCACGCGTCAGGCTACAGGAAGCGGCTGATCAGATGATCGTAAAGCAGCCAGCTTTTTGCCTGGAAACGCCAGCGTTGCCCATGCCGGCGGAGCTGGTCGCCCAGCTGCGCAAACGCTGCGGGAAAGGCCGCCTCGGGCGCGCTGCCGAAGGTTGCGGCAAACGCCTCGGCATCGACCCCGTCGGCCGTGCGCAGCGCCAGGTAGAGCGTCTCCGCCATGGCTCCCCGGCGGTCGAACGTTTCCAGCCGCTCGGAAGGATCCCGGCCCTGTGCCAGGCAGCGCCGGTAGCGTTCCAGATCCGGCGGGACGGCCCGCCGCTCCCCCCAGCCCGCCGCGTCAAAGCTGTGCGCGCCGCAACCGGCGGCCAGGCAGCTGCCGCGCCGCCAGTAGACCTGGTTATGCTTGCAGCGGTACCCCGGCCGGGCAAAATTGGAAATTTCGTAGTGCTCGAAACCGGCCGTTGTCAGCAACCGCCGCAACAAAAGGTACTGCTCGGCGTACTCCTCTTCGGTGGCCTCGCTCAGCTCGCCGCGCTGCAAACGCGCGGCGAAGGGCGTACCGGTCTCGTAACTTAAACCGTAGAGCGAAACATGCTGCGGCTGCAGAGCCAGCAACCCCTCCAGTTCCTGCGTCAATTGCCCGCCGGTCTGACCGGGACGGCCGAACATCAGGTCGAGGCTCAGGTTATCGAAACCGGCCGCCCGGGCCTGTGCGACAGCGCGCCGCGCATCTTCCGCCGTGTGCCCCCGCCCCAGCTGTTTGAGCTGCCGATCGCAGAGCGATTGCACCCCCAGCGAAAGCCGATTGATGCCGGCGGCCCGATAACCGCCCAAACGCTCCGCGTCGAGGCTGCCGGGATTGGCCTCCAGACTGATTTCGCAATCGGCGGCGATGCCGAAGTCATGCTCGATCTGCCGCAGCAGCCGCCCGGCCTGTCCGGCCGTCAGCAACGAAGGGGTCCCCCCGCCGAAGAAGACCGTCCGCAACGGGGCGGAATGCGGACGCGACCGGGCCAGGAGCTGCAGGTCCAGCATCAGCAGCGCGACATAGTCGGCCACCTGCTGTGCGCTGCCGACCTGTGAATAGAAATCACAATAGGGACATTTGCTGCTACAGAACGGGATATGGAGATAAAGGGAACTCATCGGCAGCAGAACTTCGGCCGGCTGATCGGGGGAAAGGGTCGGCCAGGAGCCTGTCGGCCCGTATAGTCCAACCGGCTCCTAGACAAAAAAGAACAGCGACATAAGCGCAACAAAGACCACGGCCAGCAGCACGCTCCCGCCGATCGGGTAGGCCGCATGACGGGTGCGGTGCTCGATCTCGGCCTTGCGCCGTTCCAGCACACTGCCGTTGCCGCTGCCTTCGGCGAGCAGCTGGACCAGGTGCTGCTGGACATGACGCGCCGGGTCGGCAAAGAAACGGCTCAGCAGGCCCGGCAGCTTCTGCATGAAAATCCGGTCGCCGAAGGCGTTGATGCCGCTGAACAACCTGTCGCAGCCGCGGACAAACAGGCGGCCGCCCTTGCGGTAGATCCAGTCGCTGTCGATCGAAACGGTTTCGGTCCGCTTGAGCAGCGGCAGCAGCATGAAGAAAGCCAGCGCCGAGAACATCAGCAGCTGAAACTGGTTGAGCGTATGCTCGAAGGTATAGGCCTGGAACTCCACCGGATAGGGCAGGATATCGTAGAGCGGTTGCGGATAGACGCCGATGAAGATGCAGATAAAGGCGAGAAAGCCCATCGCCAGCAGCATGTGCCGGGGCGGCTCCCCGGGGCGCAGGCCGTTGTCCCTGGCAAAGAAGACGAAGTAGGGAAATTTGATGCCGGCGTGCAGAAAGACCCCGGCCGAGGCAATTTCCAGAACCAGCCAGACCCAGAAAAAGCCTTCGTGGACTCCGGCCTCGATGATCATCGGCTTGCTGGTATAGCCGGACAGAAAGGGAAAGCTGGAGATCGCCAGGGCGCCAATGGTGCCGAAAATCATCGTCAACGGCATGGTCTTGTAGAGTCCGCCGAGATCGGTACACTTGCTCTTGCCGGTCAGGTAGAGGACCGCTCCGGCGCTCATCCACAGCAAGGCCTTGTAGATGATATGGGCAAAGGCGTGGGCCACCGCGCCGCTGATCGCCATCGCGGTACCGATGCCGATGCCGCAGATCATGAATCCAACCTGGTTGATGATCGAATAGGCGAGAATGCGCCGCATGTCGTTTTCGAGAATGGCGTAGATGATCCCGTAGATCGCCATGAAGCAGCCGACCGCCATCAGCACTTCCCAACCGGCAAAGCCGCGGATCAGGGTATAGACGGCGGTCTTGGTGGTGTAGGCGGTCATGATCACGCCGCCGGTCACGGTGGCTTCCGGATAGGCATCGGACAACCAGGCGCTCAGCGGCGGCGCCGCGGCGTTGATCAGAAAGCCGATCAGGATCAGATAGGTCGGCAGTCCGTGCAGCGAGAAGCCGTCAAAGGCGACCGAACCGCTGGCATTGACCTGCAGCAGGATCCCCGCCAGCAGGCAGAGGCCGCCGAAAATATGCACCATCACGTAACGGAAGGCGGCGCCGTAGGCCCGCTCGGTTCCGCGGGCCAGCACCAGGAAGGTCGAGGTGATCGCCATCACCTCCCAGAACAGATACAGCGAGATCAGATCGGCGGCAAACACCGCGCCGAGCGCGGCGCCGATATAGGTCAGCGCGGCGGTGTGTTCATGGCGGGTCTTCAGGTGCAGGGCAAACAGAAAACAGGCAAAGGCGTTGATGGTGAAAACATAACCGAACGCCTTGCTCAATTTATCGACCCGCAGCAGATTGAGATCGAACCCGAACAGCTGATAACCCCAGGAGGTCCCCGGCTCAAGCTGGCTGATGATCAGAAAAGCGGCGGCGGGCACCAGCAGGATCAGAATCCGTCGCCCGAGCAGCGGCAGCACCCAGAGCAGCAGCGCAGCGGCGAAAAACAGCAGCGACGGATGCAGGCTAGCGATCATAGTAATCCTCTTTTTTCTTCAGAACAAAGCCGAGCAGTTTGGAAATCAGGATAATCGCCACGCAGGAGATAAAACCGAACAGGGCGTAAAATCCCGGCAGCGCCTCGACGGAAGAGAACAGACTATGTTTGTGCATGAAGAAGTCGGGCAGCACCAGCAGCACCAGGACCGCATAGAAACCGATCTTCAGACGCTTGATGTTGCGCGGATGATCGAACCAGGTCCAGACTTCCGGTTTTTTGTCTTCAGGGTCCATCACGCACCTCGGCCTAGGGGAACAGGGCCAGTTGGGCCAGCCGGAGGAAAATATCCGGATAAAAGAACAGCGCCAGCGACGCGCAGGCGGTCATCGACAGCGGGATCAGACAGAACAGCGGCGCTTCCCTGATGCCCTCGTCGAAGACCGGGTCGGCCGCCCTGGCAAAGAAACCGCGGTAGACAATCGGCAGAAAGTAGGCGGCGTTGAGCAGCGAGCTGACCAGCAGCACCACGAGCAGCAGCAGCTGATCGCTGCTGACCGCACCGATGACCAGGTTCCACTTGCTGATAAACCCGCCCAGCGGCGGCATGCCGATAATACTGAGCGAGCCGAACATGAAGGCCAGGTAGGTGATCGGCATCTGTCGCCCGAGGCCGTCCATCTGGCTGATGTATTTCTTGCCCGCGGCGACGAAGATCGCCCCGGCACAGAAGAACAGGGTGATCTTGCCGAAGGCGTGCATGGCGATATGCAGCAGCCCGCCGGTCATCCCGGCCGCCGAAAGCATGCCGGCGCCGAGAATCATGTAGGAGAGCTGGCCGATGGTCGAATAGGCCAGCCGGCGTTTCAGATTGTCCTGGGTCAGGGCCACCAGCGAAGCGACCAGAATGGTGATCGAGGCGATGCTGGTGATCACCACGCCCAGATTGACATCGAGCAGCAGATCGGCGCCGAAGATGTGGAAGATCACCCGCAGGATCGAAAACACCCCGACCTTGACCACCGCCACGCCGTGCAGAAACGAGCTGACCGGAGTCGGCGCCACCATCGCCGCCGGCAGCCAGCCATGAAACGGCATGATTCCCGACTTGGCAAAGCCGAACAGGAACAGCACCAGCACCAGGCCCAGCACCTGCGGCGAAGCGCCGCTGCCGGCGAGAATGCCGCCGCTCTTGAAGTCGAGGGTTCCGGTCAGCGCATAGACGATCAGCATCGCCGGCAGAGCCAGACCGATCGAGGTGCCGAGGATATAGGTCAGATATTTGCGCCCCGAGGTGCGGGCCTCGGCGTTCTGCTCATGGGTGACCAGCGGATAGGTCGACAGCGAGAGCATCTCGTAAAACAGATAGAGGGTCAGCAGGTTGGCCGCAAAGGCCACGCCGATGGTCGCCGAAATGGCGACGGCAAAAGAGGCGAAATAGCGGGTCTGCGCATGCTCCTTGAGCGCGCGCATGTAGCCGATGGAATAGAGCGAGGTGAAGAACCAGAGGATCGAAGCGACCAGGGCAAAGAACATCCCCATGGCATCGACCCGCAGCGCCAGCGGCACCCCGGGCAGCACTTCGGCGATGACGAATTCGTAGCCGCCGCCGGCCAGAACCGCGGGCAGCAGGGCGACGACGATGGCCACCTTGCCCAGCGCTGCCAGCAGGGTCCAGCTCTCGCGCAGATTGGGCGAGCGCCCCGACAGCATGATCGGGATCGCTCCGAGCAGGGAGATCAGGATTGCCGCCAGCGGCCAGATGGAAGTTTGATAGTCCATAGAATAGATACTGCCCTGTCCGTTTAAAATCCGCCCGGCAACGCCATCCTGATGACGCTATCGACCAGCGGCCCCGAGCCGAGGCCGATCACAATCAGCGCCACCGCACTGATCAGCAATGGAACCTGCATCAGCAGGGGGGCTTCTTCGCGCAGCTCGTGGCCATGATGCTCACCGCTCTTGAAGAAGTAGCCGATCTCGATAATCCGGAAAAAAAGCACCGCGTTGACCAGCGAACTGAACAGCAGCGCCGCCACATACTCCCAGTGGCCGCTTTCGATGCCGCCGAGAATCAGATACCATTTGCTGAAAAAACCGGCCGTCGGCGGCACCCCGATCATGGAAAAAGCGCCGACGGTAAAAGCCGCCATGGTGACCGGCATCTTGCGATAGATCCCCTGCAGCCTGTCGAAATCGAGGCTGCCGAGCCGGTAGTAAATCGCCGCCGCCGCCAGAAACAGACAGAGCGTCATCAGCGCATCGTTGACAATGTGCAGCAGCGCCCCGGTCATGCCGGTACTGTTCGCCAGCCAGACGCCGCCGACCATATAGCCGACCTCGGCGACGATGATATAGGTCAGCATCCGCTTCAGATTCCTCTGCGCCAGGGCCAGGGCCGAAGCACAGACGATACCGATGGCCGCCGCCCAGACGATGCCGGACTGCACCAGGGGATTCTGCAGAAACAGGTAATCGACGCTGAAGATCGAGAACATCACCCGCACCATCAGGTAGATGGTCACCTTGGTCATCAGCGGCGCGACGAGCAGAGCGGCACCGGTCGGGGCCAGCGAATAAGCGCTCGGCAGCCAGCCGTGCAGCGGAAAGAGCGCCATCTTGACCCAGAGCCCGACCAGCATGAACGCCAGTGCCGTGGCCACCGCCGCGCCGCCGCTGATGTCCGGCAGAATCCGGGCGATATCGGCCATGTTCAGGGTGCCGGTCATCAGGTACAGATAGCCGACGCCCAGCAGGTAAAAGCAGGCGCCGATCGAGCCCATGATGATGTAGTTGAAGCTGGCCAGCGGCGCCCGCCCCTTGCCCATGGCGATCAGTCCGTAGGTGGTGATCGAGGTAATCTCCAGCAGCACGTAGAGATTGAAGGCGTCTGCGGTCAGCACCAGCCCCATCAGGCCGGCAATCAGGATCAGATAGAGGGTGAAAAAGAGATGCTCGCGCCCCGGCAGCTCCTGCTCCGCCGACTTGAGAGCCGACAGGGTTGCCGCCAGCGCCACCAGCGAAATCAGCACCAGCATCAGGGCCGAGAGATGGTCAACCACCAGTTCGATGCCGAACGGAGGGGTCCAGTTGCCGACCGTGTAGCGATAGCCGCCGGAACGGACCACGCGCCCCAGCACCACCAGCGACGCCAGGGAGGAAAAGGCCAGGGACCCGAGGGCCAGGGGCGCCAGCCAGGCGCGCGAACGGCGTCCGAGCAGGTTGACGAAAAAGGCCGTCAGCAGCGGCGCGATCATCACATACATATGCAGATTAGACGCACTCATTTGCCGAGTTTCTCCAGAATTTCGTCCTCTTCAAGGGTTCCGTACTCGCGATAAATCCGCAGCAGAATCGCCAGGGCAACGCCGGTGATGCTGACCGCAACGACGATCGCCGTCAGCATCAGCACATGGGGCAGGGGATTGACCACCCCGGTCGCGTCAACGCCATGTTTCAGAACCTCATACTTGTCGAGGATCGGAATTTTCGCGCCATGCTTGACCCCGGCGGAAACAAACATCAGGATGATCGCCGTCTGAAAAATATTCATGCCGATCAGCTTCTTGACCAGATTGCGCTTGCCGATCATGGCATAGAAGCCGATCATCATCAGCACCACGTAGACCCAGTAATTGTACTTGGCGACAATCACCGCCAGAACCATGTCCATGCCTAGAGCCCCTCATCCATCCGGCCGGCCGAGCCGAGATCCCAGAAAAGTGATACCATAATGCTCATGACCGCCAGACCGACCCCGACTTCGACCAGAAAGATACCGAAGGATCGCCATTCCACCGGCCCCAGCGGGATCAGCACGTCGAGGGCGCCGTAGTCGAGAAACAGACCGCCGAAAACGGCGCACAGCGCGGCCACGCCGATAAAAATCAGCGCCCCGAGATTGCCGAGCAGGGCGTTGGCCCGCTCCGACATGAAGCGCATCGAGGTTTGTTGATCGAAGGCCAGGCTGAGCATGATAAACGATGCACCGAGGATGACCCCGCCCTGGAAGCCGCCGCCGGGGCTGTAGTGCCCATGGACGATGACGTAGAGGCCGAACAGCTGCACAAAGGGCACCAGCAGCCGCACCGCGGTGCGGATAATCCGGCTTTCGCCGACCTTCTGTTTGCGGGTCCGTTCCTGAAGAAGCTTCATGATCCCTGCTCCGGCCGCTCATCTTTCTTCCTGCGCAAAACACTGACCACGACCAGCCCGGCGCAGTAGATGACCACCGTTTCAAACATGGTGTCATAGCCCCGGTAGTCCCCCAATACCGCGGTAACGATATTGGGCACATGGGTCTCCTCAACCGCCTTCTCGATGTAGTGGGAGGACAGCGCGCCCGAAGCGGGCGAGCGGGGATCGCCCCAGTCGGGGAAATCCATGGTTCCGTAAAGGAGGATCGCCCCGGTGACCAGGGTTGCCAACAATGCCAGCGCTTTCAATCCTTGCTCCTTCTCGAGGTGTGCAGAATCGCCGCGATAAAGAGGACGGTACTGACCCCGGCGCCGACCGTCGCCTCGGTAAAGGCCACGTCGACCGCGCCCATCTCCGCCCAGAGCAGGCACATCAGAAAGCTGTAGACGCCGAAGATAATGGTGGCGCTGAGCAGATCCTTGACGCTTATCGCGGCAATGGCGCAGATCACCACCAGCAGCAGGATCAACAGATCCAGAATCCAGATCATTGTCTCTTCTTCCCCTTTTCCCAGGGCTCGAAACCGAGAATCATGGCGGTCTTGGTCAAAGCGTAGGTGGCGGTGGGACTGGCGACATAGATGAAGACGGTAATCAGCATGATCTTGATGCTGACCAGCAGGTTGGCGACGGTGAATTCCTGCAGATTGTAGAGGGCCACGCCGGTAATCACCAGCACCGAAGCCAGCGAATCCGATTTTCCGGCGGCGTGCAGCCGGGAATAGAAATCGGGAAAGCGCAGAATCCCGAGCACCCCGATCGCGAAAAAAAACAGCCCGGCCAGGATGAAAATACTCGCAATGACGGTCAAGACGGGCCTCCGTTCGACGACTCGGCATCCTCCTGGTAGAGGAACGCTTCCGCCAGCGCCTTGTCGGTAGTGCGCCGCCGCAGGAAAAACTTGGTGGCCCCCAGGGTGGCGATAAAATTGAGCAGCGCATAGGCGATGGCGATGTCGACGAACATCGCCAAACTCTCGTAGAGGATGCCGATCAGCAGCAGCAGCACCGTGGTCTTGGTGCCGACGACGTTGCCGCCGAGAATTCGGTCGATCACGGTGGGCCCGCCGACCACCCGGATCAGGCTGGCCATAATCAGCAGAATCAAGACAATCGCGGCGATCAGGATGAAATGCTCAGCCATCTATTCGGACTCCAGTGCCTTGGCAACGCGCCGCTCCATCTCTCCCGGTAACGACTGGGCAGCTTCTCTGGTCAGGGCGTAGACAGCAAACTGATTCTCGTGAATATTGACGGTAATGGTCCCCGGCGTCAGGGTAATCGACTGGGCCAGGGTCACCTTGGAGATCGTTCGTTTCAGGGTCGTGTCGAAGCGGAACAGATGAGGATCGATCATCTCCAGCATGCGCGGATGCAGGACGATGTAGGCAACCTGCAGGTTGGCCAGGATAATCTGCCGGACCAGATAGGGCAGATAAAGGAGCAGGCCAATCATGCCGCGCAGTCGCGGCGGACGGCCCTCGGAAAAGAGAAGTTCGTGGCTGAAATGGGCCACCAGCAGGCAACTGAGCACGCCCAGGGTCAAATGGAAGCCGTCGAACATGCCGGACATGATGATCCAGAAAATCAGCATTATCACAAAAGTGGCAAATTTCGCCTTCATGTTTTTATTCCGACTCCATGAGGATTGCAGGCCGCGCCGCGAGCGCCGGCAGTGATGACTGCCGGCCGCCCTGTTCATGCCGAGGAAGTGCCGATTGGATCAAGTACAAACGAGCACATATCTAGCATGCCCCTTTATTTTTCGTCAACAATTTCCGGGGAAATTAAGAAACAGTTTTTCCACAGTTTCGGCGAAAAGGCCCGCGGCAAAGAAAAACCGTCGGCAAGAGACGCGACCCGCCGTACAATTTTGTGCGATTTTTTCATTATTACTTCAATGGTTTCTTGAAGACCGCGGGAATTACCACTAGAATAGGGATTTATTGTAAAAAATCAGAATCGTGTTCTATCTTTTCGTCTGGAGCATCAAAAAATGAAACAGCTGAGCGCAGCGGCCATTCAGTTCAACATCGACGTCGGCAACATCAACGCAAACCGGGAAAAAGCCCTTGCCGCCCTGCAGCGCGCCGCCGAGCGGGGTGCGCAACTTGCCGTGCTGCCGGAGATGTGGAGCTGCGGCTACGACTTCAAACACCTCCCGACCCTGGCCGCGGAAACCCCGCGGGTGCTGGAACGCTGGCAGGAGCACTGCGCCCAACTGCAACTGGTCAGCGTCGGCAGCCTGCCCGAATTGTCCGCCGGCAGGATCTACAACACCGCCTACCTGATCGATCGCGGCGAACTGATCGGCTCCTACCGCAAACTGCATCTTTTTTCGACCATGGGGGAAGACCGCTTTCTCAGCGCCGGCAACGCCTCGCTGGTGGCGGAAACCTCCATCGGCCGGCTGGGCATCGCCATCTGCTACGACCTGCGCTTCCCGGAACTGTTCCGCAAGCTGGCCCTGGAGGGTGCGGAAATCATCTGCCTTCCCGCCGAATGGCCGAAGCCGCGCCAGCAGCACTGGCTGACCCTGTTGCGCGCCCGCGCCATCGAAAACCAGCTGTTTGTCGTCGCCGCCAACTGCTGCGGAATCCAGGGGAAACTTGATTTTTTCGGCCTCAGCCAGATCGTCTCGCCGCTGGGCAATATCCTGGCGATCGCCGAAGCGGAGGACGCCGAACTGGTGGCCGCCTGCGATTTTTCCGAGATGGTGACCTGTCGCAACCAGATCCGCACCCTCACCGATCGCCGCGACGATATTTACGGAACCCCGTAAAAGCAGGCCGGCTAACGCTCCAGCGGCCGGGCCTCCCGGCGATAAGCCGGCGGCACCGCTTCGAGACTGTCTGCAAACTGCAGCGCTCCGGCATCATCCACGTAAAGGTAGCGCGGGCCGGCGGCCTCGCTCGGGGCCGCCTCCTGGGTGCGCGTCGTTTCGATCACCTGCTCGATCGAGGGTTTGCGCTCGTGCGGCCCGCCCAGGCCGAAC
>DASWJX010000003.1:0-7282 GCA_036396915.1 Geopsychrobacteraceae bacterium | reverse complement strand
CCTTCAATTCCAGAGTTTTAAAATACTGTTCTATATTTTCAGGGAAGATAAAAAAATACAATCTCCCCAAAACATTTTGGTCAAGTGGTCTGACCAAAATGTGAACATTAGCACAAACCCGGAAGCGGATTCAATCATTTTCCGTATACGCACAAGCCGCCGCGACACGACCTGCGCTGGTGCAAAAGCAGCCGCCGCGGCGCGAAGCAAGAAATCCGCGGCCGTGCCGCGAGGCGACAACCGCGGGTGCACCCATGACTTCCTAAAAGAGCCCGGGCAGGTTCATGCCGCCGGTAACCTTGCCCATCTCCGCCTGCATCATCTCCTGACTCTGCTTCAGCGCCTCATTGATGGCCGCCGTGACCAGATCTTCAAGCATCTCCACATCCTCGGGATCGACGACGGCTTTTTCAATCTTCAGGCTGAGCAGCTGCTGCTTGCCGTTGACAACGGCCGTCACCATCCCGCCGCCGGCGGTCGCCTCGACCTCACGCCCTTCAAGTTCCTGCTGCAAACGCGCGATTTTCTGCTGCATCTGCTGCGCCTGCTTCATGATATTACCGAGTCCTTTTGCCATGGTTCCATTACCTCCGGATGTTTGTTTAAACAAAGCCTTTATCGATCGGCGTAACCTTGCCGACCTCACCTTCAAAAATCTCGATGGCCGCCTTGACCATCGGATGCTCGACGGCATCCTTCTGCAACCGCTTTTCCCGATCGGTCTCCTGCCGTCGCCGCTCCTCCAGCAACGAAGGGGGCGCCGCTTCGTTGCCGGCCAGACAGGTCACCTCCAGCTTGACCGGCCGGGCAAAATACTCCGCCGCCAGACCCTGGAGCTCTTCCTTCATCTCCTTGTCGATCAGGCCGTAGAAACTGGCGGGCAGTGCGACCCTGAGGTTGGGCAGCTGATCGCCAATCAGCCGGCCGTGCTCCAGAAACGAGCCGATGCGCACCCGCCGGGATTTGACAAAATCGACCAGTCCCGCCCAGCCCTTCTCCTGCCCCGCGCCACCAGCCGGCGCGGCACTCTCGGCCGGCGCCGCCGCTTCGTCAGGCGGCGGATCCGGAGCGTTCGGAGCGGCCGGCGGCGGCGGGGCCGCTGAAGGGGCCGACGGCGACGGTGACGCTCCGTCCGCCAGCCGCTTTTCAAGCGCTTCAAGCTTGCTGATCAGCCGTGCCACATCCTGTCCCGGCGGCAATTGGGCCAGCCGGATCAAAACCATTTCCATGGTCAGGCGCGGATAGTTCGCCTGAGCCAGCTCCGCCTCCGCCCCGATCAGCAGGGTCAGCATGCGCTGCAGATCTTCCAGGCTGCACTGCTCCGCCAGCGGTTTCAGCTCCTGCAGTTCGGTCTCACCCGCATCGAGCAGCTCGCCGGGGCGGTCGCTGACCTTGAGCACGACCAGCGAGCGGACCAGGGCGACAACCTGCCGGCAGAACTGACGGAAGGCATGGCCGTGTTCGTCCACCCGCTGGATAACGCTGAGCACCCGGCGACCGTCCCGCGCCAGCACCGCCTCGACCGTTTCCAGCAACAGGCGCCGATCGACCAGTCCGAGCAGGCCCTGCAGATCCTCATCGCTGACCTTGTCGCCGCAAAAAGCGATAACCTGATCCAGGGTCGACTGGGCGTCGCGCATGCTGCCGCCGCCGGAACGGGCAATCATCGCCAGGCCGGAATCGGAAATTTCGACCTGCTCCTGCTCGACGATATAGCGCAGCCGACCGGCAACCAGGGCGGTGCTGATCTTGCGAAAATCGAAACGTTGACAGCGGGACAGGATCGTGACCGGAATCTTGTGCGGTTCGGTGGTGGCGAAGATGAATTTGGCGTGTTGCGGCGGCTCTTCAAGCGTCTTGAGCAGCGCGTTGAAGGCATTGATCGACAGCATGTGGACTTCATCGATGATGAAGATCTTGTAGCGCGAGTTCGACGGCAGGTAACGGATATTTTCGCGCAGGTCCCGAATATCGTCGACCCCGGTATTGGAGGCGCCGTCGATTTCGAAAACATCGACCCCCTGCCCGGCGGTAATCTCCAGACAGGACGGGCACCGGCCGCAGGGTTCGGTGGTCGGCCCCTGCAGGCAGTTCAGCGCCTTGGCGAAGATCCGCGCGGCCGAGGTCTTGCCGACGCCGCGCGCGCCGGTGAAGAGAAAGGCATGATGGACACGATCGGCGAGGATGGCATTTTTCAAGGTCCGGCTGACGTGCTCCTGCCCGATAAGATCCTCAAAAAGCTGGGGTCGCCACTTTCGCGCCAGAACCAGGTAGGACATAGTCTCGGTCTCCGTGGAACAGGTTCGCCGAAGCGTTCAATTGCACTGGGGAGTCAAGTCGGGATCCGTGGCCAAGCGCTGGATCAAGAGTGCAAGGAGCTGGGCTGAATGCGTATTATAAAACCGAACGGCGTCAGACAGAAACAGAATTGCCGACACAAGTGACAGCCAGGCACCCCCGCGGCACACGACTGAGGCCGCCGCCGCTGCTCCCTTCCGGGCCTGACGGGGTTAGCGACCGGTCGTTGCGCGGGACCCGGCTGTCACTTCTGCCGGCAATCCTCCTGTCCGGTAGGGACAACGGCTGGGCCGTTCAGAATGATCTATAATGGCGGAGAGGGGGGGATTCGAACCCCCGGTAGCTTGCACTACACCCGCTTTCCAGGCGAGCACCATCGGCCTCTCGGTCACCTCTCCGCAGGCTGAGCAAGATACACCAACTCAAGCGGGACTGTAAAGGGATTTCTCCGGCCGGCAACGCCCCTGAAAAAACCGCGCCCGGCACAGCGCAGGCGCTTTTCGCCTGCATAAAATTGACGCCCGTTCCACCCTTATGCTTTAATGTTTCACGTGATGAACAAAACGATAACCCACAGGGTCTTTCTCGGACTGGGCGGCAATCTGGGCCGGCCCCTCGACTGCTTTATCGCGGCGCGGCGGCAGCTGGCCGAAGATCCGCATATCGAGGTTATTGCCGGCTCGCCCGTCTATCAAACCCCCGCCATCGGCGGCCCGCCGGGCCAGGCGGATTATCTCAACGCGGTGCTGGAGATCGGCACCAGCCGCTCGCCCCGCCAGCTGCACCACCTCTGCCGGGAGATCGAAGCCGCCTGCGGACGCAGCCGCGGGGTGCGCTGGGCGGCACGGACGCTGGACATCGATCTGCTTTTTTTCGGCCCGGTGATCGCCGACGAGGCGCGGCTGACCCTGCCGCACCCCCGGCTGCACAGCAGACATTTCGTTTTGCTGCCGCTTGCCGACCTGGCTCCCGGCCTGCGGCATCCCCGGCTGCGGCGGACCGTGAACGAGCTGCTGAGCGCCCTGCCCGAACCGGTGGGCATCCGCAAAATTCTTGAGAAATGGTAGCGAGCATGATCCGTCTTATCCTTCTGGCAGTGCTTTTTTTCCTCGGCTACACGGCGGTCAAGGCGCTGCTGCGGCCGCTCAATAAAAAGCCAAACCCGGCCGTCCGGTCCCGCCAGGGGGAGACCATGGTCCAAGACCCCCAGTGCGGCGCCTACGTCCCGGTCAACGATGCGCTTTCGACAACCGTCGCCGGCAAACAGCACTATTTCTGTTCCAAAAAGTGCCGAAACCTGTATCGTGCCGGCCATAAATAAGATGGCGTCGCAAAAACTCTTTCGATGGCTAAGCTAAAATTTCGACCCGCAAGGCCTGGTGGTTTTTCAGGGTCGAAGGCCTACATCAGGTAGGTCGAGGTCCTGAAAAAACGCCGTAACGCCGTGGGGCGGACTTTTTGCGACGCCATCTTGTTTCGCACCTATCCCGCAGGAGAACACCGATGAAATTTTTTATCGACACCGCCGACGTCGCCCAGATCCGCACCGCCCATGAACTGGGCCTGGTGGACGGCGTCACCACCAACCCGTCGCTGATCGCCAAAAGCGGTCGCGACTTCAAGGAGGTGATTACCGAGATCACCGGCATCGTCGACGGCCCGATCTCGGCCGAAGTCATCGCCCTTGATGCGCCGGGCATGCTCACCGAGGGGCGCGAACTGGCCGGGATTCACAGCAATATCGTCATCAAGGTGCCGATGACCGAAGCAGGGCTGAAAGCCACCAAACAGTTCAGCGCCGACGGCATCCGCACCAACGTCACCCTGATCTTTTCCCCGCTGCAGGCGCTGCTGGCGGCCAAGGCCGGAGCCTCCTTCGTCTCGCCCTTTATCGGCCGGCTTGACGATGTCGGCCACGACGGCATGGAAGGCATCGAGCAGATCCGCACCATTTTCGACAACTACGGCTACGCCAGCGAAATCATCGTCGCCTCGATCCGCAATCCGCTGCATGTCCTCAACGCCGGCCTGATCGGTGCGGATATCTGCACCATCCCCTACAGCGTCATGACGCAACTGGCCAAACACCCCCTGACCGATATCGGCATCGAAAAATTTCTTGCCGACTGGGAAAGCGTCAAGTAGCGACCCGGACAAACAGCATTGCACGCTATAAAACCGGTCGGCCAGTGTGCGTCGACCGGTTTTTTTGTTGCCATCACTTGTCCGCCGACAACGCCCGGCTATAGTTGTGCAACAGCGTTCTGCCAATCATCAGGCCGGGCGATGGTCAGGCCACTTGACAATCTGCCGACAAGTCATGTATACGCTTTCTGTACCGCACTCTCCCTGCTTCTTTCTTGTCCGCGGGAACCCGCCCGATCCGGCGCTCCCCGTCGTTATTCCAACCATGTGAGGACGCGATGAACATTCACGAGTATCAGGCCAAAGCGATTCTACGCAACTTCGGTGTTCCGGTACCTGACGGGCACGTGGTCTACAACACCAACGCGGCGCGCGACTGGGCCAAACGTCTCGGCGACGGTCCCTGGGCGGTCAAAGCCCAGATCCACGCCGGCGGGCGCGGCAAGGGGGGCGGGGTCAAGATCGCCAAAACCGCCGACGAAGTGAAGCAGTACGCCCGCGCCATGTTCGGCATGACCCTGGTCACCCACCAGACCGGCCCGCAAGGGAAAGTGGTCAAACGGGTGCTGATCGAAAAAGGGAGCAACATCGCCGATGAATTCTACGTCTCCTTCCTGGTCGACCGGGCCACCGACAAGGTCACCCTGATGGCCTCAGCCGAAGGCGGCATGGATATCGAAGAGGTTGCCGCCAAAACCCCGGAAAAGCTCTTTTTCGAAGCGGTCGATCCGGTGGTCGGCCTGACCGCCTTTCAGTCCCGCAAGATCGCCTTCAAACTCGGCTTTGCCATGCCCCAGGTCAAACAGGCGGTGCCGCTGCTGATGAACCTGTACAAGGCATTTGTCGAAGCCGACTGCTCGCTGCTGGAAATCAATCCGCTGGTGCTGACCGCCGAAGGCGATCTGCTCTGTCTCGACGCCAAGATCAACTTCGACGACAATGCCCTGTTCCGCCATATCCGCATCCGCGATCTGCGTGACTACGACGAAGAAGATCACATGGAGATCGAGGCCTCGCAGTACGATCTCTCCTACATCGCCCTCGACGGCAACATCGGCTGCATGGTCAACGGCGCCGGCCTGGCGATGGCGACCATGGACATCATCAAGCATTACGGCGGCGACCCGGCCAACTTTCTCGACGTCGGGGGCGGCGCGACCATCGAACGGGTCACCGAGGCGTTCAAGATCATCCTCTCCGACGCCAAGGTCGAAGGGATCCTGGTCAACATCTTCGGCGGCATCATGAAGTGCGACGTCATCGCCACCGGGATCATCGAAGCGGCCAAGCAGATCGGGGTCAAGGTGCCGCTGGTGGTCCGGCTGGAAGGAACCAATGTCGCGCTGGGCAAAACGCTGCTGGCCGAATCCGGACTGAATATCGTCAGCGCCGACGGCATGGCCGATGCCGCCGCCAAGATCGTCAAAGCGATTAAGGGATAATGGCGTCGCAAAAAGTCCGCCCTGCGGCGTTACGGCGATTTTTCAGGACCTCGACATACCTGATGTATGCCTTCGCCCCTGAAAAACCACCAAGCCTTGCAGGACGCAATTTTTGCTTAGCCACCCTCTGAGTTTTTGCGAAAGAATCAAGGGATAAGGAGAGACGACGATGAGCATTCTCATTGATAAACATACCAAAGTCATCACCCAGGGGATTACCGGCGCCACCGGCCTGTTCCACGCGCAAGGAGCGAGAGATTACGGCACGCTGATGGTCGGCGGGGTCACCCCCGGCAAAGGCGGCACCGAAATCGACGGCTTCCCGGTCTTCAACACGGTGGAAGATGCCGTCAAGCAGACCGGCGCCAGCGCTTCGGTCATCTACGTACCGCCGATCGGCAGCGCCGATGCGATCATGGAAGCGGTCGATGCCGGCATCGAACTGGTAATCTGCATCACCGAAGGCGTGCCGGTGCTCGACATGGTCAAGGTCAAGAAATACATGGAGAACAGAAACTGCCGCCTGATCGGCCCCAACTGCCCCGGCGTCATCACCCCCGGCCAGTGCAAGATCGGCATCATGCCCGGCTACATCCACAAGCCCGGCCCGGTCGGCGTGGTATCCCGTTCCGGCACCCTGACCTACGAAGCGGTCTGGCAGCTGACCAGCCGCGACATCGGCCAGACCACCTGCGTCGGCATCGGCGGCGACCCGGTCAACGGCACCAGCCACCTCGACGTGCTGAAAATGTTCGAGGAAGATCCCGAGACCAAAGCGGTGATCATGATCGGCGAGATCGGCGGCGACGCCGAAGAGCAGGCCGCCGAGTACGTCCGCGACCACATGACCAAGCCGGTCGCCGCCTTCATCGCCGGCGCCACCGCCCCGGCCGGCAAACGGATGGGCCACGCCGGTGCGATCATCTCCGGCGGCAAGGGGGACGCCGCCGGCAAAAAGGCCTTTTTGCGCGAGTGCGGCATCAGCGTCGCCGATTCTCCGGCCGAAATGGCCGAGGCGCTGCTGAAGGTCTGGCAGCCCTGAGCCCTGGTTGTCCGTTTAACCCAAAAAGGCCCGAAGCATTTTTGCTTCGGGCCTTTTTGGGTGCAGATCGTGATTGGCTTATTTTTTCAGCCAGTGAACTATCTCGGAGGTAATAGAAATCGCCGGAGTGTTCTCTGCTTCAACGATAACACCTGTCGCGACCTGAATTTTCTTTTTCAATTGAGATTGCGCTTCCTTGGGCGGCGGAATGATGATGGCCTCGCCAGTCGGCGGCGCACCAGGCCCCAGCTTGATCCCCTTGGAGACGGTCACCGCACCGGAGGTGACACCACCGGTTGACTGATCATTGCGGATCGCTATCTTGGCCGGAGCTTCACCGGTCTTGTAGCCGACG
>DASWJX010000002.1:0-7877 GCA_036396915.1 Geopsychrobacteraceae bacterium | reverse complement strand
GACGACCAAAGCAATCTACGCAGCGCGCTGCCGGAAATTCACGAGATCATCAGCGCACCGCAGGAACTGTACGATGGGCTGCGGCGCACCCAGGTCGAATTTATCGGCACATTGACTGATGAAGACTTAGCCGCGCGGATTGAGGCGGAAAGGCAGGTGCTTTGTATCGTCTCCACCAAGCCGCAAGCGCGGACCCTGTTTGAACAGTTGCCGGGCGAAGAGGGCACTTATCACCTTTCCACCAACATGTACCCAGTCCATCGCCGGCGGGTGTTGGAGGAGATTCGCGCACGGCTTAAACAGGGTAAGCCGTGCCGGGTCGTGTCCACCTCGCTGGTTGAAGCCGGAGTTGATCTTGATTTTCCTGCGGTCTATCGCGCCATGGCCGGACTTGATTCCATTGCTCAGGCGGCGGGGCGCTGTAACCGCGAGGGCAGATTGAATGATTCCGGCAAGCTCGGACAGGTCTACGTGTATGAGCCGGAAAAACCACCGCGCATGCCCTGGGTGAAGCGCTGTGCTTCGCGTGCCGGGGAGGTGTTGCGCAGTCTGCCCGAGGCCGATCCGCTCGGGCTTGAAGCGATGCGGCGTTATTTCGAGCTGCTGTACGACGTGCAGGAGCTGGACAAGAAAAAGATCCTGGCGCGATTTCCGTCCCAACGACAGCTGACGCCAGAACTCTATTTTCCTTTCCGGGATGTTGCAGAGGATTTCCGCTTTATCGAGGACGAAAGCATCGGTGTGATTGTTCCAATAGAGCCGGAGGCGGAAAAGTTGGTGCAGCAACTGCGCTACTCGGAGTTCCCCCGTTCGGTTTTGCGAAAGCTGCAGCAGTACAGTGTTGCTGTCCGGTCCAATGAATATCGGGCACTGAATGAGGCAGGTGCTTTGGAGCTTCTCGATGAAAGATTTCCGGTATTGAGGAATTTGCGAGTTTACTGTGATGATGTCGGGTTGTGTGTTGAGCGGAGTCAGGTTTGGAATCCTGAAGATTTAATTGATTTTTGACTTTCTCAAGCTTATGAAGATTTTTATTGACCTGTGATTTTTTCTCCTTTAGGCTGACTTTCATTGGGTGAAAGGAGGTCTGCATGCGATTCAGGGCACGTTTGGCATTGTTCGGTAAGACATTTATTGACCTTGAGCTTGAACTGGAGCCTCCATAGGTGTGCTTCCAAAGTCGCCCTGAGAAGGGCGTGGATTGAAACATAAGATTGAGAAAGTTTGGAACAGTGCGGGCCGTCGATTCGGTGGCCCGCAAATCTCATAATCAAGGAGGAAGCCTATGGCGTATGGAATCAAGCTACGGGTGTGGGGTGATTATGCCTGCTTTACCCGTCCCGAAATGAAGGTCGAACGCGTCTCCTACGACGTGATGACCCCTTCGGCCGCGCGTGGAATTCTGGAGGCGATCCACTGGAAGCCCGCGATTCGCTGGGTGGTCGACAAGATTCATGTGCTGCGTCCCATCAAATTCGACAATATTCGTCGCAACGAAGTCAGTTCCAAAATCCCCAAACCGAACCCCACAACCGCCATGCGGGACAAAAAGCCGCTCTACTTCCTGGTCGATGACGGCAACAACCGCCAGCAGCGCGCCTCGACACTGCTGCGCGACGTCGAGTATGTCATCGAGGCGCATTTCGAAATGACCGGCAATGTCGGCCCGGAAGACAACGAGGGAAAGCATCTCGATATCTTTCGCCGCCGCGCGAAAAAGGGGCAGTTCTTCCATCAGCCCGCTCTGGGTTGTCGCGAGTTTCCGGCCTCATTCGAGTTGGTCGAGGACGATGTGCCTGCTTCCTGTTATGCCGGTCAGAGCAAAGACCTCGGCTACATGCTCCTCGATATCGACTTCGCCAACGACATGACGCCGCTCTTTTTTCGGGCGCAGATGGAAAACGGCATCATTGCTCCGCCGCCGCCCCTCTCCGGGGAGGTGCGTACATGATGCTGCATGCTCTCAATGGTTATTACGAACGGATGCTGGACGAATCCGATTCCGCGATGCCGTCCTATGGCACAAGCATCGAAAACATCTCCTTCGCCCTGGTGCTCGGAGAGGACGGTACTCTCCGGGGCATCGAGGATCTGCGCGAGAAAAGCGGCAGGAATCTGCGGCCGCGCAAGATGCCGGTGCCGGCGGCGGTCACCAGAACCTCGGGCGTCAAGGCGAACTTTCTCTGGGACAAGGCCGCCTATGTTTTCGGTGCCGACGCCGACGGGGCGACAGCGAAGAATCGGGAACGTTTCGATGCGTTCAATGATTTGTTCAAGTCGGTCGGCAGAAATGTCGAAGACGAAGGGTTTTCTGCTGTCGATAAATTTCTGCAGCTATGGGACTGCGGGCAGAGCGAGGAGGCTGTGACCCGCTTTCAGCACTCCTGGGAGGATATCTGCAATGCCAATCTGGTGTTTCGTCTCGATGGTACGCCAGGTTTTATTCATGACCGCAGCGCGATACAGCGCGAATGGCTGAAGTATGGCCAGGAGAGTTCCGACGCGCCCCTCGGGCAGTGCCTGATCACCGGCGAAGAGGAAGTCCCGCTGGCGCGGGTTCACACTCCGATCAAGGGGGTGCGGGGTGGTCAGACCTCGGGCGGTTATATTGTGTCCTTCAACGCCACGGCCTTTGTCTCCTACAGACAAGATAAAGCATCTGTGGCTGAAACCTCCGCCTTTGCCTATACCACAGCGCTCAATTCACTGTTGTCCGCCGATAGCCGCCAGAAAATCACCATCGGTGATACGACCTATGTGTTCTGGGCCAAGCGTCCGACCAAGGCCGAGTCGTTTCTGGCCGATCTGTTCGATCCGCCGACCGAAAAGGACGAGGCCGGTGAACAGGATGACCAACAAACCGCGGGGCAAGTCCTCGGTCTGCTCAAGGCGATCCGTGACGGACGCAGGCCGGTCGATTTCATGCCCGAGATCGACCCCGACATGAGTTTCTACATCCTCGGTCTGGCCCCCAATGCCGCGCGTCTGTCGATCCGCTTCTGGCAGGAGAGCAGTCTCGGGGATCTGCTGGAAAAGATCGGTCAGCATTATAAACGGCTCAACATCGTGCGCCAGTTCGACAGCGAGCCGGAGTTTCCGCCCCTGTGGCGCTTGCTGGTGCAGACCGCTACCCTCGGTAAGTCGGAGAATATTTCGCCGGTGCTCGCCGGCGGCCTGACCCGCGCCATGCTGACCGGTGCGGCCTATCCGCAAAATCTGCTGCCCGTCGTGCTCGATCGCATCCGCGCCGAACACAGCGTCACCTATTTTCGCGCCGCACTGCTCAAAGCCTATCTGCTGCGCAATACACCTATGGAGGAGGTTCCCGTGGCTCTCGACTTGAACAGGACTGATCGCCCTTATCTGTTGGGGCGGCTCTTTGCCGTGCTGGAAAAGGCGCAGGAAGAGGCGATTCCCAATTCCAACGCGACTATCAAAGACCGCTACCTGGCCTCTGCTGCCGCTACACCGGGGCAGGTCTTTCACATGCTGCTTAAGAACTCGGCCAACCACATCGCCAAGTTGAAGAAGGATCAGGAAAAGAAGGGACGCGCGTTTCATTACGATATCATGACGCAAGACATTATTTCCGGATTCTCCGATTACCCGAAAACCATGAAGGCCGAAGAACAGGGGCTGTTCATGATCGGCTACTATCATCAACGAAAAGACTTCTACACCAAGAAAACTCAGGAGGGTTAAACCATGACCGTAATCGCCAATCGCTATGAATTTACACTGTTGTTCGATGTCCAAAACGGTAATCCCAACGGCGATCCCGATGCCGGCAACATGCCGCGCTTCGATCCCGAAACCGGCCACGGGCTGGTAACCGATGTCTGCCTGAAGCGTAAAATCCGTAATCATGTAGCCCTCGCCAAGGAAGGCAGCGAGGGGTTCAATATCTATGTGCAGGAAAAAGCGGTTCTCAACCGCACCAACGAGATGGCCTACAAGGCATTTGAGCTGAAGTCTGAAGCCAAAAAACTTCCGAAAAAAATCGAGGACGCGAAAAAGGTCACCGGCTGGATGTGTTCCAACTTTTTTGATATCCGCAGCTTCGGCGCTGTCATGACCACCGAGGTAAATTGCGGCCAGGTCCGAGGTCCGGTGCAATTAGCCTTCGCCAAGAGTGTTGAGCCGATCGTCTCGCAGGAAGTCAGTATTACCCGCATGGCGGTGACCAACGAAAAGGATCTTGAAAAAGAGCGTACCATGGGGCGCAAGCACATCGTCCCTTACGGATTGTACGTGGCGCAGGGGTTCGTTTCCGCGCCGCTGGCGGAGAAGACCGGATTCGGTGAAGAGGATCTGGAGCTGCTCTGGAATGCGCTGGTCAACATGTTCGAGCATGACCGCTCCGCGGCACGCGGTCTGATGAGCAGCCAAAAACTCTTTGTCTTCAAGCACCAAGACAAGCTCGGCAACGCCCCCGCCCACAAGCTCTTCGACCTGATCGACATCCGGCGCAATGAAAGGTCGGAAGGCCCGGCGCGGTCGTTCAAGGATTACGATGTGACGGTCGGCCTGGCGCCGGACGGAGTGGAGATCATCGAAAAGCTGTAGGCAGCACAAGGGGAGGGGACCTTTCGTCCCCTCCCTCGGAATTCAGGTCGTGACAATTTGTCACGGCCTGCTGATGACTGAGGGGAGTCTGTGGACGAAAAATTAGAAAAACACTTTCGTGATCGGGCGGTTGCACTGGGGAACTCCGGCGATCCGTCTGTATTGCCGGAACTTGTCGAACTGACCCGACTGCCGGCTGCGAATGTGCGGCGGTTGGCTGCTTCGGCTATCGGCAAATTGGCAGGGTTGGTCAATGCGGGTATGGCTGTCTCCGCTCTCATTCCGATGCTGCGAGACGCTAAACCCCAGGTGCGACAATACGCCGCACGAGCATTAAGTGCATTTGGTACAGGGGCAAAATGTGCCCTTGCTGATCTGCGTGATATGGCAATCAGCCCTGTTGAGAAGGAATACAACAACACGGGGGCCAAGCGCGCCATAGAGGTGATCGAGGAAGCGAGTCGGATCGCAGAGAGGCAAGCGGAGCACTGCTGCCAACGCTGCGGCGTCAGATTGGAACATGACGAATATGTCCGCAGCCACAAGGCCTTTCAGCGCCCTTTTTGCAACTACTGCTTCGACGAGGTCTTTCTGGAAAGGCGCAACTTCGAAACCAAGGTCGAGCTGCAGAAGAACATCCGCGCCAAGGATGGCACCTGGGTGCAGTCGGACGGCGAGCGGCTGATCTGCGAGGCCCTGGACGGCGAGCGGATCCGCTATCGCTATGACGAACGCTTCCGCATCCTCGACGGTTACGCCATCCGCCCCGACTTCTACCTGCCGGAATTCGACGTCTACATCGAGTACTGGGGGATGGAGACCGCCGATTACAAGATCGGCATGCTCAAGAAGCAGCAGCTCTACCAGCAGCAGGGGAAAAAACTGATTTCACTTTATCCAGAGGATAAGCCGCAGCTACGAAAGTCGTTGCTGGACAAACTGGGCAAATATCTCTGAGTGAATCCGTGACAAATTGTCACGGATTCGATTTGAAAGGGGGGGACTTTGTACGACGAAGCCGATTACATCATGCTTTCGGCCCTGCAGCACTACCAGTTCTGCCCGCGCCAGTGCGCGCTGATCCACATCGAGCAGCAATGGTCGGAAAACCGTTTCACAGCCGAAGGCAAGGTGCTGCACGAGCGGGCCGACAGCGGGCAAGCGCACCATCAGGGCGGGGTGCGCGTGGTGCGCACCCTGCCGCTCTGTTCGCGGCAACTGGGGCTTTCCGGGCAGGCGGATGTGGTGGAGTTTCATCCTGACGGCCGGATTTATCCGGTGGAATACAAGCGCGGCAAGCCGAAAAAAGACCGTTGCGACGAGGTGCAGCTCTGCGCCCAGGCGCTCTGCCTCGAAGAGATGCTGAGCGTGCGGATCGACAGTGGAGCCCTGTTTTACGGTCAGCAACGGCGCAGGAAAGAGGTGTTGCTTGATGCTGCCCTCAGGGAATTGACCCAGGCCGTCATCGACAACACCCATCAGCTGATACAAAGCTGCAAAACACCATCGGCCAAATATGACAAGAAGTGCGACGCCTGCTCGATGTTCGGGCTTTGCCTGCCGCAAAGCTGCGCTTCGGGACGTTCTGTCAGTCGCTATCTGAACCGGATGCTGGGAGGGGAGGAGGAATCATGAGGAAGATGCTCAACACGCTCTACGTGACCACGCAGGGGGCCTATCTGCACAAAGAAGGGGAAACCGTCGTGGTCAAGGTCGAGCGGGAATGCAGACTGCGTTTGCCGATTCATACCCTGAGTTCCATCGTCTGTTTCGGTCAGGTGTCGTGCAGCCCTTTTCTGCTCGGGCACTGCGCCGAAAAAGACGTTGCCGTCAGCTTCATGACCGAATACGGCAAGTTCCTGGCGCGGCTGCAGGGACCGGTTTCCGGCAATGTGCTGCTGCGGCGCGAGCAGTATCGGCGGGCCGATTGCGACCGGGAGTCGGCCCGCATGGCTCGGATGTTTGTTGTGGGGAAGGTCGCCAATTGTCGGGTGAGCGTCAATCGAGGGCTGCGTGATCACCCGGAAAAAACCGATGGCGTGAATCTGGAACAGACCGGCAAGGTCTTTGCCCGCTATGCTCAACGGCTGTTGTCCGAGACCGTGCTGGATGAAATCCGCGGTATCGAAGGCAGGGCGGCGCGGGATTACTTTGATGTCTTTGATCATCTGATCGTTGCGCAAAAAAGCGACTTTCGGTTCACGGGAAGAAATCGCCGGCCGCCGCTCGACCGGGTGAACTGCCTGCTCTCTTTCCTTTATGCGCTGCTCTACCACGATGCACGCTCTGCACTGGAAAGCGTCGGGCTTGATCCCGCCGTCGGTTTTCTGCATCGCGATCGCCCCGGTCGATTAGGTCTGGCGCTGGATCTGATGGAAGAATTCCGTCCGATGCTGGCCGACCGCCTGGCGTTGTCCCTGATCAACCTGGGCCAGGTGAAGAAAAAAGGCTTTACCATCACCGAATCCGGTGCGGTCAAAATGGATGATGAAACCAGAAAAGGCCTGCTGGTGGCCTACCAGAAACGAAAACAGGAGGAGATAGAGCATCCCTTTCTTAAGGAGAAAATCCCCATCGGCATGCTGCCGCTTGCCCAGGCTCAGCTGCTCAGCCGTTATCTGCGCGGCGACCTGGACGATTATCCCCCGTTTATATGGAGGTGAGCGATGTTGGCGTCGCAAAAAGTCCGCCCTACGGCGTTACGGCGTTTTTTCAGGACCTCGACATACCTGATGTATGCCTTCGCCCCTGAAAAACCACCAAGCCTTGTAGGACGAAATTTTTGCTTAGCCATCTGTTCTTTTGCTTTCTTGCGAAAGCATCAATCATGATGGTTCTGGTGAGTTATGACGTTGCCACCTCGGACAAAGCGGGTGCCAGACGCTTGCGCCGGATTGCGAAAATCTGTCAGAACAACGGGCAGCGGGTACAGTATTCGGTCTTCGAATGCCTTGTCGATCCGGCACAGTGGACCGCAATGCGCCAATCACTGATCGATGTGATGGATGATACGCAGGACAGCCTGCGTTTTTATTTCATGGGTTCCAACTGGAAAAACCGGGTTGAGCATGTGGGAGCAAAAGAAGCCGTGGATATGGAGGGGCCGTTGATTCTTTAGCGAACCTCAAGTGGTGCGGGAATCTCCGGGAGCTTCGCAACGGTCCTAAATATATGAAATCATGTCAATTTGATCTTTGACAATTGAATATATTGTTGATGATCGGTCCTGCTTAAGGATGTTCGCAAAAAACAGTTAAATTTACTTGTTTAATCAATAAGTTAAAAGAAGGAAGTCGCCCCCCGCGCGGGGG
>DASWJX010000001.1:0-1559 GCA_036396915.1 Geopsychrobacteraceae bacterium | reverse complement strand
TCCAGCAAAGACTCAAACTGAACATCATCATGCAAGTGATCAACCGCGCCCTCCAGCAGTCGGTCACGGCCGGAGGGCGCGTGTCGGATGCGGGCAAGGCCGGCGTTTCCCAGAGCGGCCCGGTGCCTGCAAGAATTCTGGTGGTGGACGATGAGCCCGAGATTCGCGAGATGGTCGGTGAGTTTCTGCGGCGGTGCGGCTACGACATCAACACTGCGGCCGGCGCCGACGAAGCGCTTGCCGCGGTCTCCAGGCAGTCGCCCGATTTGATGTTGCTCGATCTCTACATGCCCGTCACCAACGGGATCAAGCTCCTCAAGCAGTTGCGGGAGGCGGGCAAAACGGTGAACGTGATCATGCTGACCGCGTGCCAGGATGAGCACTTGTTGAAGACGACCCTTGAGCTGGGCGCCTGCGAAGTGTTGACGAAGCCGGTGGATTTGAATCAGTTGGAGTTGGCCGTCGCGGCCAAGCTCTGCGCTTAAGCAGGCTGTTGAAAACTCCTATCGCCCGGATCGTTCCTGAACGCTTCTGCTGCAATCGCGGATACGCTACTGCGACCCGCGGGCTCGCCGCGCGGTCGGGCAACGTCCTGTTTCAAGGACGCCTCCCTCCCGCGCGCCTCCATGCGCCGGTCTCGTGACGCGTCTGCGCGATTTCGCGACAAACCGCCAGGAACAACCCGGGCTTGCTTCGTTCTCGCCTCTTATCGCAACAGACTTGATTCAGAGTCACTCAGCGCACGCCGACGAAGCGGCTGGCCGCCGTCTCGCGGAGCCGGTCGATATCCTCGCGGCGCGAGAGGGAGAGGGGCACGGTCTGGCGGAACTCCTCGATCAGCATGCTCGCGTGCCGTTAGAACGGCAGCTTCAGCCCGCCCAAGCCGCCGTCCTTGATCCCACTCTTGGTCAGGCTGGTCGCCTGCTGAAGGCGGGTGGCCAATTGGTCGCCGATCCCGTTCAGACCGCCGAAGCCGGCCTTGAGGTCGCCGAGCGGCTTGTTCACTTGCTCCGCGATCGCCGCCCGCAACTGGCGCTCAAACTTACCCGCCTGCTCCTGCATCTGCCTGCCGAGGGCCTTCTTCAGTGCCTCGTCAAGGTCGGATGACAAGCGGACATCATAGTGTTTGACCGTGCCGGTGATGCCGGCCTTGAGGTGCAGGGATGTGATGGTGGACAGCGCGGACGCCACCGCCCTGGCGACGGCGTCCGCATCCGATTTCGTGCCGGTGGTGATCCGGACCGACTGCAGGGTAGCCGTCAGGCCGGCATCGAGCACCTCGCCGCGCAAGCCGGCCTTGAGGTCAAGATCCATCCAGGCCTCTTTCACCGAGATCGGCAGGGTTTCATCGGTGGACAAGGCGAGGTTCAAGAGGCGGTATCCCCGGATGTTCAGGTTGCCCGAATCGTGCGGCCTGGCCGGGTCGACGCGGTTGATCTCGCCATCCAGTTTCACGGAGTGCAATCCCGTAAGATTTTCCCCCGCGAATTCGATGGTCGTCGGCGCGCCGAGCACCGGCTGGTCCGGCGTGATGTTGCGGATGGTGCCGGATACGAGAC